>JAUTXN010000380.1 GCA_030838045.1 Acidimicrobiaceae bacterium
GTCGACGCCGAGGTCAACGGCCGCCGCTACCGGGTGAAGCTGTGGGTGCCCGACATGCCCGCCACCGCCCCCGCCGCGGCGGGCGGGCGTGGGCCCACCCGGCGGGCGGCGGCCACGAGCGCGCCGCGCGGCGCGGCGCCGAGCGCCAGCGCGGGCGGTGGCGATGTCACCGTTCCCATGCAGGGGACGATCGTCCAGGTCCTGGTCAGCGTGGGCGACACCGTCGAGGCCGGGCAGGCGGTGTGCGTCCTCGAGGCGATGAAGATGGAGAACCACATCAACGCCGAGCGCGCCGGCACCGTGACCCACGTGAACGTGGCGCCGGGCGACTCCGTCGGCGCGGGCGACGTCGTGGTGGTCATCGGGTAGCCGCGCCCGAAGGTCAGTTGCTGCGGCGGCGGGCCAGGAGGCGGTCCCGCACCGCCGCCTTGGTCGAGGCGTCGATGACGGTCCAGGCCATGCCCAGGGCCCCGTCGACAAGCGCCTGGTCGGCGACCGGGCGTACGCAGTGGGCCGCGAACTCGGGCTGGTGGTTGACCGCGGGCAGGCTGTCGATGCCCAGCATCGGGTGGATCGTCGGGATGGCCAAAGACACGTTGGCCATGTCCGTGGACGCCGCGATCCGCTCCCGTTCCTCCTTGGAGAACTTCGGGAACACCCGGCCCAACGCCTCGGCGTTGGCCCGGTAGAGGGCGCTCAGCTCCTTGTCCGCCCGCATTTCGGAGTACACCGGGCTCTGGGGGATGACCTCGAAGCTGCACCCCGTCGCCACCGCCCCCGCCTCGAAGCACCGCTCGACTCGGGGCTCGAGCTCGGAGAGCTCCCCGGTCGTCCGGGCCCGCATGTACCACTTGCCGACCGTGTGGGCGGGCACGATGTTGGGCGCGTCCCCGCCCCTCGTCACGATCCCGTGGATCCGGTCGGACGGCCGGATGTGCTGGCGCAGGAGCCCGATGGCGGTCTGGGCCACCGTGAGGGCATCGGCCGCGTTGACCCCCCGATCAGGGTAGGAGGAGGCGTGCGCCGCCTTGCCCCGGTAGTGGACGTCGACATGCGACACCGCCAGGCACGTCATGACCGGAAGTTCGACCGGGTACGGGTGGACCATCATGGCGGCGTGGATGCCGTCGAAGGCACCCCGCTGGAGCATCAGGATCTTTCCGCCGCCGCCCTCCTCGGCCGGTGTGCCGAACACCTTGACCGTGATCCCGAGGTCGTCGGCCACCTGGGCCAGCGCCAACCCGGCGCCGACGGCCGCCGCGGCAATGACGTTGTGGCCGCACGCGTGGCCGATGTCAGGCAAGGCGTCGTATTCGGCGCAGATGGCGATGTGCAACGGCCCGCTGCCCGCGGTGGCCACGAACGCGGTCGGAAGGTCGCAGATCCCGGTCTCGACCGACATTCCACCGGTGTCCAGGGCACCGGCCACCCACGCGGCGGCCCGTTCTTCCTCGAAGGCCAGCTCGGGGTTGGCGTGGATCCGGTGCGACAGCTTGACCAGCCGGTCGCGAGCGCCGTCCATAAGCGTGCGAGTCGCCTCTTTGACCGCGGTCATCTCAAACCCCTCCCAGTTGGACTACTCCGCGGCATCGGCCAACGACTCCGACAGCGACGGATGCACCAGCACACTTTCGACGATGTCGCTCACCTTCAGATGGCACGTCACGGCCAGGGCGATGACCGAGATCAGCTCGGCCGCATGGCGGCCCACGATCGAGCCGCCGAGGACCACCCCCGTCGCGGGATCGGACAGGATCTTCACGAAGCCCCGCGGCTGATCGTTGATCAACGCCTTGGCGTTGGCCGAGAACGGCACCTTGGTCACCCGGATCTTGCGCCCGATGGCGAACGCCTCGGCCTCGGCCAGCCCCACGTCGGCGATCTCCGGCTCGGTGAAGATGGCTGACGCCGCCTTCTCGTAGTCCAGATGCCGGTGCTGGCGGGTGTGGCCGCCCATCACGTGCTCGGCCACTTTGCGACCCTGCATCGACGCCACCGATGACAGCGGCAGCTTGCCCGACAGGTCACCGGCGGCGTAGATGTGCGCCACGTTCGACTGGCAGTGGTGATTGATGGGCACGTAACCGCCCCGGTCCGCCTCCACCCCGGCGTCCTCCAGCCCCAGCCCTTCGGAGTTGGGTATGGAACCGATGGCCAGCAGGGCGTGGCTGCCCCGCGCCACCCGACCGTCGTCGCAGACGACCGACACGCCCTCGTCGGACCGCCGAACCGACTCGGCCCGGGCGCCCTTGAAGAGCCGCACGCCACGGCGCAACAGTTCGTTTTCCAGCGCCGCCGCCACCTCGGGGTCCTTGGCGGGCAGCACCTGCTGGCGGCTGACGATCAGGGTGACCTTGCAGCCGAACGACGTGAACATGTGGACGAACTCCACACCGGTCACACCGGAGCCGATCACCACCAGATGCGACGGAAGCTCCGGCGGCGGGTAGGCCTGCTGGGTGGTGAGGACCCGCTCCCCGTCCGGCTCGGCCCAGTCGGGAATCCGCGCCCGGCTCCCGGTGCAGAGCAAGATGGCGTCGGCCGACAGTTCCTCGATCCCGTCGTCGGTCTCGACCACGACGTCATGGGGACCCTTCAGGCGCCCCTTGCCCCGGATCATGCGCACGCCCTGGCTTCGCAGCAGTTGGGACACCGAGTCGTGCAGGTGGCGCTGGATCTCCTCGACCCGCAGGCGAAGTGCGGCGAGGTCGATCTCGGCCTCGAGATGGTGCAGTCCCATCCCCGCGATGCGGTGGGCGAAGGTCAGCGCCCCGCCCGTGGCGATCATCGTCTTGGACGGGATGCAGTCGCGCAGGTGGGCCGTGCCCCCGACGATGTCGGACTCGACCAACACGACCTCGGCGCCCAGCCGAGCGGCATGACTGGCGGCCGTATTGCCGGCCGGCCCGCCCCCGATGATGACGAAGCGATCGGTGGCCATGGTCAGCCGCCCGCCGTATACGTGCCGAAGACGACCCGCAGGACGTCGCTCACTTCGCCCAGCGTGGCTCGCCGCTGCAACGCGACCTTCATGGGGACCAGCAGGTTCTGGGTGCCCCGGGCCGCGTCTGCGACGTCGGCCAGGGCCGCGTCCACTGCCCCCTGGTCGCGGCGGGCACGGAGCGTTCGCACCCGGTCGGCTTGCGCCGCTTGGAGCGACGGGTCCGGGGCGAGCACCTCGGTCACCGTCACATCCTCCGACACGTAGCGATTGACACCGACCACGACCTTGCGCCCCTCGTCGATCGCCTGGGCGTACTCGAAGGCCGACTGTTCGATCTCGCCGGCCTGGAAACCGGCCTCGATGGCCGCCACCGCCCCGCCCAGTCCGTCGATCTTGTCGAGGTACTGCCACGCCGCGGCCTCGACCGCCTCGGTCAGCGACTCGACGTAGTACGAGCCGGCGAGCGGGTCGACGGTGTCGGTCACTCCTGACTCGCAGGCGATGATCTGCTGGGTCCGCAGCGCCAGGCGCGCCGCCCGCTCCGTCGGCAGGCCCAGGGCCTCGTCGAACCCGTTGGTGTGCAGGCTCTGGGTGCCCCCGAGCACCGCGGCCAGCGCTTGCAACGAGACCCGCACCACGTTGTTGTCGGGCTGCTGGGCCGTCAAGGTCGACCCACCGGTCTGGGCGTGGAACCGCAGCTTCAAACTGCGCTCGTCGCGGGCGCCAAAGCGTGAGCGCATGATGTGGGCCCACATCCGCCGGGCGGCGCGGAACTTGGCCGCCTCCTCGAACAGGTTGTTGTGGGCGTTCCAGAAAAAGCTCAGCCGGGAGGCGAACTCGTCCACCGCCAGCCCCGCCGCGACCGCGGCCTCCACATAGGCGATGCCGTCGGCCAGCGTGAAGGCCAGCTCCTGCACCGCCGTCGACCCCGCCTCGCGGATGTGATACCCGGAGATGGAGATGGTGTTCCACGCCGGCAGGTGCTCCCCGCAGTAGGCGAAGGTGTCGGTCACCAGCCGCATCGACGGCCGGGGCGGGTAGATGTAGGTGCCCCGGGCGATGTACTCCTTCAAGATGTCGTTCTGGATCGTCCCCCCGAGCCTGTCGGCCGCCACGCCCGCTTCCTCGGCGACCAGCTGGTACAGCAGCAGGAGGATGGCGGCGGTGGCGTTGATCGTCATCGACGTCGTCACCTGGTCGAGCGGGAGCCCCGCCAGCAGCCGCTCCATGTCCTCGACCGAGTCGATGGCGACGCCGACGCGCCCCACCTCGCCCTCGGCCCGGGGATGGTCGGAGTCGTAACCCATCTGGGTCGGCAGGTCGAAGGCGCACGACAGGCCGGTCGACCCCGTCGCCAGCAACATCTTCCACCGCTCGTTGGTCGTCTCGGCGCTGCCGAAGCCGGCATATTGCCGCATGGTCCACGGCCGCCCCCGGTACATGGTGGGGTGGATGCCCCGGGTGTAGGGCTCCTGGCCGGGCGGGCCCAACCGTTGCGCCGGGTCCCACCCGACGAGGTCGTCGGCGGTATAGGCGGTGCGGATCGGGATCCCGTCGTCAGTGCGGCGCTCCTCGGGTTCCACCCTGTTCAGGTTACGACCGTCGCATGCTCGTGATGACGGGGGAAAATCCTCCCCAGGGAGCTGGTCAAGGGCGGCGGGAGGCATTTTCCCCGCCATGTTGTGATCGAAGGCCGGTCTCGGAGTTACGGGGCGGCAACCCACGCACGCTTGGTCAGCTCGAGCACGTGGATCGACTCGCCGCTGGCGGGGACCGTCGCCTCCCGCTCGAACTCGAAGCCCAGCTTCGCCATCACATGGCCCGAGGCCACGTTGGCGGGTTCGAAGATGCTGACCAGGCGGTCGAGGCCGAGGTCCTCGAACCCGTAGCGGATGGCTGCCGCCGCCCCCTCGGTGGCGTAGCCGAGGCCCCGGTAGCGCTCGCCCAACCGCCAGCCCACCTCGACTGCCGGGAGGATCTCGGGCAGGAAATGGGGGACGGCCAGTCCCAGCCAGCCGGCCAGATCACCGGTGTCCTTGACGACCGCGGCGCTCAGGCCCACGCCGTCCGCCTCATAGCGCTCGAGGGTGCGCTCGATGAAGCGCCGGGTCTCGTCGGCCGTCATGGCCCTCTTGAGGGGATACCACCAGAACGACACCTCGGCGTGGAGTGCGCCGAGCGCGTCGAAGTCGTCCCACCCGAGCGGCCGAAGGATCAGCCGCTCGGTCTCAAGCGTTGGCTGGGGCGGCAATCGGGTGAGGCATGCAGAGCTGGTCGTACTCGGCGATGACCAAGTCCTCCTTGGGGATGCTGCAGGCCGCGCACTCGGGGTCGCGGGGGACCTTGAACGTGCGGAAGCTCTCCTCGAGGGCGTCGTAGGCCAGCAGGCGGCCGGCCAGCGGTTCGCCGATGCCGAGCAGGAGCTTGATGGCCTCCATGGCCTGGATGCTGCCGATGATGCCCGGCAGGACGCCGAGCACGCCGGCCTCGGCGCACGAGGGGGCCAGCTCGGCCGGGGGCGGCTCGGGCACCTGGCAGCGATAGCACGGGCCCACGTGGGGCAGGTACACGCTGGCCTGGCCCTCGAAGCGGAAGATGGAACCGTGGACGACCGGGATGTCCAGCTTGAGTGAGGCGTCGTTCACCAGGTAGCGGGTCGGGAAGTTGTCCGTCCCGTCGATGATCACGTCGTAGCCCTGGAAGATCTGCAGCACGTTGTCGGCGCCGAGGCGGACGTCGTAGGTGACCACATTGACGTCGGGGTTGAGCCCCGTGAGAGTCTTCTTGGCCGAGTCGACCTTGCGTTCGCCGATGCGGTCCATGTTGTGGAGGATCTGGCGTTGCAGGTTGGACGCGTCCACGACGTCCATGTCGATGATCCCGAGCGTTCCGACGCCCGCCGCGGCCAGATACAGGGCGGCGGGGCTGCCGAGGCCGCCGGCGCCGATGAGTAGCACCTTCGAGTCCAGGAGCTTCTGCTGGCCCTTGACGTCGACCTCGGGCAGCAGCAGGTGGCGCTGGTAGCGATTGCGCTGGTCGGCGCTCAACGTGGCCGGCGTGCGCCAGTCGCGGTTCTCGTCCTTCCACCGGTTGAAACCGCCGTCCATCGAGACGACGTCGGTGTAGCCCAGCTGCTGGAGGGTCTCGGCCGCGAAGGCCGAACGCACGCCGCCGGCGCAATAGACGACCACCGGGGCGTCATGGTTGGTGATCTTGCCCTCCACCTGGCTCTCGAGGAACCCCCGCGGGATGTGGACCGCGCCCGGCAGGGCGCCCTGCTCGTACTCGTCGGCTTCGCGCACGTCGAGAACGACCGTCCCCGGCTTGGCGATCGCCTCGGCCGCTCCGGCGGTGTCCACCTCGTGGATGTTGGCTTTGGTCGACTTCAGCAGATCTCGGAACGATGGCATATACCGTTAAACCTTACCGAAGGAGTCGGCATTCCGCGCCTCTAAGGTTGGGTGACGTGGACTTCCAGACGGTCGTGCAGCGCCGCAAGATGGTTCGCTCCTTTTCCGGCGAGGCGGTGCCTCCGGAGGTGCTCGAACAGATCCTGGGCAACGCCCAGCGGGCTCCCTCCGCGGGGTTCAGCCAGGGGTGGGCGTTCGTCGTGCTGGTCGGGCCGTCGGAGACCGGGTTGTTCTGGGAGACGATCAGCGATCCCGAGTGGCGGGCCGACCCCTACCGGCCCGGACTCCTGCGGGCGCCGGTCGTGATCGTGCCCCTGACCGACGAGGCCGCCTACCGGGCCCGTTACGGCGAAGCGGACAAGGCCGCGTACGGGTTGGCCGAGTCGGAGTGGCCCGTTCCCTACTGGCTGGTGGACACGTCCTTCGCCGCCATGCTGATCCTGCTGTCGGCGGTCGACGCCGGGCTCGGGGCGCTGTTCACCGGCCTCAACCACCACGACGACGAACTGATGCTGGCGCTGGGCGTGCCCCCCGAGTACCGGCCCATCGGTGCGGTGGTCATGGGGTGGCCCGACGGCGAGGACAAGCCGTCACCCTCGCTGGCCCGGGGCCACCGACCGGCCGAATCGGTCATCCACAGGGGCCGCTGGTAGCGCCGTCGCGGGCCGCACTGGTATGTCGCCGGGCGGGTCCGCTTAGCATCACCGGCCATGGAACACAGCAGCCGGAAGGCCATCCTTGCGGCACTGCTGGCCAACTTGGCCATCGCGCTGGCCAAGATCGTGGGCTTCGCCTTCACCGGCGCCGCCTCGATGCTGGCCGAGGCCGTGCACTCGCTGGCCGACACGACCAACCAGGGGCTGCTGTTCCTCGGCGGGGCCCGGGCTCGCAAGAAGGCAACACCGGAGCACCCCTTCGGCTACGGCCGTGAGCGGTTCTTCTGGGCCTTCGTCGTGGCACTGGTCATCTTCAGCGCGGGCGCCATGTTCGCCCTGTTCGAGGGCGTGGACAAACTCCGCCACCCCCACAAGCTGGAATCGGCCGGTTGGGCGGTCGGGATTCTCCTGGTGTCGATGGCCATGGAGGGGTTCTCGTTTCGCACCGCCGTGCACGAATCGAAGCGGACCAAGGGGTCCGAGTCGTGGTGGAAGTTCATCCGCCGTTCCAAGACGCCCGAGTTGCCGGTGGTCCTGCTCGAGGACTTCGGCGCCTTGATCGGGCTGGCGTTGGCCCTGGTGGGTATCGGATTGGCCGAAATGACGGGCAACGCCCGCTTCGACGCCCTCGGAAGTGTGGCCATTGCCATCCTGTTGGCCTCAATCGCCATCACACTGGTGGTCGAGATGAAGAGCTTGCTCATTGGCGAATCCGCGTCGCCCGCCGACGTGGCGCGCATCTGTTCGGCCATGACGTCCTCGGACCAGGTCCTCAGCGTCATCCACTTAAGGACCGAGCACCTCGGACCCGACGAGCTGTTGGTCGGCGCCAAGGTGGCCTTCGACACCAGCCTGGACGTGTATGCCCTGGCCCGGGCCATCGACGACGTGGAAGCCAAGATCCGATCCGCCGTCCCCGAGGCCCGGGTGATCTACATCGAGCCCGATGTCCGCAGGGTCGACGGAGCGGGGCAGGAGAAGGAGGAGGCTCGTGACTGAAGCGCTCACGAGGAAATACCGCAAGGGGGTTCTCGACTCCGAGAACTTCCCGGTCTCGGAGATCTCCGAGTGCCTGGAGGAGCCGGGCACCTTGGTGTGGGTCGACCTGTGCGGCCCGTCGGTCGACCAGCTGCACGAGCTGGCCGCCGAGTTGGGCTTGCACGAGCTGGCCGTCGAGGACGCGTTGGGGGAACATCAGCGACCCAAACTCGACCGCTACGGCACCCACCTGTTTCTCTCGTGCCACTCCGTGCAGGTGGATGTCGAGACCGGAACGCTCCACGAAACCGAGATCGACGCCTTCATCAACCCGCGCTGGCTGATCACCGTCCGTAAGAACGAGGGGTTCCCCATCAAGCCGGTCCTCGAGCGATGGGACCGTTCCGCCAATCTCATAACCCATGGCGTCAGCTTCTTGGTCTACGGGCTGCTCGACGTGGTGGTCGACGGGTACTTCGAAGCGGTCGAGGCCTTTGACGAGTACTACGAGGACGTCAGCGAAGGGCTCTTCAACGACCAACTCCTCACTCCGATGGAGCAACGGCACTGGTTCGACATGCGCCGGGCGATGGTTCGGTTCCACCGCCTCGTCGTTCCCATGCGCGAAGCCGTCAGCAGCCTCATGCGCCGTGAACACTCGGTCGTCCCCGAGGATTTCTATCCGTATTTCCAGGATGTCTACGACCACATCCTGCGCGTCAGCGAGTCGACGGACTCCCTCCGGGACCTGGTCGGCACGATCGTCGAGACCAACATCAGCCTCCGGGACTACCGCCAGAACCTCATCGTCAAGAAGGTGTCCAGCTGGGCCGCCATCATCGCCGTGCCCGCGCTCATCACGGGGTTCTACGGGATGAACGTGCCGTTCCCCGGCTTCGGCAAGCACTGGGGGGCCTTCGCGTCGGCGACGTTCATCGTGCTGGCCTGCGCAGCCCTGTATGCCCTGTTCCGCCGCCGCGACTGGCTGTGATGCCGGCTGCGAGGCCGGCTGTGAGGTGGGGGTCCCGATGAAACGGGCTTGGGTGTTCGGCCAGACCGCTGTCCTGGTATTCGACTGGTACGAGCCCGACCCCGCCGGCCCCGAACACGGCGTGCGCATCGAGGTGCGGCTGCTGCGCGACTGCGGGGCTCGGGGATCGCCGTCGGCGGCCCAGGAGATCGTGATCGACCGGCCGTTGTTCCGCGCCGACCTGTTCGACCTGGTCGCCGGCGAACCGGGCAACTTCGCCCGGGCCCACTACCACCCGAGCTTCGAGGGCGGCGAGGGCGGCGGCGGCGTCGGCGTCGGCGTCGAACCGAGCGAGCGGGAATGGGATGGCGAACTTTCAGCCCACCCGTTCGCCTGGCTCGCCGGGAGGCTCTCCGATCTCGAGGCGATCGTCGCCGCTGCGGATGCCGCCGGCACCGCGGGGGCGGTCGATCCCGAGGGTCTGGCCGCCGACGCCGCGGCGCTGCGTGAGGTGGTCGCAGAAGTGGTGGCGGCGGCCGAGACCGTCATGGCCCGGGTCCGGTCCCGGGCCGCCGGGTAGGGCCGCTCGGCTGAGCCACTCGACTACTCGACGAGTTCCTCGGCCAGCAGGTCCATGAGCAGGCTGTCGTGCCACACCCCGTCACTGCCCCGCTCGCTCCGGCGCTGGATCCCGACGGGGCGGAAGCCGACCTTGGTGTAGCAGCGAATGGCGGGCGCGTTGTCGGCCGCGGGATCGATCTCCAGCCTGTGATGGCCGTGATCGCGAATCAGGTGCCGTGCCAGGGTGCGGACGGCATCGGTCCCGTAGCCCTGGCCGCTCACCGCCGGATCGAGGTAGATGTCGATGCTGGCATGGCGGTAGTCGGGGTCCTCCTCGGCCGCCCACTGAATCCACCCCACGACCCGACCGGCCAACTCGATCACGTACGGCGTCGAATCGGACTCGGCGAAGTCTTCCTCGATCGCCGCCGCCAGATCGTCGCCGCCCCGCCAGCGGGCGAAGACCTCCGCGGTCTGACGAATCGG
>JAUTXN010000013.1 GCA_030838045.1 Acidimicrobiaceae bacterium
TCGGGACGCCTCGTCGACAAAGGCCCCGTCTGATCGCTCACGAGGTCGCCCGGCGCGAGGTCGCGTCATGCGAGGTCGCCTCGAGGTATGGGGCAGGCTCGAGGTAGGACGCGGGCTCCATGGGAGACGCCGAGGAACCGGCCAGGTGGCCGGAACTGCCGCCCGTCGGGACCGCCATCGGTACGGTAGGCCCGGGACGGCCGACAGAACCGGGACCGGACTCGTCCTGATGGGGCGCCACGCGCGGGGCCTGAATCGTCGCCAGCACTCGGGCGACGACGTCGTCGACCTGCAAGCCCGCAGCCAGGCCGTCGTAGGTGAGCAACAGCCGATGGCGGAGAACTTCCGGTGCCACGTCGTACACGTCCTGCGGGACGAGGAACCGCCGCCCCCGCAGCAACGCCAACGCCCGCCCACCGGCAAGGAGGCCGAGCGTCGCCCGGGGGCTGGCGCCCAGGGCGATCTGTGAAGCCAGCTCCGGCATGCCCCAGCGGGCGGGCTCGCGGGTACCCATGACCAATCGGACGGCGTAGTCCTGGACTGCGTGATGAACGAAAACCTCATCGGCCAGCGCCTGGAGCACCTGGAGCCGCTCGGGCGAAAGCACCTGCTCGGCCGCCGGTGGCCGCACGCTCATCCGGTGGGCGATCTCGATCTCCTCCTGGTAGGAGGGCTGCTCCACCACGATCTGCATCAAGAACCGGTCCCGCTGGGCCTCCGGGAGGGCATAGACGCCCTCAGACTCGATGGGGTTCTGCGTGGCCAGGACGAGGAACGGCTCCGGCACCTTCCGGGTGTGTCCACCGATGGACACCTGGCGCTCGGCCATGACCTCGAGCAGGGCACTCTGCACCTTGGCCGGCGCTCGATTTATCTCGTCAGCGAGCACGATGTTGGCGAAGATCGGGCCCCATTCGATGTCGAACTCTTCCTGCGAGGGACGCCAGATACGGGTGCCCACGATGTCGGCAGGCACCAGGTCAGGTGTGAACTGGATGCGAGTGAACGAACCGCCCACCACGCCCGCCATCGTCGAGACCGTCAAGGTCTTCGCCAGGCCGGGCACACCTTCGATGAGGCAGTGGCCCCGCGCCAGGAGGCACACGAAGGCCCGCTCCACCATGCGGTCCTGGCCGACGATGACCCGCTTGATCTGGAACAAGGCATCTTCGAGTACGGCAGCGGTGTCGGACATTCGTGCTCCTCAGAATCGGATTGGGGAAAAAGGACGGCGTGGTCGCGAGGACGCCGATAGCCACTGAAGCCACAGTGCTGACGAAACCTCAAGGAAACCTGGTGACGGGCTGGGAAACAGGTAAGTACCGTCCTCTGCGGAAGTTCTCAGTGCATGTTCAGCGGAGATTTAGATCACTTGTCCAGACTGGCATGCACACTGGCCAATGGAGTCGCCGCGGGCGACTGGAAGGAATCGGATGAGCGACGAAAGCCCCGGCTGGGGCGATCCGGGCCGCGGTACTCCCCCGCCGCCCGCGCGCCCTGCCCTCCCAGCGGCCGCCCTCCCAGCAGCCGCGCCCCCAGCAGCCGCGCCCCCAGCAGCCGCGCCCCCAGCGGCCGCGCCCCTGGCCGCCGCCCCTGCGCCCGCCGGCTGGTACCCCGATCCGTGGTCACCCGCTCACCACCGGTACTGGGACGGCTCGGCGTGGACCGACGGAGCGTTCCCCCACGGGCCCGCCGACCCCTGGACGAACGAGGAAGAGGGCCGCGATACCGCCGAATACACCGTGGCCTCGGCGCCCGTCCAGCCGCTGCCCCCGATGTCCGAACCGGTTTTCCTGCCCGGGACTGCGCCGTCCGCGGCCACGGAACGAGATCAGGGGCCGCCACCGCCGCCGGAGTGGTCCGCCCCGTCCTCGTATCTCACGTGGACCCCGCCGCCGCGTCCCGGCGGATGGAGTCCCGACCCATCACCCGGGGAGCCGGCCTCCAAGCCGTCACGTTGGGGATCGGGATTGGGTTTCGTCGCCCTGGTCGTCGGCGTCATGGTCGTCGTCGGTTCGCTGGGAACACTCGGCGGCTACCTGGCGTTTCGGCACCGGAGCGCGTCCCAGCCCTCGGCTGCGGGGCTGCCACCGACCGTGGTCCCGACATTCCCCGGTCCGAGTGCGACCGTTCCCCGGGACCCCTCGACCGCGGCCCTGGATTCGTTGGTGCTCAGTCAGGCGGACGTGGCGTCTACGGTCGTCGTCCAGCCGTTGCTCGGGGGCGACCAGGTGGACGGCCAGCCGACGCTCGACTTGTGCAACGGCACCTTTCCCAGTGAATCCCTGCGGACCGCCCGGCTCCAGGTGGGAGCGTTCGACGCCCAGGCGACGGTCGTGCTCAGCACCGAAGCGGTCCTGTATGCCAATCCGGCGGCGACTGAGCAGGCGTTCTCCGAACTGAAATCGGTGGCGTCCAACTGTCCTTCCACATCCGTGCCGAGTCCGGTCGGCGAACCGGCCGAGGTGACCCATTTCAACGCCGCACCCGACGGCTCCTGGGCGGCCGCCCCGACTGGAGTGACCCGACAGGCGTACGACTTCGTCAGCACCGACGAGCTCGGGACGACCCGCCATTCCGTAGCCGTCTACCTGCGCCGCGGCCGGGCCCTGATGGGCGTCTACTTCTCCGATGCCGACTCGCCCCAGATAACCGTGACCGGGCAGAACACCATCGAGAAGATCGCCGCGGTCTTTGCCGCCCGCTTGGCCAACCTGCCGGCGTCGGTCGTCAACGGCTGACCGAAAAGTCTCATGGTGGGCACAGAAGCCCCTGATCCGGCTCTGAGGTTGACGGCGTTCACTGAGGTGGAGACCAGCCATAGGAGCGACGTCGTGACCGACATCTACCAAGAGCGAGGCAGCGGAGCGACCTCGGTGCTCGCGCCACCGCCGCCGCAGGAATGGATCAGCGAGCCGCCACCATGGGCGCCCGCATGGGTCCCGCCGACCGCCCCGGCAGTCGGGGGCGGCGATGGCGGCTTCGGTGGCTATGGCGGCACCGGCCCCTTGCCGGCTTGGCAGACACCCGAGGCACCACGTCGTCGGGGACGAAGCGGTCTCGCAGTGGTGATCGTCGCGGCATTGGTCGCGGCGCTCATCGGCCTCGGCATCGGAAGGCAGCTCGGACGGCCCGCCTCCAACCCCGTCGCGGCCGCGTCCACCCCGGCGACCAGCCCGGCGACCACGCCGAGCACCGGCGGGACGACGCCGTCAGCCGGCACCAACCCCGGCCAGCCATCACAGCCCTCGACGGGTTCCGCGCCCGCCGACGCCGCCGCGGTGACGGCAAAGGTCACGCCCGGCATCGTGGACATCAACACCCAGCTGTCCTACCAGAACAGCGCCGCGGCGGGCACTGGGATGGTCCTCACCGCCTCGGGTGAGGTGCTCACCAACAACCACGTGGTCAGCGGGGCGACCACCATTTCGGTGACGATTCCAAGTACCGGTCGCACCTATAGCGCCACCGTGGTCGGAACCGACCCGACCGAGGACGTGGCCATACTGCAACTGAAGAATGCCTCCGGCTTGAAGACCATCCCCACCGGTGATTCGAGCACCGTCCAGACCGGTGACTCCGTCGTCGCGTTGGGCAACGCAGGCGGCAAGGGTGGCGCTCCATCGGTGGTCACCGGGACGGTGCGAGCCGTCGGTCAGACGATCACGGCCAGCGATCAAGGCGGAACCAACGCCGAGACCCTGAACGGCCTGATCGAGACCGACGCCCCCATCCAACCGGGTGACTCGGGTGGCCCGCTGGCCAACACCAGCGGTCAGGTCATCGGCATGGACACTGCCGCCTCGTCGGCTCGACGGTTCAACTCCGGGGCGACGGTGAGCTTTGCCATCCCGATCAACCATGCCCTCTCGATCGCCCAGCAGATCGAGTCGGGCAAGGCCAGCTCGACCATCCACATCGGCCTGCCGGCCTTCCTCGGCATCTCCCTCTCCACCACGTCGTCCGGCACAGGCGCCCTCGTGACCGGAGTGGCCTCCGGCACCCCGGCCGCCGCCGCCGGGCTGGTGGCGGGCGATGCCATCACCGCGGTCGGAGGCACCGCAGTGACCGGGCCGCAGGCCCTGACCGCCGCGATGCAGACCCACCGTCCGGGCGACCGGGTCACGCTCACCTGGACCAGCCAGTCGGGCGCCAGCCACACCGCCAGCGTCACCCTCGCCTCCGGCCCGGCCGACTGAACCACCGGGCCGCCTCTCCTGGGGCCACCGACCTCACCGCTTCCCCCGGCGGTAGGGCCGGTGGCCCCGGCTGTTTTGTGTAGACAAACCCACACTCCACGTGGGATGTCTCGGTAGAAAACCCGCCCCGCCGCCCCGCCCGAAGCCCCCGCCTCGGCCCCCACGGTTTTCTGTAGACAAACCCACACTCCACGCGGGATCACCGGAAGAAAATTCTGCCCAGCCACACTCCGCGGCCCCGCAGCTCCGCCGCTCCGCGGCTCCGCAGCCACGCCGCCCCACCCGTAGTCGGCGTACCGTCAGGCTCGTGATGCCAACACCGAAGCCGGAGCCGGGACCGTTCGGGTTCGCCCGCATCTCCCTGGCGCACCTCCCCACCCCGCTCGAGCCCCTCGATCGGCTCGGGGCCCACCTGGGCATGGAACCCGGCGCCCTGTTGATCAAGCGCGACGATGCCACCGGGCTCGCCGGAGGGGGTAACAAGGCCCGCAAGCTCGAATATCTCTGCGCCGACGCCCAGGCTCGGGGCTGCGACACCCTCGTGACCGGCGGGGGCCACCAGAGCAACCACGTCCGCATGACGGCCGCCGCCGCCAACCGGGTCGGCCTGGAATGCACCGTCGTGATCGCAGGCGACCGTCCGGCCCATCCCAGCGGCAACGTCGTCCTCGACGAGCTCCTGGGACCGGCGATCATCTGGATCGGGCCGGCCGACTACTACGCCATCGAGGCTGCGATCGCCGAGGAGAGCGACCGGCTCACGGCGGCAGGCCGCCATCCCTACGCCATCCCAGTCGGCGGCGCCAACGCCATCGGTGCCCTCGGTTACGTCGTGGCGGCCCGTGAGCTGCAAACCCAGGCGAACGAGATCGGTCTCGTCGTGGTGGCCGGCGGCTCCGGTGGGACGCACGCCGGGCTGGCCGCAGGCTTCGGTGACCACACGCTGGTTCTCGGCATCGACGTTGGTGCCCGCCCCGACCTGGACCAACAAGTGCCCCTGAAGGCGAACGAGGTCGCCGTCCTGGCGGGGCTCAACCCGCCCACCGGCTCCTGCCAGATCGACCACGACCAGATAGGACCGGGATACGCCGCCCCCACCGACGCCTGCCGCGAAGCACTGGAACTGGCGGCGCGCCTCGAGGGCGTGATCCTCGATCCGGTCTACACCGGAAAGGCCATGGCCGGGCTCATCCAGGCCTGGCGCGACGGTCGGATCGGCGCCTCCACGACGACGGTCTTCTGGCACACCGGCGGCCTGCCCGCGCTGTTCGCCAGCGCCTATGCGGACTGGGTCCGCACCGGCTCGTCGCTGTGGACAACCTGACCAGATCCACAGGGTTGGACCCCTGGATGCCCACAGGCGCACCGTCGTACCGTTGCGGTATGACCTACGAGATCCGATTGAAGGGCGGCGAGGCAGAGGTCATCGAGGGCGCCGACACCTACCAGCAGGAGGGTCCACTCACGACGTTCTTCCAGACCCGGCCCGGCCGGACGGTGATCGACTGCTGGTCCCGGCGGGTGGCGAGCTACCGCACGGCCGACATCGTGCGCATCCGGGGCGACGCCTGGTTGGGTGCGACGGGCACCGACGGCCACTGAGGCGCCCCGCAGGGTGCACGGAGGGACCACCCGCGATTCTGCGGGATTTCTGAGCTTGCGCACAGCGGGCCGCGATATTGCGATGGTGAAGTGGACCTGCGGGTCACCGTGGCCCGTATCGAGGAGCACACATGACACGTACACGGATAGTGCTGGCTGCAGGGGCGGTGGCCGGGGTTCTCGGCCTCAGCCTCGGCGCGGCCAGCGTCGCCGGAGCGGCGTCAACGCAAACGCCGACCCCGACGACGACCACACCAGGCTCGTCGAAGGCCCCCGCACACAATGGGGACTGCCCCCATACGCGCGGCGGCTCGGGCAGCGGTAGTAGCACGTCCTCGGCCAGCGGGAGCGGCGTCTAGCCGTTCCCCCTCACCGGAGGTCCGGCGGTCCGCTCCACCCCGGCCCGCCGGGCCTTCGTCATCCGCCCGAAGAGTCGAAACGACCTTGACGGATGGGAAAGCCTCGCAAGCTGGCGAACCCGGCCCCCAGGGGGCACGGCGCCGGCACCTGGCCGACCAGCGGTCTACCGGCCCAGGGGCGCAAGCGCAGGTAAACCGTCTGCCTCACTCGATCCTGGGCGCGATGCTGGGCGGGTGAAGGCTCCCGCGCCCCCTGTTCGCCCGCGCCATGTCTGACGTGGGCCGCCCGACCGTGGTCGAGGCCAGGGGCCTGACGAAGCGCTTCGGAACCACGACTGCCGTCGACTCCATCGACTTCGACGTTGCGCAGGGGGAAGCATTCGGCTTCCTCGGCCCAAATGGCGCCGGCAAGAGTTCGACGATGCGCATGGTTGGCTGCGTCTCGCCGGCCAGCGACGGCAAGCTTCGGGTACTGGGAATGGACCCGTCGACCGACGGCCCGAGCATCCGGGCTCGGCTCGGTGTCGTACCTCAAGATGACACCCTCGATGCCGAACTGACGGTGCGCGAGAACCTGTTCGTGTACGGGAGGTTCTTCGACCTGCCCCGGCGAGTGATCAGCGAGCGGGTCGACCACCTGCTCGACTTCGTCCAGTTGGGCGAGAAGGCCGGGCAGAAGGTGGAGCAGCTCTCGGGCGGTATGAAACGTCGCCTCACCATCGCCCGGGCCCTCATCAACGATCCCGATCTCCTCCTGCTGGACGAGCCCACCACCGGGCTCGACCCTCAGGCGCGCCACGTGTTGTGGGATCGGCTCTACCGCCTGAAGCAATCCCACAAGACCATCATCCTGACGACGCACTACATGGACGAGGCCGAGCAGCTGTGCGACCGGCTGGTGGTCATGGACAAGGCGACCATCGTCGCCGAGGGAGCGCCCCAGGAACTGATCACGCGCTACTCGACCCGGGAGGTCCTCGAGCTGCGCTTCCCTGTAGGCCAGCAGGAGGCGGCGCTCGACCGACTGGCCGGCCTCGGTGAGCGGGTCGAAGCGCTTCCCGACCGGGTGCTCGTGTACACCGACGACGGCGATGCCGCCGCGGCCGAGGTCCACGGCCGCCGGCTCTCGCCGGTCAGCATGCTGGTCCGACGAAGTTCCTTGGAGGACATCTTTCTCCGCCTGACCGGGCGGAGCCTGGTGGACTGAGCGCCTGTGCTCTCACGGTCACGAATTCTGCTGGCGACCGAGACCGCCGCCATGACCTACCGTCGCCGGTGGCGGGGATCGGTGTTCAGCACGGTGCTGACCCCTGTCCTGATGCTGGCGGCGATGGGGCTCGGGCTGGGCTCATTGGTCGACAAGGGGACGGCGGCGCGCCGGGCATCACTCGGGGGCGCCAGCTATCTGGCCTTCCTCGCGCCCGGGCTCCTGGCCGCAGCCGCCATGCAAACCGCGGCCAACGAGGCCATCTACCCGATCATCGAAGGCATCAAATGGCGGCGAACCTTTCACGCAATGCTGGCAACACCCTTGACGGCGTCCGACGTCGCCCTGGGCCAACTGCTCTGGATCGCCGTTCGCATCGCAATGACCAGCGCGGTATTCGTCGTTGCCATCGTGGCCTTCGGCGCCGCCCGGTCGGGCAACATCCTCCTGGCCCTGCCAGGCGCGGTCCTCACCGGGACGGCATTCGCGGCTCCGGTGGCGGCTTTGACGGCGACGCTCGACGGCCACCAGGGCCTGGTGAGCCTCATGCGCTTCGGGATCGTGCCGCTGTACCTCTTCTCGGGCACGTTCTTCCCGATCAGCCAGCTCCCGGCCGTCCTCCGCCCCATCGCCTACGTCACGCCCCTCTGGCACGGCGTCGACCTCTGCCGGTCACTCGCGCTGGGCAACGCCAGCCTCGGCCGGGTGGCCCTGCATCTGACCTACCTCCTCGCATGGACGACCATTGGATCGGCCCTCGCAGTCGCCCGGTTCAAGAAGCGCCTGGTCGTATGACGACGGTATCGGGCGCGGGGAATGGTTCGGGCGGGGATCGCCCGATGACGGCGGGCGTCAGGGGCAGGACGCCAACGCTGTTCACGGGCCCGCGGTGGCGGTTCGTGCGGGTCCTCGAACGCAACCTCACCGTCATGCGGCGAATGTGGACGATCATCTTGTCGGGGTTCTTCGAGCCCGTGTTCTACCTCTTTTCGATCGGGGTCGGAATCGGCGCCCTGGTCGGCAAAGTCACGGTCGACGGTCGCAGCGTTTCCTACTCGGCGTTCGTGGCGCCCGCGCTCCTCGCAGCATCAGCCATGAACGGCGCCATTTACGAGAGCACCATGAACATCTTCTACAAGCTAAAGGAAGCGAACGTTTACGACGGGATGTTGGCTACACCATTGGTTCCCGGCGATATCGCGGTGGGGGAAATCGTATTCAGCCTCATGCGCGGTGCGATCTACGCCGGCGGATTTCTCCTCGTCATGCTCGCAATGGGTCTCATCCATTCCTGGTGGGGCCTTTTGCTCCTGCCATCCTCGGTTTTGATCGGATTCGCGTTCGCCGCGACCGGCATGGCCTTCACGTGCTACATCCGTAGTTGGCAGGACCTCGATCTCGTACAGCTGGTCGTACTGCCGTTGTTCCTGTTCTCGGCCACGTTCTATCCGCTGTCGACCTACAGCCCCGCCATGCAGGCAGTTGTCCAGGTCACACCGTTGTTTCGCGGGGTCGACCTCTTGCGTGGGTTGTCGTTTGGCACGGTTGGCGCCTCCACGTTGATCGACGTCCTGTATCTGGCCGTCATGGCGATGGCGGGCCTCGCCATTACGAGTCGCCGGTTGCACCGACTGCTGCTTCCATGACCGACACCCGAGATGCTTGTCCTCCGCAAACGTCTTCTCCGAATTCTCGTATTTCTACTTTAGTTATTGTGGTCAAATAGTACGGAAATTTCGGATATCGTTCGCTGGTTGACTATTGGGCGAACTCCAGGCACAGTTGAAGAAGCGCCCGATGAGTTTCGTCGCTTTGACCGCATTGGCCCCGGACCCTGGTCAATCCTTCAGGCCCTGTGATTTGGAGAAGCCGATGGCAGGTCTCAATCTGTTCTTTTCACGCGACCCGCGGGTCGACGCAGACTTACGGCCAATTACCATCCGAGGCCCGGCGTGATTCGGCAACCGACGAGGCCGGCGCGCTGGATCTCTGCCGTGAGGTTCGTCACACTCATGAGCGGGCTCTCACTGGTGGCTCTGTTGCTCGTCCCGTCCCTGGCCAACGCCAGCGAGTCACCAGTCACGCTGGGCGCTTCGGGACCATATTCCGTCCTCGGCGGCCAGACGGTCACCAACACGGGACCCACCAACTTGAGCGGAGATCTCGGCGTGAGCCCAGGGACCGCCTTCACAGGATTTCCCCCAGGCATCATTGGGGGTGCAACCAATGCAGGTGACGCGACGGCGGGGAAGGCCCAAGCCGATCTGACGATCGCCTACGACGACGCCGCCGGCCGCACCCCCACGGCGAGTATGGCGGGAGACCTGGTCGGCCAGACCCTGACCACCGGCGTGTACAAGTCCACCAGTTCCATAGCGCTCAGCGGAACCCTCACGTTGGACGGCCAAGGCGATCCGAACGCGGTGTTCATCTTTCAGGTCGTGTCCACGCTGGTCACGGCGTCGTCCAGCAAGGTCAGCATGATCAACGGGGCTGACGCGTGCAACGTCTACTGGCAGATCGGCAGTTCCGCGACCTTGGGGACAACGTCGTCATTCGTCGGGACGATCATGGCATTGACCGACATCACGGTAACGACCGATACGGTCGTCGCCGGCCGAGCGCTGGCCCGAAACGGCTCGGTGACCCTCGACTCCAACACGTTCCTGTCGCCCGCCTGCACCGCCACCACGACCACCACCGCCGGTGGCGCCACCACCACCGCGGGCGATACGACGACGACCAGTGGTGGCGCCACCACGACCCTCGGCGCCACGACAACCACCGCGGGCGGCGCCACGACAACGACTGCGGCCGGGGCGGGGACCACCACCACAACCACGGGCGGCACCACGACCACCATCGGGGCGACGACCACGACGGCCCTCGGGGCGACCACGACGACCAACGCCTCCATCCCCGGGGTCACCACAACCACCTCCGCGACGCAACCGACCACGACGACGACCCTGCTCACCCCGGCCCTCGGCACGACCACCACCTCGACGACCACGCGACCGAACGCCGCCGGTGCGACGACGACGACCCTTGGCCTCGGCGGTGGCGCAACGAGCACGACGAGCACGACAGCCAGGTCGACGGCGACAGCGACGACGACGACGACAACGTCGTCGGAGATAACGGGCAGGATCGCGCTCGCCGTCACGGGACCCAATCACCTGCTGCGGGCGCTGCTGCTTTCCGTGGCGTTGTTGTTCATCGTCGGCGTGCTGCTCCTCCTCATGGCCCCTCCGGGAGAACCCGTCAGGCGGCGCTAACGGCCGCCTGCCAAGCAGCTTGCGTAGTGTCGGCGTGGTGGCAGCCGCTGTCGTCATCCTTGTCACCGCGGGCTTTACCGCCTACACGCTGCTCAGCCCTGCGCTCGGCGTCGTGCTGTGGGCCGCGGCCTTGATGACGGCGGTCACAGGGATCGCCCTATCGGTCACCCACCGGCGGACCCGACGGACGCGACGGACCGGCTCCTAGCCGGAACGACCTCTCAGGAAGCAGGCAGCGGTGGGCGCGTGGGCTCCAACGTCCGCAGCGGGTCCAGCGAGGGTGGCGCCAAGCTGCCGTCGACGATGCCGCGAGCCACGTCGACCAATCGGAGGTTGTGGTTGCGGGCATGGTTTCGCAGCCGGGTAAATGCCTCTTCCATGGAGAGCCCGGCCTGCTCGCCGACGACCCCCTTGGCCTGTTCGATGACCACGCGGCTGTTGAGCGCCTGCGTGAGCTGGGTGTTGAGCAGCTGCGTCTCCAATGAGGCGCGGTGCTGGAGGATGGCGATCGTGGCCACGTCGGCAAATGCCTGCGCGGCGTCCACATCGGCCTCGTCCAGGATGCCCTCGGTTGCACGGAACAGGTTGAGCGCACCGATCGTGAGTCCCCGCAGTCGCATCGGCAGGGCGTGGACCGACAAGAAGCCGGCTTCCAGCGCTTGCGGCGCGAAATGGGGCCAATTGAGGTTCGTACTGCCGAGGGTACGATTGACGACCGGCTTCCCGGTGCGGAAGCAATCGAGGCACGGCCCTTCGTCGGCTTGAATCTCGAACAACTCCACCAGGCGCATGGCTTCGCTCGACGATGCCATCACCCGCAGATCGCCTCCAGGCGAGGCCAGCATGAGCCCGGCGGCGGTGACATCGAGCACCTCGACACATCGGTCGGTCAGGAGCGTGAGCAACTCAACCACGTCGAAGTCCTCGACCAGGGTGTCAGCCAGCTCGACCAGGGTGCGCACCAATACCGCTTCTCTCGACATCGACTCTCCTCACCGCGTACCCGGCAGCACCCAATTGTAGGACCGCTGGGGGCAGAGCCAAAAGCCCGCCAACATGTCAGAGCACCGGGTCGGGGTCGCCGGTACTGAGGTCGTCGAAGCGCAGCCGCCGGCCGACCACCTCGTCGGCCACCTGTTCAAGGGAGCGGTCAGTGGCAAAGGCAAAGCCCCGCAACCGGGCGAACGCCTCCCCGACTCCGACGTCCAGTTGGGCCGCGACCATACCCGACGCTTGGTGAACGACGTATTTGAAGTCTCCGCCGGTCTCCAACTCGGTGGCCAGCCTCCCCGATGGCGCGTTGGCCTGCATCATCAACACCGTCTGGGCGGCCACTTCGGCCAAGACGAGGGCGTCGGCGTGCTGGCCGTCACTCAATGGCCCGGGCTGGTCGCAGTACAGATTGAGGGCGCCGAGTCGCAGCGCTCCGATCCGTAGAGGGAAGCCGAACACGGCCCGGGCCCCGGCCTTCACCGCGGGCGGGGTGAATGCCAACCAGCGGGGGGTAATGGGATCCGCCAGGTCCGGCTCGAGGACGGGTCGATCATGGTGGTAGGCGTCGACACACGGGCCCTCACCGAGCGTGTACTGCAACTCTTCTATCAAGGCACTGACTGCATTGGTGTTGCAGACCGAACCCCATGGCGCGTCGCCAGACATCAGCATGATGCCCGCGCCGCTCACCCCGGCCACAGCGGCGCACACCTCGCACAGACGAGCCGTGGCCCGATCACCGTGTCCCGATGCGAGGAGTTCCTGAAGGATTCGCAGCCGCCGCTCGGGGGGCACCAGCTCACCACCGCCGGCTGGCGAGGTCGATCGTGGGCCAGAGCCACCGGCACGACGGTCGACCCGCACGGCGCAAGCGTGCGTCTCTACAGGGGTCAGGGCCTGACGACACCAGGTCAACACCCAAGCTGTCCTCCTCTGGTCGTCGAGCGTCGAAACGACGCGCTGCCAGGATCTGGAGCAGCTACTGCGGACACCCCCGAAGGAGGAGTCCGGCGACTGGGCGCCCAGTCGTGCCGGTGCCAGGTTACACCGGTGACCGTCTCAGATCCTCGGGAGCCAGGTCGGCCGCCGACCGCCAGCCCAAAGGGAGGTCTGGGCTGGGGTCAGCGGCACCGCGCCGGCCTCGCGGGGGGGCGGGCGGCACGGGAACTTGGCGGTGACCGCCTGGGCGAGCGGCCCGACCGGTCGAGCGTCCGCATCGACGTTGGCCGCCACCGGCGACCGGCAGCCGTCGACGCCATGCTGATGCCTCGTGCGATCAGCCGGCTCGCCGACGTTGGTCGGCGAGCCAGGCGCGCCGTACTCGTCGTCGCTCGACTTCGGTGGTGCCGCCCCAGATACCCGCCTCTTGATTGGTCTCGAGCGCGAACTGCAAACAGGAGTCTTGAACAGGGCAGCTGCGGCAGACCGCCTTTGCCGCCTCGATCTCCTCGACTTCGAGTCCTGTGGTGCCCGCGGGAAAGAACAGGTCCGGCCGGATGAACTGGCAGCTCGCACGCTCGCGCCAAGTCGGATCGCCGCCGGGTGTTGACAGAGAACCTTGCCGTAGACCGGTCGTCACAAGTCCACCCTCCCCTCGACGCCGTACATCACTGACGCTGCCGGGGTCTGGGGCAGGCGGAGCTCGACCAAGTAGTGCCGAGCCTAGGATCGTTCGATCCTCGCGTCGCCAAGTTATTCGGCAGGCGCGACGGCCGTCAACCTGAACTCCGCCCCGGTCAGGCCTACCTGACGTCAGCCGCGGCGGTCCGAAAAACTTAATGCGGATTTGACGGTTGAGGACGAGACCTTCGGGGGTAGAGAGCACGCATGTATATCAGTGGCGGTGTAATCCTCCTGATTCTCATCATCATTGTGGTCGTTCTACTCATGCGCCGGTAGGCCCCCGACACCCGCTGCTCGCACAGAACCGAGCCTTGGCTGAGAGTGCCCTCTCAATCTTCGGGTGGTGTGTGGGCGCAACGACCAAGCACTCGCCGGCATGGTTGCACTTGGCGATTGGCGAGTCGAGCGCCGTTGGGGACGGCCGCAGCGGTTTCGCTTGGTGCTAAGACTCGTACTTGCGTTCGTGTCGGAGGGGGGACTTGAACCCCCATGCCCTTGCGGGCACTAGCCCCTCAAGCTAGCGCGTCTGCCTATTCCGCCACTCCGACGTGGACTCCGGCCCTGGCCGGGCGAGCGGTCATGGTAGCCGACCCACCCGTGGCCCGGCCGCGCCGAGAGCCGTTGGCCTACCTCAGGTACCACTCGTTGAGGTACTCGTATGGGCCGTACGCCAGGTTGTGGCTGAATGTCCCCCCTTCCACCCCCACCTTGGCAGTGTTGACGACCACGATGTCCGGCAACGCGAACAGTGGGATGGCCGGTACCAGCTCCGCCAGGATGTCCGCCGCCTGTTCGGCGTCGACCAGCCGGGCGCTGTCGCTGAGGTTGGTGTCGAGGTCGGCCAGGTAGCGGTCCAGAGTCGGATCAGCCACCCGGCCGTAGTTGGCTCCCAACCCCCCATTCGCCGTGGTCGGGATGCTGGTCGAGCAGAACAACCGGCACAGCCCCGGATCGTTGTCGTCGATCCCGGCCGCAACCGGGACGGCGCTCAACTGCCGGCGCAGGTCGACCGAATACAGCGCCGCCGTGAACATCCCGGCGGGAAGGTCCTTCGTCAACAGCGTTTCCGGGGTCTCCGGGGTCACGGCCACCACGAAACCGGCGACGTGCAGCTGCGTCACGATGAGCTGTGCCAGCTGCGTTCCGCCGGGACTGGACGCGGGAACCTTGATCTCGATGGTCGCCCGCACCCCGCCCTTGGTCCACATGCCCTCACCGTCCTTGGCCCAGCCGTCACCCTGCATCAGCTGGGTCGCGGTCGTGAGGTCGGGTCGGTACTTGGCGAAGGTCTCGAAATAGAACTGGCCGTACGCCGGGGGAAGCAGGTCCTGGATCGGTTGCACGCCGGGCAGGAGCTGCCCCAGCAGCTGGGTCGCGATCGCGCCTCGGTCGAGCGAGTAGGCAACCGCCTGGCGGACCGCCTTGGTGCTCATCGGCGCCCGCTGGACGTCGAACCACAGCGCCTCGTAGTCCAGGCCCGCGGTCACACCGACGAAGGTGGTGGCCCCGCCCCGGTACCCGGCGCTGACCGGATCGGGACGCGGGTAGGCGGCCAGGACCTCCCCGGCGATGAACGCCCGCTGCTCGGCGCCGTCATCGGTGAAGATCCGAAACGTCACACTCGCCAGGTCGGGCTTCTTTCCCCAGTAGTTCGGGTTGGGGACCAGCTTGATCGACTGCCCCCGCACCCACCCGGCGGGCGCCAGCGCCCAGGGGCCGCCCGACCAGGTGTAGCCGTCCTTCATGAGTGCGTTGCGGTCCTGTCCCTCCAGGAGATGGCTCGGCAGCAGGCCGTACGACCCACCGAATAGTCGCCGCCAGTCCGCAAAGGATTGGGAAAACGTGACCACCGCGATGTGAGGGTCGGAGTCGTCCACGGACACGATGTTCTTGTAGCCCGATTGGTCGTGGATGTTCTGGCCATGGGCAACTTGGTCCCACGTGTACTTGAAATCGTGGGACGTGATGGGTTGGCCGTCGTTCCACACCGCCCGGGGGTTCAGGTGGTACGTCACCACCTGCTCCTGCCCGGTCTGCACCTCGGCCTCGCCGGTCAGGAGGATGCTGGGCTTGTACTGGTTGTCGCGCGTGAAGTCGTACGCCCGGGGCATGGTGTTGGTCTGAACGGTCCAGATTCCCCAGGCCGAACCGGCACAGGTGCTGATCCAATCCATGCACCCGGGTTCGCCCCCGGCCGCGACCACGATGTCGCCGCCCTGGTTGATGGTCGGAACGGCCCTCGTCGTCACCGTCGTCGCCTGCGCCGGCTTGGCCGAACTACCCGTGCATGCGGCCAGTACCCCGGCGGCCGCCACGAAAGCGGCGACTCCGCACGTCAGAGTTCGAAGTCGGCGCCCCCGCATCGAGTTGATCCTGTCAGGCGCAGGCGCGCCGCACAGCCCAGCCGTTCAGACGACCTGCTTCGTCTCAGCGAAATGGCAGGCCACCGGATGGCCCTGCCCCCGGTCGATGAGTGCTGGTTCCTCGGTGGCACAAATGTCCTTGGCCTTCCAGCATCGGGTCCGGAACCGGCAGCCCGACGGGGGCGACGCGGGGCTCGGTACATCGCCCTCGAGCACGATCCGCTGCCGGGCCCGTTCCTTTCTCGGGTCAGGAACGGGAACAGCCGACAGCAGCGCCTGGGTGTAGGGGTGGGCGGGATGGTCGTAGACCTCGTCGCGATCGCCGATTTCCACGATCTTCCCCAGGTACATGACCGCCACCCGGTCGGCGATGTGACGCACCACGGACAGATCGTGGGCGATGAACAGGTACGCCAGGCCCAGGCGGTCCTGCAGATCCTCCAGCAGATTGATGACGCCGGCCTGGATCGACACGTCCAGCGCCGAAACCGGCTCGTCGAGCACGAGGAGGGCAGGGTCGAGGGCCAGCGATCGTGCGATGCCGATCCGCTGGCGCTGGCCTCCCGAGAACTCGTGGGGGTAACGGTTCACGTGCTCGGGGTTCAGCCCGACCAACTCCATGATGTCCTTGACCTTGGCGGCGCCGCCATCGCGCCACATGCCGTGCACGCGCATGGGCTCGGCAATGATCGCCTGGACAGTCATGCGAGGATTCAGCGAGGCGTAAGGATCCTGGAACACGATCTGCATCCGTTTGCGCAGGTGGCGGATGCGGGAGCTGCTGGCGCCGATCAGCTCCTCACCTTCGAACTTCACCGAGCCCGACGTGGGGACCAAGAGCTGCAGCAGCATCCGCCCGGTCGTGGACTTGCCACAACCCGACTCACCCACCAGCGCCAATGTCTCGCCCGCCGACACGTCGAAGCTGATCGACGAAACAGCGTGGACGAAGCCCTCGACACGGCGGAACAACCCGCCGCGGATCGGGAAGTCCTGCACGAGCTCGTGAACCTCGAGGATCTTCTGCCCGGGCTTGACCGCGTGGCCATTCGTCGCCGGGGTTCCCGGCGTGGCCGGGCCAACAGGCGGGAGCGCAGACGCCCGTGGGGGGACTCCGTCTGACGCCGTCGATGCCGTGCCCGGGGCGGAAGGAGTCGCTTCGGCATCGGCCGCGGCCGCCGCAGGCGGAGCTGCCGCAGCCGCAGGCACCGCGGCCGCCGAGTCCGGGAGCGTCGAGGCCGGGGGCACTGAAGCCGCCGCAGACACTGAGTCAGGGGGCGCCGAGGCCGCCGGACCTGCCGCAGGCACCACCGGCGCCGGACGCTCGGCGGGCACTGAGTCCCCCGGTGTCGAACTCGTATCGCCCGCGCCGGTCACTCTTGCTCCTCGGTCGGAACGCTCAGCTGTTCCATTGCCTTCGCCTCGGCGGGGGTGATGACGGCGGCATCTTCCACCGCCTCCAACTCGGCCCCGGCGTCGGCGTGCAGCTCGTCGGGATTGACGTCGGCCATGTCGTGGCGCCGGTGGCAGGCGGCCATATGGCGGCCGTACGTGTGGTCCACCAGCTCCAAGTCGGGACGGATGGTGCTGCAGGGCGCGGGCAGCTCGGCGAACTCGCAGCGGGGATGGAACGGACAGCCCGACGGCAGGAAGATCAGTGACGGCGGTTGTCCCTTGATCCGGTACAGGCGCTCCGTGCGGGCTCCGGCGGCATCCAACCGGGGCAGCGACGCCATCAGCCCGATGGTGTAGGGGTGGCGCGGGTGGTAGAAGATCTCGTCGACGACGCTGGTCTCGACCGGCCGTCCGGCGTACATCACCACCACCCGGTCGGCGACGCCCGCGACCACGCCGAGGTCATGGGTGATCAGCACGATGGCCGAGTTGGTCCGGTCCTGGATGCGTTCCAGGACCTCGAGCACCTGGGCCTGGATGGTGACGTCCAGCGCCGTCGTCGGCTCGTCGGCGATGAGCACGTCCGGTTCGTTGGCGATGGACATGGCGATCATGGCTCGCTGGCGCATGCCGCCTGAGAACTCGTGGGGGTACTGGTCGACGCGCGCCGACGGGTTGGGGATGCCGACCAGGTCGAGCAGGTCCATGGTCAGCTTGCGCTTGGCCTGCTTACCCATCTTGGGTTGATGAGCCGCGATCGCCTCGGCGATTTGGTCACCGACGGTGAAGACCGGGTTCAGAGCGGCGAGGGCGTCTTGAAACACCATGGCGAGCCGGCCACCCCGGAGCTTCCGGCGATCCTTCTCGTCCATGTGAAGGAGGTCCTGGCCCCGGAAGACGATTTCCCCGGTGACTTCGGCGCTCTTCGGCAGCAGACCCATGATGGCCAGCGAACTGACGCTCTTGCCCGACCCCGATTCGCCGACGATGCCGACCACTTCGTTCGGGTAGACGTCGTAGCTCACGCCGTCGACCGCCTTGAGAATGCCGTCGTCGGTCTTGAACCGCACCTTCAGGTCCCGGACGGAGAGCAGAGGCTCGCCCGCCCGGATGGGGTCCAGCGGGGGGAGCCCGACGTCCTGGGGATTTTCCGCCTTCAGATCCTGCGCCACTGTTGGTCCTAGTGCTTCGACTGGGGATCGAAGGCGTCACGCAGTCCGTCGCCGAGGAAGTTGACCGCCAGCACGATCAGCAGCAGCAGGAGCCCGGGGAAATAGATCAAGTAGGCGTTGTGGGTGCCGACCCACTGCTCGGCGTCGGACATCATCGAACCAAGCGACACCGCCGGAGGCTTGATGCCGAGCCCCAGAAACGACAGCGTGGACTCCAAGAGGATCGCCTGAGCCACGACCAGGGTCGTGTTGACCACGATCGGGCCGATCGTATTGGGGAGGATGTGGCGGAACATGATCCGCCAGCTCGATGCCCCCGACGCTCGGGCCGCCTCGATGAACTCTTTCTCCTTGAGCGACAGGAACAGCCCCCTGACCACCCGGGCTATGTACATCCAGAACAGGATCGACAGAATTCCGATGATCAGCGTGGACGAACTGAGCTTGCCGAAGATCGGCAGTTTCTTCTGATCCAGACCCTGCTGGGCCACCGCGATCACAACCAGCGCCGGAACGACCAGGAACAGGTCGGTGACCCGCATGAGCACCTGGTCGATCCATCCGCCGAAGTAACCGGCAACTGCGCCGACGAAGGTCCCTATCAGGGTGGAGAAGATCGCAACCAGTAGACCGATCGTCATCGAGAGATGGGCGGCGTAGATCATCCGGGTCGTCTGATCGCGACCGAGGTCGTCGGTGCCGAGCAGATGGGTGAGATTCGGCCCACGGGGCGGCGAGAGCGTCTTCGGGTTGAGCGGGTACGGCGCCGTGAGGTGGGAGAAGCTCACTACGAGGTACAGCACCACCAGCAGCACCAACGAGGCGATCGCCAGGCGATGGCGCCGGAACCGGCGGAAAAACAGTTGCCATTGCGACCGGGCGGGCGGTTCGGTGGCGTCCTGCGTCAGCGGTGCCAGGCTGACCTCGCTGGGCGGCACTTCGGGTGCCGCGGTCGTCACCTTCTCCTGATCGGACGAGACTTCGGTCAGGCTCCCTCGCGTCTTCATGACAGCCGGATCCTCGGGTCAAGGACGCCGTACAGCACGTCCGCCAACAGGTTGAACAGAACCACAAACACCGCAGTGACCATTAGCCAAGGAAGGAGCGCCTGGGTGTCGCCGTTGCCGAGGTCCGAGAGGAACAGCGCCCCCATGCCGTGGATCGAGAAGATCTGTTCGGTGACCACCAGGCCACCGAACAATCCGCCGATGTCGAGCGCCATCACGGTCACGAGCGGGATCAGGGCGTTGCGCAGGGCGTGGCGGAAGATGACCTTACGCCGGGGCAACCCCTTGGCCGTGGCCGTTCGGATGTAGTCGGCGGACATGACGTCCAGCATGGATGAGCGTTCGTATCGGCTCCACGACGCCACGATCTGCACCGTGAGCGTGGCCACCGGGAGCGCCAGATGGCGGGCATAGTCGAGCGCCGCGGGGAAGAAACCACGGGCGTGCGAGCTGTGCAGGCCCAGACTGAAGAAAATCGGGTAGTGGACGTGCAGCAAGCTGCTTAATCGATTGGAAAAAAGGTCGATCGCAATGAGGCCGAACCAAAAGGTCGGCATAGAGAGTCCCACGAACGACAAACCGGTGAAGATGTAGTCGGGCAGGCTGTACTGCCGGACCGCGCTCAAGACACCTATTGATATGGACAAGAGAGCCGATATCAGGACACCCCATATGATCAGTTGCAGGGTGTTGCCAAAGGATGACCTCAGGTCGGCGCTCACCGCCCGACCTGTCACGAAGCTGTTGCCCATCTTGCCCTTGAGGAAGTGACTCAGCCAATACCAATACTGCTTGAGGACCGGCGCCTTGGTACAGGTCATAGCCTTGGTGGGCGGCGATCCGGTGACGAACTCCCGGCAGGGTTGCTGGTAGATCCCCTGCGCCAGGCCTTGGCGGGCCTTGAGGGTTAGGTCCCTGCTCTGGGCATACTTCGCCAATGGGTCGCTCGTGGCGTGTACGAATACGAACACAAGCAGCGATGCCAGGAGCAGCACCGGGATCGAATAGGCAATGCGACGGACGATAAATGTCAGCATCCCGAACCGGAGGGTAGCACCGAGACGCCGCTTCCGGTCGCAAGCGTCTGGGAACGAGCGGGGCCCGGCACGCTGATCACGGCCGGGCCCCAGTCATTCGGTCTAAAGCTCCCCTACTTGAGGAACCAGTAGTTCAGGTATGTGAAAGGCCCGTAGGCGAAGTTGTGCTGGAAGGATCCCTGTTGGGACCCCAGCTTGTCGCTGTTGATGACCAGGATGTCCGGGAACGGATCGAGCGGGAGGGCCGGAACGAGGTCCGACAGGATCGTCGAACCCTGCTGGGCGTCAGCCACCCGGGCGTTGTCGTCCAGGTTGGTGTCGGCATCCAGCCATGGCTTGTCCAGGTTGGGATCGTTGATCCGATCCCAGTTCTGGCCGCTGTTTCCGTTGGCCTGGGTCGGGATGTTCTTCGAGCACCAGATCACGCACTGACCGGGATCATTGTCCGCCGGCGTCTGGGCGTACAGGCCGATCTGGAAGTTGCCACTCGGCAGGTCCTGACCGAACAGCACGCCTGCCTTCTCCGGGGTGATGGTCAGGCCGAAGCCCGCCGCCTGCCACTGGGTCTGCAGGATCTGCGCCGTCAACTGGCGACGCTTGTTGCCGGTGGTGGTCTTGAGCTCGAGGGTGGCCTTGGTGCCGCCCTTGGCCCAGATGCCGTCAGACCCCTTGGCCCAGCCGTCGCCCTTCATCAAGGTGTCGACCATGCTCAGCTGCAGCGTGTACTTCGAGTACGGCGTGCTGTACGCCGCACCGAACGCCGGGGTGAACATGCTCTGGATGGGCTTGATGTCGGGCTGGATGGGTGCGAACAGCTGCTGCACGATGGCGTTGCGATCAGTCGCGAAGCCGAGCGCCTGGCGGACGGCCTTGCTGTCGAGCGGTGCCTTTTCGACGTTGAACCACAGCGCCTCGTACGACAAGCCGCTGATGGCGTCGAAGTACGTGCCGGGAGAGCCCTTCAGCGCCTCGCCACCAGGCTGAGCCTGCGGGTACGACGCCAGGATCTGGCCCGACTTGTAGTCCTGCTGCTCGGCCGCGGTGTCGGTGATGAACTTGAAGGTGACGCTGGCCAGGTTGGACTTCTTGCCCCAGTAGTTGGGGTTCGGGACCAACTTGACTTCGCTGCCCTTCGTCCAATGGTCGATCTTGTACGGGCCGGCCGAGAACGAGTAGCCGTCCTTCATCAGGGCGTCGCGGTCCTTGCCCTCGAGCAGGTGGCTCGGGAAAATGCCGTAGAAGCCGCCGAAGAGGGCACGCCAGTCCGGGTACGGAGTGGAAAAGGTAACCACGGCGGTGTGCGGATCGGTATCGTCCACGCTCGCGATTTGGTTGTACCCGCTCTGGTCGTAGATGTCCTTGCCGTGGGCGATCTGGTCCCAGGTGTACTTGAAGTCATGGGCGGTGATGGGCGAGTTGTCATCCCATACCGCGGCCGGGTTGATGTGGTACGTCACGACCTGCTTCGGGGTGGTGACCAGATCGGCGGCGCCGGTCAGCAGGCTGTTGGCCTTGTACCCGGAGTCGGTGTAGTCGTACGCCCGCGGCATCGTGTTGGTCTGCACGGTGTACACACCCCATGCGGCGCCGGCACACGATCCGATCCAGTCCATGCAATCAGGTTCCTGTTCCGCACCCAGGGTGATATCACCGCCCTGCTTGGCCGCGACGGTCGTCGTCGGACCGTTTGCGCTTGTCGTGGGACTGGTGGACGTCGAGCTGCTCTTTGAGCAGGAGACGGCGACCATTCCGATCGCGACGACGCTAAGGAGTAAACCTCGGCCCCGTAATCCTGTCATTCAACCTCCCTGGATGTCTGCCCTCGGGCGGGAATGGCTCGACGGGCTAGCAGTACTACGCCGGGAATGGCACGAGAAGCTCGAAGCAGGCCCGAGACCAATCTCACTCCCCCCTACGGGATCTCATTGCTGTTCACAGCGTGGCCGCCAAAGTAGCAGATGGTGATCCGAGGGCGACCGTCTCGCAGGAAATAGATGCCACCATGAAGGCATGCGCGCCTTCGAACCGCTCATGGGCCGCAGGCCCCGTCGCACGAGACGGACCGGCATTGCGGCCGCCTCGACGAAGGTGCTCGGTGTCCCGGTGCATGCCGCGCTTCCCCTGCAGCGGCACAACCCGAGCCTGGTCCTGGCGATGTCGGTGGCCGTGCTCGGGGCCTTCGTGTTCTTCGTGGCGACCGCAACGCTGGGCAGCCTGGCGCTGCTCGTGGCACTGTCCCTGCTACTGGTGGTCGTCACCGCCACCAATCGCCGGCAGGTCCTGGCCTTTACCTCACAGGGCCACGTGGCGTTGTCGGCGTCGCTGCGAGGACGGCCCCAGGCCCCGATCGGCCCCGTCCCGCGCCGCTTACCGCTTCCCGAGCCGTCCGGTTTGGGCCAGCCGATCCAGGTCGGCGACACGAGGTGGTGGGTCGACCGGTCGGCCTTCGAGCGGCTGCGCCACGCCCGGGCGCTACTGGAGGCGGATCGCGAGGATGACGGTGGTGAAGGAGAAGACCACGGCCGCCAGGACGGTGATGCGGTCGAGGTTGCGCTCGACCACCGTCGAGCCGGCCGCCGCCGATCCGAGTCCCCCGCCGAACATCTCGGAGAGTCCGCCACCCCGCCCGCTGTGCAGGAGGATGAGCATGATCAGGCCGAGTGACACGAGCACGTGGATCATGAGGATGATGGTCGTCACGGCACGAGTGTATGCCGGGCCGGGGACCCAGGAGCACCCCAGCCGGCCGCCGAAGTGAGCTTCAGGTCAGGCGGTAGCGGACCAGGCGGGAAAAATCCTCGGCCTCGAGGCTGGCCCCGCCCACCAGGGCGCCGTCGATATCGGGCTGAGCCATCAGCTCGGCGATGTTGCCGGGCTTCACCGACCCGCCGTACTGGATCCTGACGGCGGCCGCCGCGCCCGCTCCGTGGAGCCGTCCAACCTCGACCCGGATGGCGCCGATCACGGCCTGGGCATCCTCGGGGGTCGCCACCACGCCCGTGCCGATGGCCCAGATGGGTTCGTAGGCGATGACCAGGGCCGCCACCTGCTCGGCGGTCAGTCCCTCGAGACCGGCCGACACCTGCCCCAGGCACCGGCTTTCAGTCGAACCGGCCTGGCGTTCTTCGAGGGTCTCCCCGCAGCAGACGATCGGTGTCATCCCGGCCGCGAATACCGCCTTGGCCTTGCGGTTGACCCACTCGTCGGTCTCACCGAACAGCTGGCGACGCTCGGAGTGGCCCACGATCACCCACGCGACATTCAGCTTGGCCAGCATGAGGGGACTGATCTCGCCCGTGTAGGCGCCCTTCGATTCCCAGTGGCAGTTCTGGGCGCCGAGGGCGATCGGGATCTGGTCGGCGTCGAGCACCGTCTGGATGGAGCGCAAGGCGGTGAAGGCCGGGTGAATGGAAACATCCACGGCCTGGTAGTCGGCGTCGGTCAGCAGATACGAGAGCTTCTGCACCATGGCGATGGCATCGAGATGGGTGTGGTGCATCTTCCAGTTCCCGCTGATGAACGGGCGCCGGGGCGCCGAAACGGACTCAGCCACGTTTGCCCTCCCGCAGTGCCTTCAGGCCCGGCAGGTCGCCCTGCTCGATGAACTCGAGTGATGCCCCGCCGCCGGTCGACATGAAGTCGATCCGGTCGGCCAGGCCGAAGCCCGCAATTGCGCTGGCGCTGTCGCCCCCACCGATGACGGTGAAACCGGGGCAGTCCGCCACCGCTTCGGCAACCGCCCGGGTGCCGGCCGAGAAACGGGAGTCCTCGAACACCCCCATGGGCCCGTTCCACAGCACCGTTCGAGCTCCCGCGATTTCGTCGGCGAAGGCAGCCGCGCTCCCCGGGCCGATGTCGAGACCCAACCACCCGTCGGGCAGGTCGACGCCGAACGCCCTGACCTCGCCCGTGGGTGCTTTGCCCGGGCCGAAGGCCCCACCGGGTGAGAGGGCGGTGATGTCGGAGGGGATCAGGATGCGCCGGCCACTGGCCAGGAGCTGGCGGCAGTTGTCGATCTGGTGCTCCTCCAGCAGGGAGCCGCCGACGGAGTGCCCCTGGGCCGCCAGGAAGGTGAAGCACATGCCCCCGCCCACGATGAGGGTGTCGACATGATCCAGGAGGGTCTGGATGGTGCCCAGCTTGTCGCTCACCTTGGATCCCCCGAGGACCGCCACGAAGGGATGGGCGGCGCCGTGCAGCAGGCCGTCGAGCACCTCGACCTCCCGGGCCAGCACCCGCCCGGCGGCGCAGGGCAGCCGAGCCGGCGGACCGACGACCGAGGCGTGCGAGCGATGGGCGGCGCCGAAGGCGTCGTCGACGTAGAGGTCCTGGCCCTCCACCAGGCGGTCGACGAACGCCGGGTCGTTGGCTTCCTCGCCCGGATCGAAGCGCAGGTTCTCCATCAGCTCGACGCCCGGCGCCAGCTCCGCCAGACGCCGGCGGACCGGTGCCATCGAAAAGCGCTCGTCGGGCTTGCCCTTGGGCCGGCCCAGGTGCGAGCAGGCGGTGACCCGGGCGCCCCGCTCGAGCAGCCACTCGATGGTCGGAAGGGCGGCCCGGATGCGCAGGTCGTCGTCGATGCGACCATCGGTGATGGGGACGTTGAAGTCGACGCGGAGCAGCACCGACTTGCCCTCAGGCGAGGGCAAGTCCTCCAGGAGGGGCAGGTCCACGGGTCCTACGCGGAAGCGGTGTTGGCGGCGCCCACGATGGCCGCCATCTCGACCAACCGGTTGGAGTAACCCCACTCGTTGTCGTACCAGCCGAACACCTTGACCAGCGATCCCATCGCCATGGTCATCAGCGAGTCGAACGTGCACGAGGCCGACTGGCCGACGATGTCGGACGAGACGATCGGGTCCTCGGTGTACACCAGCACCTTGGACAGCGGTCCGCTCTCGCTGGCGGCCCGGAACGCCTCGTTGATCTCCTCCACCGTCACCTCACGGTTGAGGATCCCGGTGAAGTCGGTGATGGAGCCGTCCTGGACCGGGACCCGGAGGGCGGTGCCGTCGAGGCGGCCCTTCATGGCGGTGAGCACCAGGCTGGTGGCCCGGGCCGCACCGGTCGCCGACGGGACGATGTTGGCCGCCGCCGCCCGGCCCCGCCGAAGGTCCTTGTGGGCCAGGTCCTGCAGGTTCTGGTCGTTGGTATAGGCGTGGACCGTCGTCATCAGGCCCTTCTCGATGCCGAAGGCGTCTTCGAGAACCTTGATCATGGGCACGAAGCAGTTCGTGGTGCACGAGGCGTTGGAGACGATCTTGTGCTTCTCGGGATCGAAATCGCCGTCGTTGACGCCGATCACGAAGGTGGCGTCGACGTTGGTCGCGGGAGCCGAGATGAGGACCCGGGGGGCGCCGCCCTCGATGTGGGCCGCGGCCCGCTCCCCGTCGGTGAAGATGCCGGTGGACTCGACGACCACGTCGACGCCCAGGTCGCCCCAGGGCAGCGCCTTGGGATCGCGCTCGGAGAACACCTTGAAGGTGTGGCCGTCGACGGTGATCGAGTCGGCGTCGCAGGACACCTCGAGGCCCAGCCGTCCGTGGGTGGAGTCGTACTTGAGGAGGTGTGCATTGGTCGCCGACGGGATCAAGTCGTTGACACCCACTACCTCGACGTCTGCGTCGGACTTGAGAGCGGCGCGGTAGAAGTTCCGCCCGATCCGCCCAAACCCGTTGATGCCGACCCGAACTGGCATAACCGCCCTCCCCTACCTAGCGAACCCCGCTATCTCAGCCGATACGGGGCGTGCGGCGCCAGTTCGCCCGGTCCAGCCGGACGGCTCCTCCCCCCACCGGGGGCGGCACGACTCGACCGAGGCTTTTCCCCACCCCTGCGTCGGCCCGGTCAACGATCGATGTCGCGGTGATGTACGAGGGGCGCGAAACCGTACCGCCCGATGCGCTGGACCAGCTCCTCGGCCAGCACCACGGAGCGGTGGCGGCCGCCGGTGCATCCCACGGCAATGGTGAGGTACGACTTGCCTTCGGTGACGTAGGCGGGCAGCACCAGGCCCAGCAGGTGGTCGACCCGGTTGATGAACTCGTTGGTGCTCGGCTGGTCGAGCACGAAGCGGCGCACCGGCTCGTCCAGGCCGGTCAGGGGGCGCAGCTCGTCGACCCAGTGGGGGTTGGGGAGGAAGCGGCAGTCGAAGACGGTGTCCACGTCGAGGGGCACGCCGTGCTTGAAGCCGAAGGAGACCACCTGGATCTGCATCGTCTCGGCGGTCGGGGTGAAGGTCTCGATGAGACGCCGGCGCAGTTGGTGGACGTTTAGGTCGGTCGTGTCGATGATGACGTCGGCGGATTCGCGGATGGGCTGCAGGAGCTCGCGCTCGAGGGCGATGCTCTCGGCCACCCCTTCGGCCGCGCTCAGGGGGTGGCGGCGGCGCGTCCCCTCGTAGCGCCGCACCAGCACCTCGTCGGACGCCTCGAGGAAGAGCAGCTTCACCCGGTTGCCGGTCGTGGCCCGCAACTGGGCCACGGCGTCGGTCAGCTGGTGCAGCTGCCCCGCCCGCCGGCCGACGACGAGCGCCACCCGGTCGGCGGCCGAGGTTTCGGGCCCGCCCGTGACGAGCTCCGCCACCTTGGTGATGAGGGCGGTGGGCATGTTGTCGATCACGAACCAACCGAGATCCTCGAACGTGGCCCCGGCCTGGCTCCGCCCCGCCCCGGACAGCCCGGTGATGATCAGGAACTCAGCCATCGTGACCATTCTCGCCGCTCGGCGGGCCATGGGCGGGCATAGGGCTCGCCGCTCGGCGGGCTTGGGGCCCGATCTGGCTTGCATCTGTGGGCGAGTTATGTCTCTGTGGGCGTTTCATGGTCGTCCAGCGCTATAACTCGCCCACAAAGACACAGAACGCCCACAGACGCGCCAGGGGCAGGACCGCCCGCGGCATAAGCATGGCTGTGGAACCTCGACGCGAACTCGAAGCCAAACTGCGGCGCTGGCTGCGGACCCATCACGGCATCATCAGCTTCCACGAGGCGCTGCGGCTGGGCGCGACGCCGTCGATGATCAAATCCAAGGTCCGACGAGGCGAGTGGGAACGGGTCTATCGGTCGGTCTACCGAGACACCGCGACCCCACCAAGCCCGTACCAGGACCTCCGCGCCGCCTATGTCGCGACGGACCGACGAGCGGTCGTGTCCCATGGCTCGGCCGCATGGGTCTGGGACCTGCTGCGTCAGCCACCGGCAACGCCGGAGCTCAGCGTGCCGGCGACGACGCGTCTTGCCAGGGGCGAGCCTGGGTTCACTCTCCACCGGTCGAGGGATCTCGACGTGGCGCAGGCGGTCAACCGCAACGGCCTTGTCGTCACCAACCCGCTGCGGACCATCGTCGACCTGGCGGGTTCTGTGTTGCCCGATGACCTCACCGAGGCGGTCGACAGCGCCGTCGCCCGGCGACTGGTCACCGTTGCCGGGCTCGAGGCCGAGATCGAGCGCCTCGCCCGTCCGGGTCGCGCCGGCACCGGCGCCCTCCGGCGCCACCTGTTCGACCGCGGCTTCATCGGCGCCCCTCCGCCCAGCGTCCTCGAAGCCCGCATCCGCCGGCTCATCGTCGGCCTCGGGTTGGAGCTCCCGAAGATCGAGTACACCGCGGGCGAAGACGGCCAGTACCGCCTCGACCTTGCCTGGCCCGCCATCATGCTCGCCGTCGAGGTCGACGGGTACGTCTGGCACTTCAGCCCCGAGTGCAAAGAGCGCGACGAGACCCGCCGTAACCATCTCCAACAGGCTGGGTGGACCGTGCTCGTCTACAACTGGCGCCAGGTGATCCGGGAAAAGGACGGGGTCGGAAGGGAGATCATCGGGATGCACCGCCGACTTTCTCGGCTCGGATGAACAGCAGCCGGGGGATCGTCGCCGCCTCGGCGTACTCGTGGGCCCGTTCGAGGAACCCCGGCGGCGGGGCCGGTTCCTCCATGCGGGTTATGAGCAGGCCGGCGGTGACCAGGGCGTTCACGTAGCGCGACAGCGGCCGGTGGATGAACGGTATCCACACCCCGTTGTCGACCTGCTCCAAGGTGGTGTCCTCGGTCAGATACGGCCCGATCCGCCAGTACTGCTCGTCGAGGATGCGGTCGTCGATCCAGCCGCTCCCCGGCGTCTGCAGGAGCGGGTGGTTGAGGAAGAACAAGAAGCGCCCGCCCGGCGCCAGCACCCGACCCACCTCGGCGATGGCGACGTCGACATCGTCGATGTGTTCGAACACCAGGCACGCGACCACCGTGTCAAAGGCACCTTGGGGAAAAGGGAGAGCGTCGGCGGCTGCCCGTGTGTACGCCACGCTCGTGCCCCGCCCTGCTGCGACCCGGAGTTGGGCCGAAGTCGGATCGGCACCGACCACACGCTGGACGCCGGGGACCGCGGCGGCCAAGCGCGAAACCTGGCCCTCGCCGCAGCCGACATCGAGCACCGAGGTGGCGCCCGCCAGGTGTTGCGCCGCCATGGGCAGGATCTGCTCGGCGTACTCGGCGTCCGCCCCCTCGGTGAAGCCCTCGACCCACCACGACGTCACGAACTCGCTGTCCCAGCCGTCCCAGAGGCTCTCGCCCCTGTCGGGTGTGCCGGTGGGGTCACCCACGGCTCGCGGCCGACGCCGGAGTTGGCTGATGAATACGGTCGAAGACGCCTTGGCCCACCTTGTCGGGCAGCCAGGGGAGGTCGAGCAGCGACTCGACCGGGGCCGCCTTGACGCCCTTCAGGCCGCCGAGCTCGGTGAGCAGGCGCTTGCGCCGGGCCGGTCCGAGTCCCGGGATGTCATCGAGGACCGACGCGGTCATGCGCCGGCCCCGGAGCTTGCGGTGATAGGTGATGGCGAAACGGTGCGCCTCGTCCCGGATGCGCTGCAACAGGTACAGCGCCTCCGACGACCGGTTGATCCTGATGGGGTCGGCCTGGCCGGGAACGAACACCTCTTCGAACTGCTTGGCCAGCGACGCCACCGGGATCTCGTCTTCGAGGCCCAGCGCCTCGACCACCCGGATGGCCACGCTGAGCTGGCCCTTACCGCCGTCGACCAGCAGCAGCTGGGGCGGGTAGGCGAAGCGGCGTTTCCGCTCGTCGACCGGCTTCTCGCGCTCGATCAGGTAGGCGGTGAGGCGCCGGGTCAGCACCTCTTCCATGGCGGCGTAGTCGTCGTTGCCGCCCACCCCCTTCACCTTGAAGCGCCGGTACTCGCTCGGGCGGGGCAGGCCGTCTTCCATCACGACCATGGACCCGACGTAGTCGCTGCCCTGGATGTGGCTCATGTCGTAGCACTCGATCCGCAGCGGTGCCTCCGGTAGCCCGAGCGCCTCCTGGAGGGCGGTGAGGGCCCGGGCCCGGGCGTTGTGGTCGCTCGACCGGCGCAATCGGTGACGGGCGAACTCCTCCCCGGCGTTGCGGGTCACCATCTCGAGCAGTTCCCGCTTGTCACCGCGCTGGGGCACGCGGATCTCGACCCGCGACCCGGCGTGAGCGGCCGGGTTCACGCTGCGCTCGACCCGGTACTTGCCCGTGACGGCCCACCATTCCACGTCGGCGTCGACCGCCTCGTTGCGCCCCCGGTCGGCGCCCCCCGAGCGCATGACCGCGAGGAACGCCTCCAGCACGTCGCATTCCTCCGGGGCATCGGGCACCACGATCAGGGGCGGGACGCCCATGGGCGCCTCGTGGTAGTGCTGCTCCAGGATGTCGGCGATCAGCTGCGGGCGCGACAGGTCCTCGACCTTGTCGACCACGAAACCCTTGCGCCCGACCACCCGTCCCCGGCGCACGTAGAAGACCTGAACGGCAGCCTCCAACTCGTCCTCGGCGATGCCGAACACGTCCAGGTCCTCGATCCGCTCGGTCACCATCTGCTGCTTCTCGATGACCTTGCGCACCGAGGCCAGCCGGTCCC
>JAUTXN010000016.1 GCA_030838045.1 Acidimicrobiaceae bacterium
TCCTTGTTGGCCAGCGCCGCCAGCAGCGCGGTTGTGGGCTGGGTGAACCACCAAGCGACGGGCTTGGTCACCTGCCCAGGGGGGTCGGGCGAGTCGGCTGGGTCGGGACCGGTCAACTCCTCGCCACCATGGGCGGGCGTCCCCTCCTGGCGCGGGCGCATGGTGTCGACCAGGCGGGCCATCTGCTGGGCCACGCTGGCCGGCGGTTGGGGGCCGGCTGCGTCGGGCGCAGGACCAGCGGCCAGGGAACGGGCCCACGCCTTCCACACCTCTATGTCGGCGTCGGTGAAGATCCGGTACATCGGTCCGTCGGCCGTGAGGAGGTCGAAGAACGCGCTGGCGTCGGGATCGCCGGGCACGATCATCCCACCCTGGACCAGGGACTCCATCAGTTTGGGGGGATCGGCGAAGAGGTCGTTGAGCGGCGTGCCCGCCAGGCGCTTCGTCCCGTGGTTGAGGCGAGCCTTGGCAGCCCGGTCGCGGACCATGGCCGCCACTGCCTCGGCGGGCGTCGGCCGCCGCCGGTTGCGCTTGGCCATCTCCTGGGCGAGGGTGCCGGTCGTGGAGAAGGCGACGTAGCCGTTCCAGACCCGCCCCCATTGTTCTTGCATCGCCTCGTCGCCCGCCTCGAGGCGCACCCCTTCCAGGTACAACTCGACGGCCCTCCGCGCCATGGCGCCATGGCCGGTGGCGGCATTGTCGATCGCCACGTGCATCTCGTAGAAATGGGGGTCGAGTCCGAAGTGCTCGTTCAACCGCACCATGTTCTTCAGCTCCACCGAGCTCCACTCCAGATATTGCGTCATGCCCAACAGTTCTGGGAAGAAGTCCTGGGGGAACTGCGAGACGACTAACTGGAAGAGCGGCACGGTGAACGCCGAGTCGAGCAGCGCGGGATTGTCCGAGTATTCACGGGAGCGGAGATCACCGAGTTCGATGTCGACGCTCGCCATCAACTCGGTATAGATATTGGGGTGGTTCAGGTCGGGATCGTGGCCGCCCATCTCGTCCACGTAGATGCCGAACAGCAGTGCGCGTACCTCGTCGATCGGCCCGACCGGGGCGATGGTCCGCAGCCAGGCCCCGTCGGTCTGGTTGAACGGCGCCATCTGCAAGATCCATTCCACGACATCGTCGCGGGTGCGCATCGTCCAACTCTTCGCCGCCTCGTAATGGGTCACGTCCTCGACGAGGCCCTGGTAGATGTCGTCCAAGCGCGTCTCGAACGCTTCTTTGGTATAGCGAAACGGGTGCAAGTCCGACTCCAGGTTCGGGTCGGCCTGCAACTTCCGGGCCGCGTCCAAATAGCCTTCGGCCAGCGAACGCGCCACCGGCAGGAAATCCTCGAACGAATCGAGATTCAACATGATGTGGAAGTAGTCGCGGTCCCGCAGGCCCGCGTACTGGCCGGTCTCCATTGCCCCTCCCCTGTCGCAGCCGGCGTCTAGCCGCTGCGTCGCAGTCTCGCGCTGACCAATTAAGGTTCGCTTAGAGCGCGCGATGGCGACGCCAGTGCCCCGGGGATCGGCCCGGGGAACGGCGCGGGCTCGACGGCGAGTTCCTCCATACGCGCCACATAGGCGCGGTAGCGGCGCCTCGCCTCGCCGTGGCGGCCCGCCGACTCCAGGGTGGCTACCAGCGCCAGGTGGCCATCCTCGTCGAAGGGATCGCGCTCCAGCAGCCGGAGGTAGTAGCGGACCGCGCTGTCGTGGTCGCCGACATCGGTGGCGTGGTGCGCCAACGTCCGCACGACTCCGATGTAGGTCGCTCGCGCCTCCTCCCGGCGGTACACGGCCCAGTCCTCGTACGGGTCCTCCTCGAGGAACTCACCGGCGTAGGCGGCGTCGGCTTCGACCAGCACCTCGACCGCCTCTTCGGTGCTGCCCTCCTTGAGCAATCGCAGCCCGGCCGCGGCATCGGCGAGGAACGACTCGACGTCCACCTGAAGATGGGAGAGGTCCAGGCGGACCGAGGCCGCATCAGCCGCCAGGTAGTGGTTGGCCGGGTGGCGCCGCTCGGGATCGAGCACGCCACGGGCGGTGGCCAGCGCGACCGAGAGCCGGTTGCTCAGCTTGACGGCGTCCTCGTCCGGCCACAGGGTGTCCATCAGGACCTCGCGCGTGACCGGCCGGCCGTGCATCGACACCAGGACCTTGAGTAGGTCCCGGGCCTTGCGGGATTGCCAGGCCGAGGGGCCGACGGGCACCCCGTCCAGGATGACTTCGAAGCGGCCGAGCGTGCGGATCGTCAGGGTCGCCACCCGATGGGTCGTTAGCGATGCGAGCGGCCCCGCGGCTTGGTCCGCCTGGGTGCGCACGCCGAGCATGTGCAGCTGCCGCTGCGCCCTTCGGGCCAGTCCTCGCGCCCCTGCGGTGTTCCCGAGCGATCCCGCGACCAGCCTCGCTCGGGCCTCGCCCAGGGGATTGCCGATCTCTCGCCAGATCGACACCGCCTCCTCGAGGCGGCCCGCCTCGGCGGCGGGATCGGCCGCTGCGAGCACGCCGAGCTCCACCGCCTCGGCCAGGGCGGCGCGCTCGCGGCGGTCCCGTGCCGTTGCCGCCGCCTCCACCGCCCGGGCGCTCGCCTGCTCCCGATCGCCGCGCGACAGCGACACCCACCCGGCCGCGAGCAGCGCGATGGTGTGGCGGATTCCCGGGCCCATCGACACCGCTCGCTGCGCCAGGCGCTCGGCCTCCTGCGGATCCTCTTTGGCCAGGGTCCGGGCCAGGCCGGCCAGGGCGACGACCAACACCTGGACCTCGCCCGTGCGGTCGGCCAGTGCGAGCGCGTGCTCGTAGGCGGCGCGCGCCATGGTGAGATCACCCCGCTCCCGGTAGATGTCGCCCTGGTCGCCGAGGGCCCAGCACTCGCGGCTGGATCCGATCCGGCGCCATCCCTCGGCCGCGGCCGTGCTGTCGGCGATGGCCTCCTCGAGCTGACCGAGGCGCATTCGGGCCTCCCCCCGATTGGACAGCCCGATCGCCCGGAACACCGCGAAACCGGACAGGTCGGAAAGCCGGACGACCTCGTCGAGCTCGGCGATGGCGGCGTGGTAGTTGGCCTCCCGGTTGTGGCGATTTCCGAGGTTGCACCGGATCCGGATGATCTGGAGGAGGTCACCCGCCTCCTCGGCGTGGCGCAACGCTTTGAGGTAGTTCTCCAGGTCGGCTCGGAGGTCTCCTTCCATCGCCGCCAGCAGTGCCAACGCGGTGTGCGCCGCCGCGAGGGCCTGGTGGTCCCCGGCACGGGTCGCCAGCTCGAACGACCGGGCTGCGAGGTCGCGGCACTCCTCGGCCTCACCGCGCATCCAGTGGGCGGTGGCCTGCCAGGCGAACAGCTGGGCCTCCTCCCGCTCCTCTCGGCCGTCGGCGGCCGCCCGCCGGAAGACGGAAAGCGCCTGTTCGTGATCGCCCCGGAGGTAGTGGATCCTCCCCATACGCCACGCCAACGCCGGCAGCAGGCTGGCCTGACCGCCGCCGGACCGCTCGTAGCACGCCAGTGCCCCATCCCAATCGCCCCGGATCTGGCGGGCCTCTCCCTCCAGTCGAGCGAGCTGCGGGTTGTCAAGGTCGGGCGGCAGGGTGGCGACCGCCGCGATCACGCTGTCCACCGATCCCGATGCCAGGAGCGGCGAGCCGCTCTCGGTGAGGAACGCCGCCAGGGCCGCGGGCTCGCCCGCCGCCATCAGCGAACGCAGCGCCTCGCCGGGGTACCCCGCGCCCGCCAGCCACTCGGCCGCTCGTTGATGCAGACGCCTGGCGTCCGCCGAGTCGAGGGGCCACCGCTCTCGTGCGAAGTCGCGGACCAAGGCGTGGAGCGTGAACCATCCCGGCTGCCCGGTGGGCCGCACGAACATGCTCCGCCGGCACAGCTCACCGAGGGTCTCGGCGGCGCCGGCCGCCCCGGCCGCTCCCAGGGCGTCGCAAAGGCCAGCGCTGAACCGGTCCAATGGAGCGACCAAGCGGATGAGCTCCTGGACCGGCGGCGCTTCGTTGAGAAAGACCTCGCCCGCCAGGTAGGAGAACAGCGCCCCGCCCGGTTGGCGCAGGGCTTCGACGGCCGACGCCCGCTGGGCGGGGGGCGTCGACCTCAGGGATTCGAGCGTGAGGCGGGTCGCGGCCGGCCAGCCGCCTGTCATCTCGTGGACGACGTCGGCCCACGTCTCGGCCTCCTCCCCCAAGTAGGCGACCAGCAGGCCGCCCACCTCGGCGCGGTCGAACGCCAGGTCGGTGCTGGTCAGCTCGAGGACGTCGCCCCTCCCCCGGAGCCGTTCGATCGGGAACGGTGGTTCCCGGCGCGAGGAGAGAACAAGATGCAGGGTGCTCGGGGCGTTTCGGGAGAGGCCCGCGAGCAGCTGAGCCGGCCCGGTGTCCCACCCGATCTCGTGGGCGTCGTCGATCACAAGGAACAGGTCGTGGTCGAGGCGCCGCCGGAACGCTTCGCTCAAGTCGGCCGCGATCGCCTCGGCCACGCCCGGTTCGTTCGACTCCGGACCCCGAGGACCGGTAAGAGGAGCGAGGTCGTCGGCCAGCCCGGGAACGAAGCGGCCGACCGTTTTCACCAAACCCCACACCAGTACGGGCAGGGACGCGTCGCGCCCGTCGGCGGGGTACCAGGCGCACGAGCGCCCTGCCGTCCAGTCCGCCAGCAGAGTGGACTTGCCGAATCCCGGGCCGGCTACGACCGAGATGAGGCGCCGGCCCGCGCCGTCGTCGAGTCGGTGGAGCAGGCGCGGCCGGGACACCAGCAACGCCGCCGATCGCGCCGATTGCGAACCTGGCCGTGCGCCACCATCGCCGTGTGAATCCACGCGCCCCCGCGCCGAGGCTACCCCGGTTTCCGGCGCCCTTCAGCAAACCTCAGTTGCGGGTCCGGTCCGGCGGCCGTCGCGCCGGGAA
>JAUTXN010000036.1 GCA_030838045.1 Acidimicrobiaceae bacterium
ACAATCTCGACCACCTCGGTCTCGATGTACTCGACGTCGTCAACCTGCGCGTCGGGGGGCTCGACAGCTCCACCGCGGGCTCGATTGCCGAACCGTTCACCGCACTCGCGCAACTCCAGCAAGAAGGACTGATCAAGCATCTCGGTCTCAGTACCGTCTCCGCCGAGCAAATCGCGGAAGCACAATCCGTCGCGCCGATCGTGTGCGTGCAGACTTCTACAACGTGGCGCAGCGGGCCGACGACGACCTGATCGACCCCCTCGCCGAGCAAGGCATCGCCTACGTGCCCTACTTCCCGTTCGGCGGCTTCTCGCCACTGCAGTCCGACACGCTGCACTCGGTTGCCACCCGTCTCGACTCCACCCCGATGGCCGTGGCCCTGGCGTGGCTGCTGCAGCGCTCCCCCAACATCCTGCTCATCGCCGGCACGTCATCCGTCGCCCATCTGCGCGAGAACATCGCGGGCGCCGCCGTGACCCTTTCCGGGGGCGAACTGGCCGAACTGAACAGCATCGCATCCTGAGCACGACCACCGGGCGGGGAGCAGAACACTGATCGGTGCCGACCGGAGTCGCATCCGCGAGGTCGACGTCATCTCTTCACCTGATCCGCTGGCCTGAAGATGGTATTGGCCGACAGATGCCAGTTAGGATGCACCTTGTGTCCTCGTTCACCGTTGGTCAGGCTGCCGAACTTCTGAATGTCAGTCCCGACACGGTCCGACGTTGGGTGGACAGTGGCCAGATCCCCGCAGCGCGCAGCGCGGGAGGGCGTCGCCGGGTTGACGGCGAGGGCTTGGCCCGGTTCTCCGCCGAACGGGCCCCCAACCTCTCAGTGCTGCCGGTGGCCGAGTCGGCCCGCAACCACTTCCCCGGGATCGTGACCAAGGTGACCAAGGACACGGTCATGGCCCAAGTCGAGATCCAGGCGGGACCGTTTCGGGTGGTGTCGCTCATGAGCCGAGAGGCGGCCGACGAACTCAAACTCGCCCCCGGGGTGCTGGCGGTGGCGTCGGTGAAGTCCACCAATGTCGTGATCGAAGTCCCCCCCACTTGAAAGTCGTCCTCACTGTGCACGGTCGTCCGCTCCGCCACTTGGTCCCTTTGGTGGCCGGTTTGGCACTGGCGGTCTCGGCATGCTCGTCATCCACGACGGCCACGACTTCTTCGACTTCCTCGACGACCGCGACAGCGCCGAGTACCACTGCCACCCCGATCACCGGGACGCTCAACGTGTTCGCGGCGGCGTCGCTGACCGGGGCGTTCAACACCGCCAAGACGACCCTGACGGCCGCCAACGCGGGCCTGAACCTGACGTACAACTTCGCTGGCTCCAACACCCTGGTGGCCCAGATCACCCAAGGGGCACCGGCGGATGTGTTCGCGTCGGCGGACACAAAGAACATGCAGAAACTCCTCGACGCGGGCCTGGTCGAGACCCCCGTCACCTTCGCCAGGAACAAACTCGAAATCGCGGTGGCCTCCGGCAACCCCAAGGGCATCACCGGTCTCGCCGACCTGGCGAAGCCGGGCGTGACTGTCGTCCTGGAAGCGGCCGGCGTGCCCGCCGGTGACTACACCCGCCAGATCCTCACGTCCAAGAACATCACGGTGACACCCAAGTCGTTGGAGACCGACGTCAAGTCGGCTCTCGCCAAGGTGACCTCGGGCGAGGCGGACGCCACCGTCGTGTACGTCACCGACGTCTCCGCGGCCGGGTCCGCTGTGGCCGGGGTGACGGTGGCCGACGCCGACCAGCCATCGATCACCTACCCGATCGCGGTCGTCAAGGCCACGAAGAACCCGACTGCCGCCCAGGCGTTCGTCACCTCGGCGGTGTCAGGTCAGGTGCAAAAGGCGTTGCAGGCTGCCGGTTTCCTCCCGCCCACGTAGGGTCCGCAAGGCTCCCGTCGGCCTGGTTCCGGCCGTCCTGGCGGTCGGGGCCTTGGCGTTGGTGGTCCTGCCGCTCATCGGGTTGCTCCAGCGAGCCCCATGGTCGTCGCTGGTCTCAGACCTTCGGGCCCACGAGGCGTTGGCGGCGCTCCGCCTGTCGCTCGAAACGTCGCTCGGCGCCCTCGGGCTGTCGGTCCTGTGCGGGGTGCCCCTGGCCTGGATCCTGGCCCGCCGGCGCTTTCCCGGTCGGTCCCTGGTCCGCGCTGTCGTCACGCTGCCGATGGTCCTGCCCCCGGTGGTCGGCGGGATCGCGCTGCTCTACGCCTTCGGCAAAAGGGGCATGGCCGGTCGGATCCTGTACGACGTGACGGGCTGGCGACTGGTGTTCAATACCAGCGGCGCCATCATCGCCGAGGCGTTCGTGTCCATGCCGTTTCTCATCGTCACCGCGGAAGCGGCCTTTCGATCCATGGACCGCCGGGCCGAGGACGCCGCGGCCACCCTCGGCGCCAGCCCCGGCTACCGGTTCCGACGGGTCACCCTGCCCGCGGTCGCCCCGGCGCTGGCCGCAGGCGCGGCGCTCACGTGGGCGAGGGCGCTGGGCGAGTTCGGAGCGACCATCACCTTCGCCGGGAACTTCCCCGGTACGACCCAAACGACCCCGCTGCTGGTCTATCTCGACATCGAGTCCGGCCACGACGGCACCGCCCTGGCTCTCTCACTGGTCCTCCTCGCCGTCTCGCT
>JAUTXN010000051.1 GCA_030838045.1 Acidimicrobiaceae bacterium
GCACGCCGCGCCGAGCAAGCCGGAAACGACGACGAATGTGAGGCCGGCAAGAGCCGGGCGGCTATTACCGCCTTTTCCTACCGACTTGTTAGACATTGGATGGGTGACGTTACAGGTCAGCTATTCCCCCGTCAAGGGCCAGGATGGGTCAGCTCGACCGGTCCTGGCCTTCCGTCCGTCCTCGGACGGCCAAGATCCAGCGGTCTGGCCTCTGGTGACGACCGAGCCGGCTATCCATCCGAACGGATAGGCGGCTGCGGCCGGGCGTCGAAGGCGGTGCTTACGGCTTCAGTACGCCGACGAAGGTCCCCCAGTTGGCGGTCGGCCAGCGGGGGCTATTCGGGATGTCCTCGCCCGCGATCCACAGATGACCGGCCTCGTCGGTGACCGCGTACGAATAGTCGCCCCAGCGACAAGGCGGTCCGAAGCCCTGGGACACGTAGCAGGTGAACCCGTCTTCGGGCAGCGCGCCGGGCCGGGCCACGCGGACCGGGCCAGAAGGACCGCCGGCACCGAACTCGATGTAGCCGAAGCTCGGGTAGTACTGCGGCCCGGTGAAGCTGAGGGCGATGACGCCTTGGCCGGCGGGGTTCACCGTAACGAAGGGGTACATCAGGCTGGTGCCGTCGCCGGCGGCGACATAACCCTGGTTGGCCACCGTCCCGGCGACCTGGCCGCTGGAGAACGTCGGGTTGACCACGAACCACGCCACGCCGGTGCGGTCGACCGTGCCGCCCGGGCCCACGCCGGTGCTGATGGCGCTGAAAAGATGGCCGTTCACGTAGGTCGGGGCCTGCATGCGGTCGTCATCGGCGTTGATGGTTGGCAGCGGTTCATGGGCAGCCTGGCCGAGCGGCCTCGGTCCGGCCTTCTGGCGGACGGGCGTGCCCGCCGGCGGCCCCCCGGCGTACGGTTCGGTCTGAAGGACGTCCGCGGTCAGCTTCAGCTTCGGAGTCGCCGCGTCCAGCGAGTCGGTATTGGAAAGGGCCCATAGTGCGATTCGGTGGTCGCCCTTATTGACATTCACGTCGAACGAGCTGAGGAAGTACTCGATGTTGCGGGCGTATGCGCCTCCGGGAGGAGTACTGGCGGGCTGCACCGAGGCGATAGCGGCCGGGATTCCCTCGACAGGTGGGAAATGCATCCCGAGATTCCCTGCTTCGAGGTGCACGAAGCGCGGTGCTGGGGTGAGGGGTGCGGCCGCGGCCAGCGCCCGCTTGGACAGCGCATAGATCTGGGCGCCGTTGAAGAAAGTCCCGAATGGGTGGAGTGAGTATTCGTTGGTGCTGAAATAGAACCCGTTGGCATCAGCGCCGATCACGGGCTGGTCGCCGAAGCACGGGCAGTTCGGATGGCGCGGCGTCCCGTTGATCCCGTCGTCTGTGGCGTCGACGCTGAACAGCGCCCACGCCCCCGAGGCATTACTGGACTGACTTACTGCGATAAGGGTGGCGGAGTGGTTCCCTAACGCGCCGGTGAAGGGATCACGGTCGATCTCGAGGACGGTGAGGTAGAAGCGCTTGGTCTGAGCATCGAAGTAACAACGGGGGTCACTGAGGAAGGGACCGAAGGTGGGCGGGTTGTGTTGGCGGTTCACGCCTGGCGCGAGGCCGAAGAAGTCGGAAAGCGCCGTTACCGGCACCTCGACGACGAAGCCGTTGGCCGAATAGACGGCAAGGGCCACATTGACTGCCTCGACCACTTGCCCGCTGCCGACGCACAGGCCCTGGTCCGGCGGCTCCAGGCTCTGCTGGTTGCCATTGCTGGCCAGGCGCTGGTCCAAGTGGGAGATGGCGTCGACGCCCGTCTCACCGGGATGCATGCTGCTGATCGGCGTCGTAGGCGGGTTGGGCACCACGCCAACGTTGCCGCCGGTCGCCGCCTTGGGGATCTCGACGCCCGAGCTGTACTCGGCCGGCCCGAGCGTGGAGCCTGCCGCCATGCGATGAAGCGCCGCCGCCTGGCCCAGATTGGTCATACCGAGTGCCCGGACGGTACCGGCCGTCTGGACGGGAGCGACTGGGACGACCGCGGCTCCGTCGGCCGCTACGGACGCGGCATGGGCCACTGCCGGGGTGCCCCAGAGCACGAGGGCGACCAACACCGTTGCCGGCAAGGTCCGCCCTACGAGATGGCCTCCAGGACGGCCGAACCAACGGTGAACGCTCACCCTTACCTCCAATGCGACGCCGAGCACGAATTACGCCACAACTGCGTCCGCGAGGCAAGGGTCCGCCAAGAATTTCTGAGCGCGGCGTGGCGGACGGCGACCTTCGCTGCTCGGAGCACCTGGTTCTGGCGTTCACGACCGCGGCGCTGGCCGGGGCGGGGCGGTCGTTTCCCCGCACTACCGCTTCGTCGGGCCGTCGCTCGGCGCCCGGGCGGTCGGCCCCGAGTTCCCGTGGAGTGGCTCGATCCGTCCCGGCGCCACGTGCTCGTGTCGCTGGGAACGATCAACGCGCCCGCCGTGCGGCGTTTCCTCACCGAGGCGGTGGCGGCGCTGGTTGCCATGACCCATCGGGTGCGGGCGTCGTGGTCGCCCCGCCCGACCTGGTAGCTGCCGTCGCCGACAATGTGCTGGTCCGGGGCTATGTTCCCCAGCTCGACCTGCTCCGGCGGGTGGACGCGGTGGACCCAACACCGCCGCTTCGGCCCTGAGTCTGTGGGCGATCTGTGGCTTTGTGGGCGAGTTAGAGCGCTGGACGACCATAGAACGCCCACAAAGCTCTAAAACGCCCACAGACGCGACTGGCGTCACCCCTTCCGGGCCAACACCCGGTAGGTGTTCGACCAGGCCCCGCTCGACCTCGACCACCGAGAAATCCTGCGCCTCAAGGGCGGTGCAGAGGTTGGCGACTGGTACGAACTGATGCTGGGGCTGCAACCACGGCACCCAGTAGCGACCCATCAACCGGGCGAAGCGGGACTCAGGATCGGGTACCTCGATCAGGAGGTGGCCGCCCGGTTGGAGCACCCGGTGCGCCGCTTCCAACTCGGCGCGGGGGTCTTCGTCGGCGAGGTCGGGGAACAAGCCCCGGTAGGCATGGTCGATCCAGCCCCGCCGTTGCGACTCCTCGATGCTGGCGCCCATGTCCAGGCCGTCGAAGCGGGTTTCGGGCAGCGGGCGAACCCTGCGCCAACTCGGCGGCGTAGGCGGTCCGCGCGGTGTCGAGTGCTACAGGAGGCCGAGGACGGCGGCGCCGTCGACGTTTATCGCAGTGCTGGACAAGAAGTTGGCGGGCTGCGAGCAGATGAAGGCGACGATCTTGCCGAAGTCGGCGGGGTCACCCATGTGGGCGGCGTCGCCCCCCAGTTGCTTCATGCGGTCCGTGGCGTGATGCCCCGGGCAGGCCAGATTCAACGTGATGCCGTCGGGAAACAGTTCCGGGGCGGCCGTCTTGGCCCACGCCCAGAGTCCCGTGCGCGACAGGTTGGAGAGCGACAACCCGGGGATGGGCTGCTTGATCGAGAACGACGTGATCAAGCAGATGCGGCCCCAACCGGCTCGGCGCATCCAAGGGACGGCCTCGCGCACCAGGCGGACCGAGGTGGTCAGGTTGGCGTTGACCGCGGCCGCGATCTGCTCATCGGTGACCTCGAGCGCCCTGGCCGGAGGCGGCCCACCGGCATTGGCGACCAGGATGTCGAGCCCGCCGAAGCGCTCCACGGTCTCGGCCACCAACCGGGCGGCCATGTCGGGGGCCGTGACATCGGCGACAACGGCATGGACGTCGGCACCGAGCGCCTGCAACTCCGCCTCGGTGGCCCGCAGCGCATGCTCCCCGCGGGCGCAGATGCTGACCCTGGCCCCCTCGGCCGCCAGCGCCAGCGCGCTGGCTCGGCCCAGGCCCTTGGAGGCCGCGGTCACCAGGGCGACTCTTCCCGCGATGCCGAGATCCACGACCTACACCTCCACGACGGCCAGTGCGTGGTCCACTCTGTTGAGGGCTCGCGGCCCCTCGTCAGTCGCCACGACGATGTCCTCGATTCGGGCGCCGTAGCGGCCCGGCAGGTAGATACCGGGCTCGACCGAAAAGGCGTGGCCGGGCACCAACGGCTGGCCGTTGCCCCCGACGATGTACGGATCCTCGTGCTCCTCGAGGCCGATCCCGTGCCCGGTGCGGTGGATGAAGTACTGGCCGTATCCGGCGCCCGCGATGATGTCGCGTGCCACGCCGTCGACCCGCTCGCACGGCGTGCCGACCGACGCGGCGGCGACGGCTGCGGCCTGGGCTTCCTGCAGCACCGAGTACAGCGCCCGGAATTCGTCGGGCGGGTCGCCAGTGAACACCGTCCGGGTGATGTCCGAGCAGTAGCCATCCAGCGTGCCGCCGAAGTCGCACACGACCGCCTCACCGGGACCGATGACCCGGGAGGTGGCGTCGTGGTGCGGGCTGGCCGAGTTGGGGCCGCTTCCGACGATGGCGAAGTTGACCCGCTGGTGGCCTTCGGCCACCAACCGGCGGCCGATGTCGTCGGACACCTCCGCCTCGCTGCGCCCGACAAGAGAAATGTCGCCCTCTACCAGGGCGGTCGCCACCCGGTCGGCGGCCGACGACGCCGCCGCCAGGGCCGACACCTCGCTGGCATCCTTGACCGCCCGGAGCGGACCGGTCACCGTCGACGCGGCGCGCAACTGGGCGTCGGGTACCTGGGACTGAAGTTGGAGGAGGAAGGTCGCCCACGCCCGATCGGAGATGGCCAGATGCCTCCGGGTCCCGACCAACCGGGCCACGATCTCGACCGGGTCCTCGGTCTCGTCCCACCCCAACACGGTGAATGCGCTGGGATCCTCCGCCACTCGGGGCGCCTCCAACCGGGCGATGACCAACGTGGCATCGGCGTCGGCCGGCAGCACCAGCATCGTCAAACGTTCCAAGGGCATGGCGGTGTACCCCGTCAGCCAGGGCAGGTCGGCGCCGAGCGAAAGCAGCAGACAGTCGACACCGGCGCTCGACATGGCGGCCCGGACCCGCTCCAGTCGTGCCAGTCGGGGCGAAGTCATGGGAACGACCCCACGGCCACGGCCTCGGCTGCCTGGCGGGCGTGGTAGCTGCTGCGAGTGAGCGGCGAGGCCTCGACATGGGGAATGCCGATCGCTTCGCCGATCGCCTTCAGCCGGTCGAACTCCTCGGGCGTCCACCACCGCACGACGGGCAGGTGGCGGGCGGAGGGCCGGAGATACTGGCCGATGGTGACGATGTCGCAGCCCACGCCGTGGAGGTCGGCAAGGGCACCGACGACTTCGGGTTCGGTTTCGCCCATGCCGAGGATGAGGCCCGACTTGGTGGTCAGGCCCGCCGCCTTGGCCCGGGCCAGCACGGACAGGCTTCGGGCGTAGGAGGCGGAGGGGCGCACCGCTCGTTGCAGCCGGGCGACGGTCTCGATGTTGTGGTTGAGCACCTCGGGCCGGGCGTCGAAGACGACCTTGAGGGCCGGTGGTTCGCCGCGACAGTCGGGGATGAGGACTTCGACCGCGGTGGCCGGGCAACGGCGGTGGATCGCGTCGATCGTCGCCGCGAACCCGGCCGCCCCGCCGTCGGGGAGATCGTCACGGGCCACGGCGGTCACGACGGCATGGGCCAGGCCCAGCTGCGCCACCGCCTCGGCCACCCGGGCGGCTTCGCCCTCGTCGACGGGCTCCGGTTTGCGGGTGTCCACCAGGCAGAACCCGCAGGCCCGGGTGCAGCGGTCTCCGTTGATCATGAACGTCGCCGTGCCTTCGGCCCAGCACTGATAGATGTTGGGACAGCCCGCTTCCTCGCAGACGGTGACCAGATCGAGGGACCGCATGGTGTGCTTCAGGTCCCGGTACTCGGGCCCCATCTCGGCCTTGGCCCGCAACCAGACCGGCTTGCGTTCCCCAAGGGCGTGGGCATTGAGGGGATCGACGCCCGCGTCCGTCAGTCGCCCAAGCATCCGCACGGGAGTGCCGGTTCCGCGCGTGAAGGCGGAGAGATCCTCGGGACGCACACGCCAGGCCACATCCTGCCGCTCGACGAGAGCCGCGCCGGGCGAGGCTTTTCCCCCCCATTGCTGTCCGGCGCGTCGGGCAACGGCATCGACGACCTGGCGCATCGAGACGTCGATTCCCTCGGCCGCCAGCGACGTGACCGCCTTGTCGGCGATGCCACAGGGGACGATGTGGCCGAAGAAGCCCAGGTCGGGGTCGACGTTGAGGGCGAATCCGTGCATCGACCGGCCCCGCGAGAGGCGGACCCCGATGGCGCAGATCTTGCGGTCGCCCACCCACACGCCGGGGGCGTCGGGGAGACGGCCGGCACCGGGCAGGCCCAGGTCGGAGAGAACGTCGATGATGAGCTGCTCGAGGCCGTGGACGTAGTCCGGGGTGGCCTGGGGCCCGAGGGGAACCGAGCGAATGGGGTAGCCGGTCAACTGGCCGGGGCCGTGGTAGGTGACGTCGCCGCCCCGGTCGGCTTTGACCAGCTCGGCGCCGACCGAGGCGGGGTCGACCAGGACGTGCTCAGCTCGGGCCCGCACGCCCATGGTGTAGACGTGGTCGTGTTCGAGGAGGAGGAGCCAGTCGTCGGCATCTGGGCCGCCCCGGAACAAGGCCCGTTGGAGCGCCAAGGCGTCCTGGTAGCGGACCCGGCCCAGCCAACGGATCCGCAGGGTCATAGCTCCGTTGACCAGTCCCGGGTTTCGAGGCTTTGTTTGATGTCGCGCATGAACACCGAGGCGTAGGCCCCGTCGATCGCCCGGTGGTCGAACGACAGGACCAGGTTGCCGACGGGATGGATGGCGATTGCGTCGGTCCCGTCGGGGAGCTCGACGACGACCGGCTTCTTCCGGATCCCGTCGGTCGCGAGGATCGCGACCTGGGGTTGGTTGATGACCGGGATGGTGAACAGCGTGCCGAACGGTCCGGCATTGGTGAGCGTGAAGGTGCCGCCGCTGATGTCGTCCATGGTGAGCCGCTTGGAGCGGGCCCGCTCGGCCAGGCTGGCGACTTCCCGGGCCAAGGCGCGCAGGCGCTTGTCGCCGGCATCGTGGATGACCGGGACGAGGAGGCCCTCCAGGTTGAGGTCAACCGCAACGCCCAGGTTGATGTGGTTGTGCACGATCAGGACGTCGTCGCCGACCGAGCTGTTGATGTTGGGCCAGTCGGCAATGGCGTCGATGACGGCCCGGGCGATGAAGGGGAGATAGGTGAGGCTGACGCCCTCGTGCTGCTTGAAGCGTTCCTTCTCCGCCTGGCGGACCGACTCGACCGCCGAGTAGTCAACCTCCATGGCCACCACGGTGTGGGCAGACGTGTGCTTGGAGCGGACCATGTGCTCGGCCGTGCGGCGCCGGATGTTGGTGAAGGGGATGACCGTGTCGTCCTGGCCGGCCTCGACCGAGTCGAGGGGGTCGGACCGAGCGGGAGCCGGTTGGGCGGGCGTCGCTTTGCCCGGGGCCGGGGCTTGGGCTTGGGCTGGGGGCTGGGCTTGGGCTTGGGGGGCCGCCGCTGGTTGGGGTGACCCCTTGCGATCGATCAGCGCCAGGACATCGTCGCGGGTGATGCGGCCACCGGCGCCGCTGCCCTCGATCTGGGAGGCGTCGAGGCCGTGTTCGGCCAGCAGGCGGCGCACCACCGGGGAGAGGACCTTGCTCGCTCCGCCACCGCCGCCACTGCTGGAGCCGCTGCCGGGCGCACTCGGCGGGCGTTCGTTGGCCGGACGGGTCCCGCCTCCGCCGCCGGGACTTCCCGGGCTGCCGGGGCTGCCGCCAGGGGGCCGCTGGCCGCTCGGGGGAACACTGGCCGTCGCATTCGGGGCGCCGGCCGGTCCGGACTCTGGTTGCGGCTCGGGGTCTGGTTCCTCGGCTGCCTCGGCTGCCTTGGCTTGGGCTGCCTCGGCTGCCCGTTCGCCGTCGGCCGGGGCTTCGGCTGCCGGGTCGGCGTCGGCTGCCGGCTCGGCGTCGGCCGGGGCTTCGACTTCCGCTGCCTCGGCCGCCGATGTGTCGCCGCTCGGCGCGTCACTCGAAATGACGGCCAGCTTGGTGCCTACGTCGACCGTCTCACCCTCGGACACCAGGATCTCGGCGATGTATCCCGTCACCGGTGACGGGACCTCGGAGTCGACCTTGTCGGTCGACACCTCAAAGAGCACGTCGTCCTCGGCGACCTGGTCGCCGACTTGCTTCAGCCACTTGGTGATCGTTCCCTCGGTGACGGTCTCGCCCAGTTGGGGCATGGTGATGTCAGCCAACGTGCAATCCCCTTCCGGTCAAGGCCAGGACAGTCTCGCCGAAGGTCTCCGACAGGGTCGGATGCGGTTGGATGAAATGGGCCACGTCAGCCACAGTTGCCTCCCAGTTGACCGACAAGTATCCCTGACCCAGCTGTTCGGTCACCCAGGGCCCAACCATGTGCACTCCGAGGATGCGTCCGGCGCGGCCGTCGGGGCCCTTCTCGGCGATCACTTTCACCAGACCCTCGGCGTCGCCGATGATCAGCGCCCGGCCGTTGCCACCGTAGGGGTCCTTCTTCGTGACCACCTCAAAGCCGGCGTCGCGGGCCGCCTGTTCGGAGTAGCCGGCGAAGGCCACCTCGGGGTGACAGTAGATGCACCAGGGCACCTTGGCGTAGTCGACCGGGACCACGTCATCGCCCAGGATCTGATCGATGACCAGCACGCCTTCGGCGAAGCCGACATGGGCCAGGGCCGGGGTGGCGACCAGGTCACCGACCGCGAACACCCCTGGTTCGCCCGTTCGCATGTACTCGTCGACCTTCACGAAACCCCGTTCGTCGACCTCGACCGCGGTGCCCTCCAGCCCCAGGTTGGACGAGAGTGGGCGACGGCCGACGGAGATCACGACCGCTTCGACCGCCAGTTCCTCGCCGTCGCCGAACAAGACGGTGGTCCCTGACCCGCCCTCGTTGGGCTTGTGGCCGTGCACCGCGACACCGGTATTGACGCCGATTCCCCGCTTCTTGAACGACCGGGCCACCACATCGACCACGTCGGTGTCGCACCCGGGCAACAGTTTGGGCAGGGCCTCGAGGATTGTGACCTTGGTCCCGAGGTCAGCCAGCATGGAGGCGAACTCGCAGCCGATGGCCCCGCCGCCGATGACGGCCGCCGATTCCGGCAGCCGGTCCAAGGTGAGCACCTCGTCGGAGGTCATCACAATCGAGCCATCCACGTCGAACCCCGGAATGGTTCGGGGCACCGAGCCCGACGCCAGGATGACATGGTCACCGGCCAACTCGGTGCCGTCATCGATGATGACCATCCGTCCCGCTCCGAGCGTGCCGATGCCGGAGAAGGTGGTGATTCCCCGCTTCTTCATCAGGCCCTGCAGGCCCTTCCACAGCTGGTTGACGACCTTTTGCTTGCGGGCCTGCGACGTCTCGAAGTCGAGCGCCGGGCGCTCGCCGTTCGTTGTGGCCGTGATACCGAACTCCCCCGCTCCGATGACGGTGCGGTAGACGGAGGCTGTCTCGAGGAACTCCTTGGCCGGTATGCAGCCACGGTGCAGGCACGTACCGCCCACCTTGTCCTTCTCCACGACGGCGATTTTCAGTCCCGCCAAGGCACCGTGGAGGGCGGCGGCGTAGCCACCTGGCCCTCCTCCGATCACGACGACATCGAACTGCTGCGGCACGATTGGGAGACTAGTGAGCAGCCAGGGTTACCTGGATGGCGAACGCCACCAGGATCGCCAGGCCGGTCACGAGGGCGGCAACGATCAGCCGGCGGGTGCTCACGCCGGATCCCTCGGCAGGGGCTTGCGGCCCGCGAAGCCCTCCTCGGGCAGGTGCCACCAGCCGAGTTCGGTATCGCTGTCGAGCCAGCACAGCAGGTAGACCACACCATCGGCGCCCCGGGCATGGAAATCGATGAGCCCCGACTCGGCGTCGCGCAGGATGATGTCGCCCGAACGCAGCTCCTCCATGCTGGCCTGGACCGCGTCGGCCGCGCCCACCGGGCCATGGCCGTTGCTCCCCGACGTGGCCGCGCCCGTCGCGACGCCTCGGATCACGCCGAGAAGTTGGCGAACCCGAGGCAGGTAGGCCGCCGCCTCGTCGACCGTCCAGAACCGCATCGTGTCCAACCTAGCGGCGCAGGAAACCGGGCTCCGGTGCCACACCTAACCGGCTCCGGTGCCGCACGTAACCGGCTCAGGTGCCGGGCATCTAGACTCGGCGGTGACGCAGGGGAGCTCGGCGACTCCGGGCTGAGAGGCTGGCGACCACATCCATCGGCCAGCGACCCTCCTAACGACCGGCCCGGTAACGCGGGCCAGGGAGCGCATCGATGACCACCGAGCCACTTGTGATCGCAGGACGAGAGTTCCGCTCCCGCCTCTTTCTCGGGACGGGGAAGTTCCCGTCAAACCAGGTGCTGGCCGAGACAATCGAGGCGTGCGGGACCGAGATGGTCACCGTCGCCCTGCGGCGGATCGACCCCGCGGCAACCGAGGACATACTGGATGCCCTTCCGCCCTCGGGCGTATTGCTGTTGACCAACACCAGCGGTGCGATCGACGCCGCCGAAGCAGTGCGGCTGGCCCGCCTGGCCCGGGCCGCGGGGCTGCCGGACTGGATCAAACTGGAGATCACCCCTGACCCCCGCTACCTCTTTCCCGACCCCATCGACACCCTGCGGGCGGCCGAAACACTGGTGGCTGAGGGTTTCACAGTTCTGCCCTACTGCTCGGCCGATCCGGTGCTGTGCAAGCGGCTCGAGGAGGCGGGCTGCGCCACCGTCATGCCGCTCGGGTCGTGGATCGGCTCCAATCAGGGACTGCGGACGCGGGCGGCGCTGGAGATCATCATCGAGCAAGCCCTGGTGCCGGTCGTGGTCGACGCCGGCATCGGTGCGCCGAGCCACGCCTCGCTGGCCATGGAGCTGGGCGCCGACGCGGTGCTGGTCAACACCGCGATCGGTACCGCCCGCGACCCCCGGGCGATGGGCCGGGCATTCGCCCTGGCTGTGGAGGCCGGCCGGGTGGCGTACGAGGCCGGGCTGCCCGCTCCCGCCAGCGTCGCGTCCGCGTCGTCGCCGTTGACGGGTTTCCTGGCCTGATGGCGCTTGGTTCGGTTCCTTTGGTGCTCGACAGCCGGCCGGACACTGTCCCCCCCGGTACCGCAGCCGCCGACGTGGTCGGCACGGACATCTCGGGCCTGCGTCGTCAGGCCGGCGCCGCGGGGCCCTCCGATGTGGAACGGGTGCTGGGAGCGCGCGTCGACAGCCGCGCCGCCGCTCTGGCGGACTTCGCCGTACTGCTGTCGCCCGCTGCCGCGGGCCGGCTCGAGGACTTGGCGCAACTGGCGCACGCCACAACTATCCGCCGCTTCGGTCCGACGGTCCGCCTTTACGCCCCGCTGTACCTGTCCAATGAATGCGTCTCGGTGTGCACGTACTGCGGGTTCTCGGCCGGCAACACCATCCGGCGCCGGACCCTTTCGGTCGACGAAGTTGTGGCCGAGGGGGCGGCCTTACGCCTGCAGGGATTCCGCCACCTGTTGCTGGTGGCCGGTGAACACGCCCGTATCGTGAGCAAGAACTACCTGGTCGAGTGCGTCCAGGCGTTGTCCCCGTTGGTCCCTCAGCTCTCCGCCGAGGTGCAGGTGTGGGACACCGAGACCTACCGGCGGCTGGTGGGGGCGGGCTGCGACGGGCTGACCGTGTTCCAGGAGACGTACGACCCGTCGACGTACGCCGCCGTGCACCTGAAGGGCAAGAAGCGCAACTACGCCTGGCGCCTGGCGGCGCCCGACCGCGGCGCCGAGGCGGGTATGCGCCGGCTCGGCATCGGCGCCCTGCTCGGCCTGCACGGCGACTGGCGGGCTGACGCGATCGCCCTCGGCGCCCACGCCCGGGCGCTGATGAAGCGGTGGTGGCGGTGCGAAGTCACCATTGCCCTGCCCCGCCTCCGTCCGGCCGCGGGTGGCTACCAGCCGGCCGATCCGATCAGCGACTCCGAGTTCGTGCAGCTCCTCTGTGCCCTTCGGATCGCCCTTCCCGACGTCGGGATCAACCTGTCGACCCGGGAACCGCCGGACCTGCGTGACGCGTTGGTGCGCCTCGGTGTGACCACGATGTCGGCCGGATCCCATACCGAGCCGGGCGGGTATGCGTCCGCGAGCGATGCCGAGCCGCAGTTCGAGATTGCGGATACCCGCTCCCCCGATCAGATCGCGTCGGTCCTGCGGACGGCGGGTTATGACCCGGTTTGGAAAGACTGGCAGCGCAGCTAACCGACAGCTAACCGGGCTTGCGCACTTACTGCAACCGAACGGGCCCGTGTTGCAACCTGTAACCAGCCGTGCGGGCCCTGCCGTGCGGGCCCTGCGGGTGCGGGCCCTGCGGGTGCGCGCCCTGCGACCGGGGCCCTGCGGGTGCGGGCCCTGGGCGGGTCCAGCGGCCCGGCCGGGTTCGCACGGGGACGGCGACCGCGACTACGGCGCTCATCGGCGGAAGTACCGCGATCGGCCACCGGCGGCGACGGGGCTTGGGGAACCAGGACCTCCATCTCACCGGGGCGAGGCCCACCACCTCGCGAAGTGGACGACCGCCTACTTCTTCTTCTTCTTACCCTTATCCGTATGGGCCGCGGCGGGCGCACGCCCGGCCGTCGCGGATGCGACCGTGGCCGGGTTTGGAGCCGGAGTCGACGCGATCGTGGTGGGGGCGGCAACCGCGGGAGCAACCGATGTTGTGGAGGGGACGCTGATCTGACTAGCGGGTGCGCTGCGGTTACCGCCGGCGACGAGGACCAACAGCGAGACGAGCAGGACCAGGGCGGCAACGGCCGCGGCCGTCACGACGCGGCGACCGACCCAACCGGTTGGCGCCCGCCGATCGCCGCGGGGGACCATGACCTCGGTGAGCGGCGGCGGCGCCGGCACGCTGGCGACTGTCGTCGCGGTGGCTGCGGCCGGAGCGGCCCCGGCGGTAACGGTCTCTGCGCTCGCCGCACGAAGCACACCCGCCGCGCTCTCTGCGCTCGCCGCACGAAGCGCGGCGGCCATCTCGGCGGCAGTGGCGAAGCGGGCCGAAGGATCGCGGGCCATGGCGCGAGTGATGACGGCGTCCAATGCGGGCGCAATGTCGGGCCGTCGCTCGCGCAGCGGCCACGGCTCCGACGACGCCAACGCCGGAAGGGGCACGCCCGGCTCGAACGGGGACTGGCCCGACACGGCCTGGTACAGGACCACACCGACCCCGTAAATGTCGCTGGCAACGGTGGCCGGGCGGCCGGCCAGCCGCTCCGGCGGTAGGTACGCCGGTGTGCCAACGACGAGTCCGGTCGCCGTCAGC
>JAUTXN010000068.1 GCA_030838045.1 Acidimicrobiaceae bacterium
TGGATGCCCTCGGTCGGCTCGTCGAGCAGCAGTAGACGGGGCTGGCCGACCAGCGCCCGGGCAATGGCCAGCTGCTGTTGCTGGCCACCCGACAGGAAGCCGGCCCGGCGCTTCAGCAGGGGGCGCAGCCTCGGGAAGAGGTCCAACGCGTCGTCGATCGCCGATGCCTTGGCCGCGGAACTGACTTCCCACGCGACCTGCAAATTCTCCCACACCGTCAGCTGGCCGAACACCTCATGGCCCTGCGGTACATAGCCGATCCCGGCTTTGACCCGGCGCTCGGGGCGCCACCCGGTGATGTCGGTTCCGTCGAAGTTGACCCGGCCGGACGAGCACGGCAAGAGACCCATCAGGGCGTGCAGCAGGGTTGTCTTGCCGACACCGTTGCGGCCCATGACGCACACGAGGGACCGATCGGGAATTTCGAGGGAGACATCGAACAGCACCTGCGACCGCCCGTAGGCGACATCGACGCCCGACACGGTCAACATCAGCGGGCTCCGGCCGCTTGGGCGCCGCCCGTGACCGCCGCGTCGCCCGACCCGGGAGGATCCTGGGGAACCGCCACCGCGCCCACCAGCGCCGGCGTCCCCCGCTCGGATCGTCCGAGATAGACCTCCTGCACCATGGGGTTGGCCTGCACCTCGGCCAGCGGGCCTTCACACAGGATCTTGCCCTCGTGCATCACCGTGACCGTGCTGGCGAAGCGGCGCAGGAAGTCCATGTCGTGTTCGACCACCAGCACGGTTCGCTCCTTGGCGATCTGTCCGAGGAGCTCCCCGGTGCGGGACCGCTCCTGCTTGGTCATGCCCGCCACTGGCTCGTCGAGAAGGAGCAACCGGGGTTGCTGGACGAGAAGCATGGCCAGCTCCAGCCATTGCCGCTGACCGTGCGACAGCACCGCAGCCGGGCGGTCGGCGACGCCTTCCAGCTCGACGGTGGCCAAGGCCTGCATCACACCGCCCGCGGGGCGCCGGGCCCGGCGCAGGAGGGAGCGGTAGGGCATGCGGAACGTGGCCGCCAGGTCCACATTTTCCTGCACGGTGAGCTGCTCGAACACCGTGGCGGTCTGGAAGGTCCGGCCCACGCCTCGCCGCACGATCTCATGTTCGCGGCGGCCCACCAGCTCCGTGCCTTCGAACCGCACGCTTCCCCCGGCGGGTCGGGTGAGGCCGGTGACGACGTCGATGAGCGTCGTCTTGCCCGCTCCATTGGGTCCGATGAGGAACCGCAGCTCCCCCTCGTCCAGCTGAAAGCTGAGGTGGTCGATGGCCCGGAACCCGTCGAAGACGACTTCGAGATCCTCGATCTCGAGCAGGGCGGTCATGGGGCGCTGGTGAGTTCGACGGTGCGGGCCGAGACCGGCTCGGGACGCTCGGTCCGGGTGGTCCGGGTGGGCCGAGTGGTCCGGCGGCCCACAACGGCATCACGGCCCTTGCGCCACAGCCCGACCATGCCTCCGGGGGCGTAGACGATCACGAGGACGAACAGCGCCCCCTGGAAGTACAGCCATCCCGAGGCGAAGTGCTCGCTCAGGCCGGTCTTGGCCCAGTTGACCGCCACCGCGCCGATAATCGCTCCGTACAGCGTGCCCCGCCCGCCCACGGCGACGCCGATCAGCAACTCCAGCGAGGGCACCACATCGACGAGGGTCGGCGAGATGATGCCGACCACGGGCACGAACAGCGCTCCCGCCAGTCCGGCCAGGGCCGCCGAGAACGCGAACGCCAGGGTCTTCACGACGAGCGGGTTGTAGCCCAGGAACCGCACCCGGTCCTCGCCGTCGCGTACCGCCACCAGGAGCCGGCCGTAGCGACTTTGTATGAGGGCCCGGGCCAGCAGGAACAACCCGAGCAGGGTTCCGGCCACCACGAAGTAGAGGCTCCGCTGGTTGGCGGGGTCCGAAAGGTTGAAACCCAGCAGCTCGTGGAAGTTGGTCAGGCCGTTCGTCCCACCGGTGAGGCCCTGTTCGCCGACCAACCAGATGGCGAAGGCTGCGGCCAGGGCCTGGGTGAGGATGGCGAAATAGGCGCCCCGCACCCGCTGGCGGAAGATCAGGTAGCCGAGCCCGACCGCGAGTGCGACCGGAACGAGGACAGCCGCCGGCAGCGCCACCCAGGCGTAGCGGAATGGTTTCCAGATGAGCGGCAACTTCGACACGCCGCTCCAGGTCATGAAGTCGGGAAGATGCCCGGCCCCGGCCTGATGGAGCTTCATGTACATGGCCATGGCATAGCCGCCGATGCCGAAGAAGACCCCCTGACCGAGCGTCAGCATGCCCCCGTAACCCCACGCCACATCGATACCGAGGGCGACGATGGCGAAGCACAGGTATTTGCTCAGAAGCCCCAGGCGGAATGCAGACAGAGCGACGGGTGCGACCACCAGCAGCAGGACCATGGCCAGCCCGAACCCGAGCCACCACCGCCGGCTTCGGCCCGGAGCGACTCGTGGTCCGCGCAGCAGCAGACTCACTGCAGAGACCTCGTCTTCAGCACGAACAGGCCTTGGGGTCGGGCCTGGAGGAAGGCCACGATCACCAGAAACACCACGACCCGGGCGATGCTCGCATGACTCCAGTACTCGACGTAAGCCCGCAGCAGTCCCAGACCGATGGCCGCCAGGACCGCCCCCCGCAACTGACCCAGCCCGCCGACGACCACGACGAGAAAGGCGTCGATGAGATAGTTGGACCCGAGGGTCGGGCCCACCGATCCGAGGAGGGTGATCCCGACCCCGGCCACGCCCGCCAGACCTGAGCCGATGAAGAAGGTGCGCTGGTCGACCGTCGTGGTGGCGATGCCCGTGCAGGCCGCCAGCTGGCGGTTTTCCACGACCGCCCGGGTGCGCCGGCCTTGAGGCGACCGGGTCAGATACAACCAGATGGCGGTAACCGACACGGCCACGATCGCCATGATGAACAGCCGGTTGGCCCCGATGGTGATCCCGGCCACGTGGACGGCCCCGTTCAGCCAGGTCGGAGCCCGGACTTCGACGTTGGGGGCGCCGAAGAGGTCCCGGGCGAGCTGCTGGAGGAGCAGGCTGACCCCCCAGGTCACCAGCAGGGTGTCGAGGGGGCGCCCGTACAAACGGCGGATCAGCAACCGCTCGAGCACCAGCCCGATCGCCCCGGCCACCACGAAGGCAGCCGGAAGGGCGACCAGAAGCGACTGGTGACCGAGCGGTCCCTGCAACATGTACGCGGTATAGGCACCGGCCATGATGAACTCGCCGTGGGCCATGTTGATGACCCGCATCTGCCCGAATGTGAAGGTCAGCCCGAGCGCGATGAGCAGCAAGACCGCGCTGATGCTCAAGCCGGTGACCAGCTGCGCCAGGGCGACGTGCACGGCTATGAAAGGCCTACGGCCCAGGGATAGGTCTTGAGGAACGGATCGGGCTTGATCGGACCGCCCGAGTTCGCCACCTCATTGATCTGACCGCTGGGGCTGATGAGGCCGATCCGGGCCGTCTTGGTGATGTGGTGGTTCTCGCCATCCACGGTCACCAGGCCCTCGGGGGCTTGATAGGTCAGCCCCGCCATCGCCGCCTTCACCGCTTCCACCGCAGTCGTGCCCGCCTTGGCCACGGCCAGGGCCCACAAGTGGACGCCGGTGAACGCCGCCTCCATCGGGTCGTCGACGACCTTGTCGGCGCCGTACTTGGCCTGGTACGCCTTGACGAACGCCACGCTCTCGGGGGTGTTGGTCGTCTGGTAGTAGTTCCAGGACACCAGGTCGCCCGCCACCACGTCGGCGCCAATACCTTGCACCTCCTGCTCGGCCACGCTCACCGAAAGGACCGGAAGCTGCTGAGGGGTGACCCCGGCGCTGCGCATCTGCTTGAAGAAGGCCACGTTGCTGTCGCCATTCAAGGTGTTGAACACCGCCGTGGGCTTGGCTGCGGTGATCTTGTTGATGATCGTGCCGTACTCCGTCGCGCCGAGCGGCGTGTATTCCTCACCGACGATGTCGATGCCATTTGCCTTGGCGTATGCCTTGATCTCCTTGTTGGCCGTCTTCGGGAAGACATAGTCGCTGCCCACCAGGAAGAGCTTGGTCTTGCCCTGCGCCTTCAGGTAATCCAAGGCGGGGACAATCTGTTGGTTGGTCGTGGCGCCCATGTAATAGATGTAGGGCGAGGCTTCGAGGCCCTCGTATTGCACGGGGTAGAAAAGCAGCGCCTTGTTGCTCTCGTAGACCGGCAACATGGCCTTGCGGCTGGCCGACGTCCATCCACCGAAGACGACTGCGACCTTGTCCACGGAAATGAGCTTTTGCGACTTCTCTGCGAAGGTCGGCCAATCGGACTGGCCGTCTTCGACCACAGGCACGATCTGCTTGCCCAGGACGCCGCCCGCAGCATTGATCTGATCGATGGCCAGGAGCTCCGCGTTCTTCACCGTCACTTCGCTGATCGCCATGGTGCCACTCAACGAGTGGAGATCACCGACCTTGATGGTGTTGCCCGAGGCGCCCGGCTGCGCGCTCCCGCCGGTTGTTGTCCCTGTCGCCCCTGTCGAACTGGACTTGCTGCCGCAAGCAGCCGCCAACAGGCAGACTCCCAGCACCGGTGCCAGTACAACTCTGGAATTGCGTCCCCAACTACGTCCCCGCATCCGTCCACCCTTCGAGAAATCGACAGATCGGGACCCTATGAATCTGGTGTTTCCTGATCGAGTGCCACGTGTATCCGCTCTGTGAACCGGTCATGACGGAAATGTGACGAAGGCATAAACGTGACAGAGAGCCGAAACACTCCTTTAATCCACCGGTTCAGGTTCCTGTAACACGATGCTTCTAACTTGCCCGCCGACAACCAATTGAAGAGCGCCTAGGGTTCCGTCTCCGCAGCACATTCTCACGGAGAGCCTGGTCCGAGAGGCGCCGGCGGCTTCGGCCGCTCCACGGAGGGACAAAAGCCCGGGAGGCCCATTTGCGAGCCCCGGGCCGTCCTGCGCTTTCACGGATGCAGGAACTGGCCTGGAGGTTATTCAAGAGTGCGACTGAATCCGAGTGATGTCGACCGGTTGCTGGTTTCGATGGCGGCGATCGTCGCCCGGGACCGCCGGGCGCGCGGCGTGGTGCTGAATGCGCCCGAGGCCACAGCTCTCCTTTCCTCGTTCGTACTCGAGGGGGCGCGCGACGGTCGCAGTGTGGCGGACCTGATGACCGCCGGCCGGGATGTCCTCACCCGTACCGATGTCATGGAAGGCGTCCCTGAGATGCTGCACGAAGTCCAGGTGGAAGCGACCTTTCCCGATGGAACCAAGCTGGTCACCCTGCACCAGCCCATTCCATGATCCCCGGTGAGGTGGTGGCGGCACCGGGAGATATCGAGCTCAACCCTGGTCGGACCCGCCGGGTGATGGTGGTCGAGAACACCGGCGACCGCCCCATCCAGGTGGGATCGCATTTCCATTTCTCCGACGTCAACGCGGCGCTGGCATTCGACCGCGCCCAGGCGCGGGGATTCCGCCTCGACGTCCCGGCCGGCACCGGTGTGCGCTTCGAGCCCGGTGTGAGTCGCGAGGTCACCCTCGTGCAGCTGGCCGGGCGAGGCGAGGTCCCGGGCCTGCAGATCGCTCAGGCCGGGCCGTGAGGATCGATCGCCGTCGCTACGCGGACCTGTACGGCCCGACCGTCGGTGACAGGGTCCGGCTGGGCGACACCGACCTGTGGATCAGCCCGACCGAGGACCGTTGCGCCCCTCCCGGCCCCGGCCCCGGCACCGGTCCCGGCGACGAGGCCGTCTTTGGCGGCGGCAAGGTCATCCGGGAATCGATGGGCCAAGCCCTCTACAGCACCGTCGACCTGGTGATCACCGGCGCCCTCATCCTCGACCACTGGGGGGTCGTGAAGGCTGACGTGGGCGTGCGGGCCGGGCGGATCGTCGCCATCGGCAAGGCCGGAAACCCCGACATCATGGATGGGGTCCACCCCGAGCTGGTGATCGGCCCCGACACCGAGGTGCTCTCCGGTGAGGGGCGGATCCTCACCGCGGGCATTGTCGACTGCCATGTCCACCTGATCTGCCCTCAGGTCATCGAGGTGGCCTTGGCCGCGGGCACCACAACCATCATCGGCGGAGGCACCGGGCCCCCCGAGGGCACCCGAGCCACGACTGTCACCCCCGGCCCTTGGAACCTGGCGCGCATGCTCGAAGCCCTCGACCGCTGGCCGGTCAACGTGGCCCTGCTGGGCAAGGGCAACACCGTCTCCGCCGACGCCCTGATGGCCCAGGGTCGCGGAGGCGCGGCCGGGTTCAAGCTGCACGAGGACTGGGGCTCCACGCCCGCCGCCATCGACGCCTGTCTCGGCGCCGCCGACCTCCTCGGCGTGCAGGTCGCCATTCACACCGACACCCTCAACGAGGCGGGATTCGTCGCCGACACCCTGGCCGCCATCGCCGGGCGGTCGATCCACGCCTACCACACCGAGGGCGCCGGAGGCGGCCACGCCCCCGACATCATCACCGTCGCCTCGGCGCCCAACGTGCTGCCCTCTTCGACCAATCCGACCAGGCCCCACACGGTCAACACCATCGACGAGCACCTCGACATGCTCATGGTGTGCCACCACCTGAACCCGCGGGTGGCCGAGGACCTGGCCTTCGCCGAGAGCCGCATCCGCCCCTCGACCATCGCAGCCGAGGACTACCTCCACGACCTGGGCGCCATCTCCATCATCGGCTCCGACGCCCAGGCCATGGGCCGCGTCGGCGAGGTGTCGGTGCGCACCTGGCAGACGGCGCACGTCATGAAGGCCCGCCTGGGCCCATTCCCGGGCGAGCCGGTCCCCGGCGCCGACAACCTGCGAGCCCGGCGCTACATCGCCAAGATCACGATCTGCCCGGCCGTGGCGCATGGACTCGAAGGCGAGGTGGGTTCCATCGAGGTGGGGAAAATGGCCGACCTGGTCCTGTGGAACCCGTCGTGGTTCGGTATCCGTCCGGATGTGGTCGTGAAGGGTGGGCTGGCTGCATGGGCGCAAATGGGCGACGCCAACGCCTCGATTCCCACCCCGCAGCCGGTGCGGGCCCGGCCCATGTTCGCCGACACGATCGCAGGCGCGGTGTCGGTCGCCTTTGTCGCCCCGGCCGCGCTGGAAGCCGACCTGGCCGATCGCCTGCGGATCACCCGGCCGCTCGTGGCGGTCGCCAACACCAGGGCCCGGGGGAAGGCGGACCTGCCCGAGAACACCGCCACCCCGACCATCGAAGTCGACCCCGCGACCTTCGCAGTCCGCATCGACGGCGTGCTGGTCGAGCCCGATCCGGTGTCGGTGCTGCCGCTGGCCCAGCGCTACAGCCTGTTTTGACCGTGCTTGCACCCCCCGCCCTACTCCTGGCTGATGGTCGGTTCCCGGGAGGCGGCCATGCCCACTCGGGCGGATTGGAAGCGGCAGTCGCCGACGGTTCCATCGACCCGGGTCGCCTTTTCCCCACCCTCCAGGCATTCGTCGCCGGTCGACTGGCCACGACGGGGGCGATCGACGCGTGGCTGGCCGCTTCGGCGTGCGGTGGCGCCGACGAATCCGAGCTCGACGCCGAGGCGGACGCCCGGTGCCCGTCGCCCGCCCTGCGCCTGGCATCACGGCGGCTCGGGCGGGGGCTGCGCCGGGCGGCGGCGCGGAGCTTCCCAGTGGTGGCCGGCGGGCCGGGCGAACACCACCCGGTCGTCGTCGGCGTCGTCGCCCGGGCCGCGGGGCTCGAACCGGATGACGCGGCGCAGCTCGCGGTTCACCACCTGGTGGCCGGCGCGGTGTCCGCCGCCGTGCGGTTGCTGCCGGTCGACGCGGCCGACGCCATGGCGGTGGCCATGGGCCTGTCGGCGCTGTCTGCCGAGGTGGCCGCGGCCGGCTGCGCCGCCGCGGCCCGACCGTTGTGTGAGGGGCCGGCGTGGTCGGCCCCGCTCGTCGAGTTGCGGGCCGAGCTGCACGCCCGCTGGGAGGTGCGTCTCTTTGCGTCGTGAGCCGTTGCGCGTCGGCATCGGTGGGCCGGTCGGGTCAGGCAAGACGGCCCTGGTTGCCGCGTTGTGCCGGTCCCTGGCGGGCCGCCACGAAACCGCGGTCGTGACCAACGACATCTACACCCGGGAGGACGCCGAGGCGCTGCTCCGGATGGGCGTGCTGCCGCCCGAGCGGATCGTGGCGGTCGAGACGGGGTGCTGCCCCCACACTGCGATTCGCGATGACGTTTCGGCCAACCTGGACGCGGTCGAGGAGCTGACCCGGCGGGTCCCTAACCTTGAGCTCATCCTGATCGAGTCGGGCGGCGACAACCTCACCGCCACCTTCAGCCCCGCCCTGGCGGATGTGCAGCTGTTCGTGATCGATGTTGCGGGCGGCGACAAGATTCCCCGCAAGGGCGGGCCGGGGATCACTCGTTCCGACCTGTTGGTGATCAACAAGACCGACCTGGCACCGCTGGTGCGCGCCGATCTCGGTGTGATGGCGCGCGATGCCGCAGCGGCGCGTGGGTCGCGTCCGACCATCTTCACGTCGCTCGTCGCCAATGGCGGTGAAGCGGAGGTGGCGGCGTTCATCGAGGCGCACCTCTCGGTTGCGGCCAGCAGATGAACGGCGGCCTTGAAGTTCGCGTCGAAGGGACGAGGGTGGTCCGGCTGGTCACCGCTCCGCCGATTGCGGCCAAGGTCCTGCCGGGATCCTTCGGTCCCGTCGTCATGTTGGTGGGATCGGCGGCCGGCCTCCTTGCGGGCGACCGGCTGCGGATACGCATCGACCTGGCGCCGGGTTCGCGCCTCGAAGTGCGGACGACCGCGGCCACGATCGCCCATCCGTGCCTGGCCGGTGGGGCGACCGCCATCGATGTGGACTGCCACGTCGGCGCCGGAGCCGTTTTGGCGTGGCTCCCGGAACCTTTCATCGCGTGCGCCGGATGCCGCCATCAAGGTCGCGTCCGGCTCCACCTGGACAAGGGGGCGCGCGTCGTCTGGCTCGACACCCTGACCCTCGGCCGGACCGGTGAGACGGCGGGCCGGGTCGACCAGCGACTCGACGTCGAACTCGAAGGTCGCCCGCTGCTCCGGGAAGGCCTATGCCTGGGCGGCGATTCGCTCGACACTGGGGCCGGGGCGGCTGGGGACGTCCCCGCCGTCGCCGGCCCCGCCATCGCCGGCCCGGCCATCGCCGGCCCCGCCCTCGTCGGCCCCGCCATCGCCGGCACGGCACTCGTCGGCACGGCACGCACTACCCCCACCGCTGGCACCGCCATCGCCGGCCCCGCCATCGCCGGCCCCGCCATCGCCGGCCCCACCGCCGGCTGGGACGGCCCCGCCGTCGTCGGTACACACCGCCATGTCGCGGCCCTGCACCTCCTGGGCCGCCGGATGCCGGCCGAGATCCCCGGAGCGATGCAACTGGCGGGCCCCGGGACTACGGCCCGGTTTCTCGCCCATCGAGGCGACGAGCTCGCCCGGAAGGTGGGCGCCGTGCTGCCGCTGTTTCTTCAGGTCTGTTCTGACCCCGATGACCCCCTACCGGGGCCGGCAGGGGAACGCGCCAAGGAGGCCGTGCATGTCTGAGTTTCACGTCCATGATCGCCACGGCCCCGAGGCCAAACGGGCGCTCGAGATGGAGGCGCTCCTGCCGACCGCCGGCCGCGATCGAGAGATCGCCCGGGGCCTGGAGTTCGGCCTGCAAGGCGCCGATTCCATCGTCGACCGCTCGATCCCCACGTTTAGTCGCGGGGAGCTCCCGCACTATGCCGGGATCAACACATTCCTGAAGGCACCGTTTGTCGAGGACGTCCGCCGCTGCGGGGAGTACGACGTGGCGATTCTGGGCGCGCCGCACGATTCGGGCACGACGTATCGCTCGGGCACCCGTTTCGGCCCCCAAGGCATGCGACGGATCTCCGCCCTCTACGGCACCTACTCCTTCGAGCTCGGCGTCGACCTACGGGAGTCGATCACGATCTGTGACCTCGGCGACATATTCACCATCCCAGGCAACATCGAGAAGACCTTCGACCAGATCTCCAAGGCCGTCTCGCACGTGTACGCCTCGGGCGCCCTCCCCGTGGTGCTGGGTGGCGACCATTCGATCGGGTACCCGACGGTTCGAGGGGTGGCGGAACACCTCACCGGCAACCTGGGCATCATCCACTTCGACCGACACGTCGACACCCAGGAGACGGACCTCGACGAGCGGATGCACACCACGCCGTGGTATCACGCCACTGACATCCCCAATGTCCCGGCCCGCAACCTCGTCCAGCTCGGAATCGGGGGTTGGCAGGCCCCGCGACCCGGGGTGAAGGTGTGCCGCGAGCGCGAGACGACGATCATGACGGTGACCGACTGTGTGGAGATGGGCCTCGACGTTGCCGCCGAGCGAGCGCTCGAAGTGGCGTGGGACGGTGCCGAGGCGGTGTGGTTGTCCTTCGACGTCGACTGCCTCGACGCCGCCTTCGTTCCGGGCACGGGGTGGCCCGAGCCAGGCGGTTTCCTGCCCCGTGAGGTGCTGAAGCTGATCCGCCG
>JAUTXN010000134.1 GCA_030838045.1 Acidimicrobiaceae bacterium
TCGACCATGAGGCCCAGTTTGGCGGCCGGAATGGCGAAACGTGCGGTCGGGTCGACGATACGGAGGTCACAGGCCATGGCCAGCTGCGTGCCGGCGCCCAGCGCGGCACCGTGAACCGCGGCGATCACGGGGACCGGAACAGCCACGACGGTGTCCAGCAGGTGGCGCAGGGCCGCCGCCAGGACGCCGCCGTGCACCAGTCCGAGGTCGGCTCCGGCGCAGAAGTGCCGGCCGGCGCCGGTGAGCACGATTGCCCGGGCACCCCCAGCTATAGCGCCCTCGAACCACGACGCCAGCCGCTCGCAGGTGGCAACGTCGAGGGCATTTCGCCGATCCTGCCGGTCGATGGTGATGGTGGCGGTCTCGGGCATGGGTGGGAGGTTTACCTGAGCCCTCCGCGGGTCACAGTAGCTATGTGTTCTTCCTTATTCTTTCCATCATCATTCTCGGCCTCATCGTGGGAGCACTCGGACGGCTCTTGGTGCCCGGGCACAACCCGATGGGCATACTCGCCACGACCTTGGTCGGCATCGTCGGCGCCGTCATCGGCGGGGTCATCGCCCGCCTGATATGGACCGTGCCCGGCAATCACCGTCTCGGCGTGTTCATATGCGAGGTGCTCGGCGCGGCGGCAATCGTGGCGCTCGTGAGCGGCACCCGTCGCCGGCGGGTCATCTACTAAGGGTCGGGCCACTCCGGCGGTCGCTTTTCCCTGAACGCCGCCGTCCCTTCCTTGGCGTCGTCGGTACCGACCGCCACGGTCAGCAAGGGGTGGAGTACGGCCAGCGCCTCGGCAGCCGCCATATCCCACACGGCGTAGAACGAATCCCGGCCGAGCCGCATGGCCACCGGTGACTTGGCGGCCAGGGTCGTGGCCAGATCTCGCACCGCATCGTCGAGTTGTGCCGCAGGGACGACCCGATTGACGAATCCCATGCGCTCCGCCTCGTCGGCGCCCACCCGCCGGCCCGTGAGCATCAACTCAAGGGCCCTCTTCGGGGGCATGGACCGGACGAGGGGCACGGTGATCATGAACGGCCACAAGCCGATATCGATCTCCGGGGCGGCAAAGACACTGTCCTCGCTGCACACGACCAGATCACACGCCAGCGCCAGGCCGAACCCGCCCGCCACCGCGTAGCCCCGGACCGCGGCGATCACGGGTTTGCCGAGGGACCACAACAGGCCGAACAGCTCGGCCACCTTGCCCCTCGCCTCGTGCAGGGACGCGTAGGACGAGCCCGACGACATCTCCGACAGGTCGACTCCCGAGCAGAAGGCGCGCTCCCCTGCGCCCGACAGCACCACCACCCGGACGTCGGGATCCTCCTTGGCCACCGCCAGATGTCGCGCCAGCGCTTCGATCGCCGTCCACGTCAGGGCGTTGCGCCGCTCCGGCCGGTTGATGGTGATGCGAGCGGTGCGGTCCTTGACCGAGTACAGCACCTCGCCGTCCGCGTTGGCTGACACGGAGCGGACGGTAGCGTCTCGCCTCGATGTTCTACGTCACCGGGCTGGCCCTGGTCGCCGGCGCGGTGATCGGTCTGGCCAGCGGGGGACGGCCCCGGTTCCTCGGCCGCCACCGGTTGCGGGCCTCGTGGCTGGTACTGGTGGGCTTCGGTCTCCAGCTGGCGACGGACCATCTGAACGTCGGTGGGCTGGGCACCGCCATGGTGCTGGCAGGCGCCGTCGCCCTCCTCGCCTTCGCCGTCCTCAACCCCACCCTGGTCGGAATCGGTGTCGTGGCGGTGGGCGTGGCCGCCAACGCACTGGTCATCGGCCTGAATGACGGGATGCCCGTCCGGCCCAGTTCGGTCGTCGCCGCCCATATCGCCACTCGAGAACAGGAGCCCACGTTGTCGTACGGGTACCGGCATCACGCCGAAACCCCGAGCGACAAGGTCCGGGTGCTGGGTGACATCATCCCGCTGCCCCAGTTTCGCGAGGTCGTGTCCTTCGGCGACCTGATCCTGGCGCTCGGCGTGGCTGCGACCATCGCCCACCTGTCCCGCCCCGGCCCCCTCCATGCCGCGCTCCCCGGCCCGGGCCGGGTGGAGCCAAGGTGATGCCAGAACATCCGGCTCCCTCCCCAGTTCCCCCCCGCCGCCCGCCGCCCCGCCCAACCAGGGAGCAAACACCGCCCCAGGACATCCGGTTCCCTCCCCAGGTCCCCCCCGCCGCCCGCCGCCCCGCCGCCCGGCGCCGCCCGCCGTCTCGCCCAACCGGGGGCGTGACACGGTGATTCCTTGAGGGGGCGCTCCGCGGCCGTCGTGTCTTTCCGGCTGGGGGGGCGCGATGGGGTGTCCGTCGAGGCGGCCAAATGGGGCTGCGCCCTCGAACAGCTGGGCTTCAACATTCGCACGGTGGCGGGGGAAGGACCGGTCGATCACCTCATACCGGGATTGGCACCTGGCCCCGACCTGACCGGGGTCGATCCCCCGCCAGTCGACATCCAGGCCCTCAAGCGGGCACTTCACGACGTGGACCTGGTTGTGGTGGAGAACCTGCTCTCGCTTCCGCTCAACCCGGCCGCGGCCGACGCAGTGGCGGCGCAGCTACGGGGCCGCCCGGCGATCCTGCGCCACCACGACCTGCCCTGGCAACGGGCCCGCTTCAAGGACTGTCCCGCTCCGCCCGACGACCCGGCGTGGCGTCACGTCACGATCAACGAGCACTCACGCCGTGAGCTGGCGGAGCGGGGCATCCCGGCCACCACGATTGCGAACGCCTTCGACCCCCACCCGCCGGCCGGCGACCGAGCCGCGACCCGCAACGCGCTGGGCATCACGGACCACGCCAAGGGCGAAGACTGGCTCGTCGTGCAGCCGACCCGGGCCATCGCGCGAAAGAACGTCCCCGCGGGACTGGCCCTCGCCGAGGCCATCGGAGCGACGTACTGGCTGCTGGGGCCGGCCGAGGAGGGCTACGGGCCGGAGCTCGCCCGGCTGCTGCACCAGGCGACGGTGCCCACACGCCACGCCCCCATCGAGCGCATAGAGGACGCCTATGCGGCCAGCGACGTGGTGGTGTTCCCATCCCTCGCGGAGGGATTCGGGAACCCGCCCATAGAGGCGTCGCTGCACCGCCGCCCGGTGGCCGTCGGCCCGTACCGATCAGGGCGGGAGCTGGCCGCCCTCGGGTTCCGTTGGTTTGATGCCGCCGACCACGAGGCGGTCCGGAGCTTCCTCAGGTCCCCCGACACCGGGCTGCTGGACCACAATGAGCACATCGCTCGCACCCACTTCTCGCTCGAGCAGCTCCCGGCGAGGCTTTCCCACCTTCTTCATGAGGGCGGATGGGCGTGACGACCGACCCGACCGATCCGATCCTGGTCCGCCGGGCCCTTTACGCCCGGCTGGCCAACCTCGGCAACCGGATCGGGTATCTCCTGCTCGGCGTGGCCGTCGTGGCCTTCATCGCGGGGTTCGTGACCGACTTCCCGCAGGTCGCGGTGACGGTGACCATTGTCGGGCTGGTCGGGGCCTGCATCGTGCTGCCGCCCGCCATCGTGGCCGGCTACGCCGTAAAGGCCGCCGAGCGGGAGGACCGCAAGGCGGGCCGATAGCCTCGCCGACATGTCCAAGGCCGCAGTGCTGGCGACGATCGGGCAACCGCTGGAGGTCCGCACCGACGTGGTCGTCGAGGCGCCCCATGCGGGCGAGGTGCTGGTGCGCATGGCCGCCTCCGGCGTGTGCCACTCCGACCTGTCGATGCAGAACGGGACGATGCTCACCCCGACGCCGATCGTGCTCGGGCACGAGGGCGCAGGGGTCATCGAGGCGGTGGGCGACGGCGTGAGCGAGCTCGCCGTGGGTGATCACGTGGTGATCTCGTGGGTGCCGCAGTGCGGGTCGTGTTACTACTGCGAGCGGGGGCAGCCCGAAATCTGCGAGAGCACGTCGCTCAGCGTCGCCCTGGGGTACCTGCTCGACGGGACCACCCGGCTCCGCTCGGCCGGCACCGCGCTGCACCAGATGGCGGCCGCGGGGACCTTCTCGGAGTTGAGCGTGGTCCCCGCCGTCAGCGCCATCAAGATTCCCGACGACATCGACCTGAGCGTCGCCGCCCTCATCGGCTGCAGCGTGCTCACCGGAGTCGGGGCGGCGTTGAACACCGCCGACATCGCGGCGGACGACAGCGTGGCGGTGGTCGGCTGCGGCGGCGTGGGCCTCAACGTCATCCAAGGGGCGGCGATCGCGGGCGCCGGCCAGATCATCGCGGTGGACGTCCACCAGTCGAAGCTGGAGCTGGCCCGCACCTTCGGAGCTACGGCGGTCGTCGATGCGAGCGGGTGCGATGCCGTCAGCGCGGTGATGGAGTTGACCGGGCAACGAGGCGCCGACGTGGCCTTCGAGGTCATCGGGCTTCAACAGACGATCGACCAGACGATCACCATGACCCGGCGGGGCGGCCAGGCGATCCTGGTGGGCGTGGCGCGCATGGACGCGGTCGTCAACGTGCCTGCCTTCTTCGGCGTGGTGCTGGCCGAGAAGACCATCCGGGGCTGCTGGTACGGCGGGGCGCACGTGCGCCGGGACGTGGCCCGCATCATCGGGTACTACCGCGACGGCCGGCTCAAGCTGGAGGAGCTCATCTCCCAGCGCATCGCCTTGGAGCAGGTGAACGAGGCGTTCGAGGCCCTGAAGGTGGGCGAGGTCGCACGCTCGGTGATCACCTACTGACCCGACCGACCGACTGACCCGTCCTGCGGCCCGCCATGCAGGCCGGAGCGGCTACACCCCGCCGGGCGGCAGGATGCGGTAGCGACGGCGCCGGGCCTTGGCGGCCAGCAAGGACACCGCAGTGCGCTGGGCCGGGGCGGGACGGATCGGCTCGGGCGGACGGGTGGAATCGCGCATCGGTGTCGTCCGCGGTCGCCTCATGGCAGGGATATTCGACAGTGACTAGTCAATTCCTCCTAGTCATCGGCAGGGATTGGTGCTCATTCTTCGGGGAGGGCGCAGGTTGTGGCATCCTCACCGAGTTCCATGAATCTTCCTGCGTCGGCGGCTTCGAGATGGTGAGCCCGGTGAGCCCTGGTGGAGACTGAACCCGTCCGTGCTCGCCCCCCCTCGGGGCGGCTCCCTGCGGCCCGTCGGCGGCGCCAGTTGCTCGACGTGGCGGTCGACGTGTTCGCCGAACGGGGTTTCCATGCCACCTCGATGGACGAGGTGGCGGAGGCCGCGGGCGTCACCAAGCCCGTCTTGTACCAGCACTTCGAGTCGAAGCGGGACCTGTTCGTGGAGTTGCTGGAGGACGTGGGCAGCCACCTGGTCTCGGCGGTGACCGCGGCGGTGGGCGGCGCGGTCGGGCCCCGGCAGCGCGTCGAGGCCGGCTTCAAGGCCTACTTCGAGTTCGTAACCCAGCAGACCAACGCCTTCCGGCTGCTCTTCGGAGGGGGGGCCCGGCGTGACGAAGAGTTCAACGACGCCGTGCGGCGGGTCGAGGACGTCATGGCGGCCGCCGTGGCCGCACTCATCGAGACCGATATCTCCGACGACCACCGAGAACTGCTCGGCTACGGCATCGTGGGCCTGGCCGAGGTCAGCAGCCGCCAATGGGCCAGCTCCCGCCGCGTGGACGAGCTCGACGAGGACGAGCGGGCCGTCGAGGCGACCCGCCTGGCCCGCCGGGTCAGCGAACTGGCGTGGGCCGGCCTACGGGGAATCCACCGCGACCCGTAGCCGCCGACTGCGGGGCCAGGGGCGGTAGCGGGCGGCCGCCAGGCTCGAACTGGCGAGCAACGCCAAGAAGCCGACCAGACCGAGGCCGGCCAGCGAGCCTGCGGACCGGGTGGTCGACAGCGGCAGGGGTAGAGGCATCGCCGGGGAAATCGCAGCCTGCGGCACGGGGAGCAGGACGGGGAGCGGCACAGGCGTCGCGGTGGTCGGGGTGGTCGCGGCCTGGATCGAGCGGATCAACTCCGGTACCGCCTTGGTGGCTGCCGCGAGCCACGCGTCGAGCGTGGCCTTCGGATCGACCCCCGCCCCGCCGAGCGGGTGGTACTCGAAGTGGACGTGCGGGCCGGTCGCGTCGCCCGTCTGGCCCACGAAACCCACGACCTGGCCCTGCTTGACGGCCGAACCGCTGGCCAGGTCCTTCACCGTCGCACTCATGTGGGCCATGTAGTACATCGTCTTGTCCGCGGCGGTGACCACAGCCAGCAGGCCGTAGCCCTGGGGATCGCCGGTGTCGTACCGCAACGTCCCGTCGCTCGGTGAGCGGATCGGCGTGCCCATGGCGGCGACGATGTCGTTGCCCTCGTGCAACCTCGGGTTCGGGCCCGGTCGGGGTTCCAACCAGTCGTCGCGGTAGTACGCCGGCCCGGCCACCGGGAACTGGCCCATACCGACGATCTCGGCCTGTTGGGCGGTCAACCCCATTTTCTGCAGGGGGGCCAGCGCCGCCAGCAAGGCCGAGTCGTTGCTCGGCCGGGAACGCTTCACCGCGTTGGAGATGGCCTGCAACGCCGCAGGAAACGTCGTCACCGTGGGGACGAGGGTGCTCGTCGTCGTGGTCGTCGCCTTGGCGGTGGTGGTCGTCGCCCCCGGCTTGATCGTGGTGGTGGCCCCGGGCTTGATCGTGGTCGTCGTGGTGGCCGACGGAGTCGTGACTGCCGTCGTGGTGGTCGCGGTCTGAGCCTGGGCCGTCGTTACGCGGGCCCACGACGTCCAGACCAGCGCGACCATGGTGGTGGTCAGCGCCAGTGCCTGGGCGCCCCGACGCACCCTGCCTGTCCCCATACTTTCACGACTGCGGATGCGCCATTCTGCCGACTTTTTGCCGTGGCGCGCCATCGGTACCGGTGCGGGGCAGAATTCGACGATGGGACGGCTCGATTTCTCCGACCTCGAGCGCGACGGCTGGACCGCCATCCCGGGGCTGCTGACGGCCGGCGAGGCCGAGGTTCTGGCGCGACAGTGTGCCGAACTCCTGACGACCGTCGATGCTGAGCGGCAGGGCGACAAGCGCGTGGGCGGCACCCGGCGCGCCTGCGACGTCCTGCACCGGGTTCGGGACGCAGGGGCGCTTTTCGACGCGCCGGAGATCACGGCCGCGGTGGCCTCCCTCCTCGGACCCGACACGGCGTGGCCGGTGCGCGACGTGGCGTTTCGCTGCCCCCAGCCGGGGTTCGGGAACCAGGCATTGCACGCCGACGAGATGGCGATCGAACACGCCGGCGAGTGCTGGGCGGTCACCGCCATCGTCGCGCTCTGCGACTTCGCCCCCGACAACGGCGCCACCGCCGTGGTGCCGGGGAGCCATCATCGACCCGACCTGCAGCGCCGGGCGGGACGGCTCGACCTGGGCCGTGACGAGGTCACGTTGTGCGGGAAGGCCGGCACGGCGTTCGTCTTCAGCGCCCACCTCCTTCATCGAGGCACGCTGAATCGCTCGGACCACCCGCGCCCGGCGTTGCAGGCCCAGTGGGGCCGCCGGCCCCGCCACCTCACACCCGGCCCGCCCGGCGCCCAGCGCGGATGAGTCCGTGCGCTGGTCCGGTCCCGCTTGATCTTCGTCGACCGGGCGGCAGGTCGGGACGTTCTGGCGGTCGGTCACCTCGGTCACCCACCGGGTTCGCCCAAGCGGGCGGGCACCTCACCGAATGCCAGCTGGTGGCCGTCGGGGTCGGCGATGACGAAGTCGTAGTTGCCCCACGCCTGGCGCGTCAGCGGGCCCGTGATCGAAGCGCCCGAGTCCACGCAGCGCTGGTGCAACTCCTCCACACCCTCAACGTCGAAATAGCAGCAGACGAAGTCGGCGACCGCGGGCGACGCACTCTGGACCAGACCTAGGCCTCCGTCACCCAAACCGATCAGGGCGAAGTCTGGCGGCTCCCCCATCGTCGCGTGAACCTCCAAACCCAATGCGTGCTGGTAGAAGGTGATCGAGGCCGCCACGTCGCGGACCCCGATCGTCGTTCGGCTCTTGAGGAAGCGAATGGTCATGCGAGCACTTTCGCGTGGACGCCGGCGGCGCGCCACGGAAATGTACGTCCAGCCTTCCATCCCTCTTCGCCGTCACG
>JAUTXN010000180.1 GCA_030838045.1 Acidimicrobiaceae bacterium
GGGTCGGCCAGCTCGAACTCGAAGCGCATCTTGCTCACCCGGTCGGCGCCGGTGTGGCTCTCGCTGCGCAGGATGTTCAGGTGGTGGTCCGACAGGATCTTCCAAACGTCGACCCCGAGGCGGGTGCGGTCGAGCGCCTTGACCTCGATGGCGGCCACGAAGCTGCCCGCCTGGTCACGGTCCCATTCGACGTCGATGACCCGGCCGACGGCGCTGACGGACAGGGCGGCGGCGTTGGCGCAGTCGCTGCGGTGCACGCTCACCCCCCGGCCCTGGGTGACGAATCCCATGATCTCGTCGCCCGGCACCGGCGTGCAGCAGCGCGACAGCCGCACCATCACATCGTCGAGACCCTCCACCGACACGCCGATGCTGTTACTGCGGCTGGGCCGGCTGTGGTGGCGGGCTGTGGTCGGCAGCTGTTCCTCGGCTTCGCCGCCTCGAAGTTCCTTGGCCAGCCGCCCGGCCACGGTCCTGCCCGAGATGTGGCCCTCACCGAGCGCCGCGTAGAACGCGTCGAGATCGGCGTAGTTCATGGTCTCGGACAGCTTGGTGAGCAGCGGGGAGTTGGTCAGCTTCTGGACCGGCAGGCCTTCCTTGCGGAGCGCCTTGACCAGCTCCTCCTTGCCGTTCTCGATGGCGTCTTCCCGGCGCTCCCGGCTGAACCACTGGCGGATCTTGTTCTTGGCCCGGGGGGTGACGACGATCTTCAGCCAGTCCCGGCTGGGGCTGGCCGAGGGCACCTTGGAGGTGAAGATCTCCACGCTGTCGCCCGACTGGAGGGGGGAGTCCAGCGGTACCAGCCGTCCGTTGACCCGGGCCCCGATACATCGGTGGCCGACCTCGGTGTGGACCGAATAGGCGAAGTCGACCGGGGTGGCCCCGACCGGCAGCGACACAACATCGCCCTTGGGCGTGAAGACGAACACCTCGTCCTGCTCGAGGTCGAGCTTGAGGGTTTCCAGGAACTCGGCCGGGTCGGCCGTCTCCTCCTGCCAGTCGACGATGCGCTGCAACCAGGCGACGTCGGCCGCCGAGGCCCGTTCCTTGTACCCCCAGTGGGCTGCGATCCCCCGCTCGGCCCGGTTGTGCATCTCCTTGGTGCGGATCTGGACCTCGAGGGGCTTGTTCTGCGGGCCCACGACCGTGGTGTGCAGCGACTGGTAGAGGTTGAACTTCGGCGTGTTGATGTAGTCCTTGAACCGGCCCTGCACCGGGGTCCACGCGCCGTGGATGGCGCCCAGCGCGGCCCAGCAGTCCTTTACCGAGTCGACCAGCACCCGGACGCCGACCAGGTCGTAGATGTCGTCGAATTCCTTGCTTTTCAGGACCATCTTCTCGTAGATGGAGTAGAGGTGCTTGGGCCGGCCGGTGACCGAGCCGTCCACCCGGGCCGCCTCCAGGCGGTCCTGGACCTCGCCGATCACCTGATCCAGGTAGAGCTCGCGTTCGGGCGAGCGGGTGGCCACCATCTGCTCGATCTCGGCGTAGCGCCGCGGGTGCAAGGTGGCGAACGCCAGGTCCTCGAGCTGCCATTTGATGTCCTGGATCCCGAAGCGATGCGCCAGCGGCGCGTAGATGTCCAGGGTCTCCTGGGCGGTGCGCTGCTGCTTCCACTCCGGCATGGCGGCGATGGTCCGCATGTTGTGCAGCCGATCGGCCAGCTTGATGAGCAGGACCCGAGGATCCTTGGCCATCGCCACCAGCATCTTGCGCATGGTCGCGGCTTGCTGGGCCTGCTTGGAGTCGAACTGGATCCGTTCGAGCTTGGTGACGCCGTCGACGATCGTGGCGACGATGGGGCCGAACTGGGCCTCGATGTCCTCCAAGGACACGCCCGTGTCCTCGACCGCGTCGTGCAGCAGGGCGGCGGCGATGGTGATGTCATCCAGGCTGAGGCTGGCGAGAATGGTGGCGACCGAGACCGGATGGGTGATGTAGGCCTCACCCGACTTGCGCAACTGGCCCTCGTGGGCCGCGTCGGCCACCGAGAACGCTTGGAGGATCATGCCCGGGTCGCTCTTCGGGTGCCGTTCCTTGTACGCCGTGAGAAGGGGGGCCAGGAGCTCGGCCGGCGGCGTCTGACGGCGCCACTGAAGCACCCGGGGCACGGTGACGCCGGGGGCGCGCCGGCCCGTGAGTTCGAGCACCGGTCCGCGGCTCGCCGGCCCTTTGGTCGCTGGCCCCTTGGCCACCGGTCCTCGGGCCCGCTCACGGCTCATATGGTCGACCTACTCATAGCTGATAAGTGAAACGGCGTCGTAGCCCCCTAACTTCCCGCGACCGCCGAGGAACGTCAATTCGATGAGGAAACCGGCTCCGATCGTGACGCCGCCCAGGCGTTCGACCAGGCGGGTCGCGGCCGCCGCGGTGCCCCCGGTGGCGAGAACGTCGTCGATGATGAGGGCGTGGTCGCCCGGTCCGAGGGCGTCGCGGTGGATCTCCAACGAGTCGGTGCCGTACTCCAGGACGTATTCCTGCGCCTCGACGTTCCAGGGGAGCTTGCCGGCCTTGCGGACCGGAACGAACCCGGCGCCGAAGCGATAGGCGACGGGTGCGGCCACGATGAATCCCCGGGCTTCTATGCCGAGCACCTTGTCAACCTTTTCCCCGGCGAAGTGGTCGGACAAGGCATCGACGCTGTAGCGGAACGCCTTGATGTCCGCCAGGAGCGGCGTGATGTCCTTGAAGGTGACGCCGGGCCGCGGATAGTCCGGGATGTCCCGCACGAAATCCTTCAGCCAGCTGGCGTCATTCGCCATCGCCCCACGGTAGCGGCTGCCGGAAGTGTCCCGGCCCGGGGTCCGGCCCGCCGGGGCGGGCGCCTTGTTGCGGGATTGCGGCTTCGGGCGCTGCCGAATCGTCCCGAATCACCGAGAGAGGCGCTGTTCTGTACAGGTTTGTGTCTCTTGGCCGAGTTTTGTTACCGCTGCAGCCGTTCTTAGCGGCGGCGACCCTTCTTGCGGGGCCGGGGTCCCGGACGGTTGGCGCCACCGCCACCGCCACCGCCACCGGTGCGGTTGGTTCCCGCTGGACGGGGCTTGGGTGCTTGGCGGGCCGCTCCGGCGCCACCGGCACCCGCGCCGGCCGCTGCTGATCCTCCGCCGTTGGTGGCCGCGCCCGCCTTGGGCTTGGTATCGGAACGAGCTGCGACCGGCTGGGTCGGCACTGCGTCCTCGCCCTCGTCGATCTCAGCGACGTCGGCACCATCCGCAGCCTTGCCCTCAGCCTTGCCCTCAGCCTTGCCCGCAGTCTTGGCCTTGGTCTTGGCGCTGGCCTTGGCGCTGGCGGGGACGATCGGGGGCTTGCCCCCCGCCCGTGGCACCCCGGCCGCCGGACGACTGCCCCCGCG
>JAUTXN010000192.1 GCA_030838045.1 Acidimicrobiaceae bacterium
GTGACGTCTTGGCTGATGCCGCGCAAGCCGACGACGTCGCCTGCGGAGCCGACGGTCGGTTCCGCTCGGGCGTAGACCCAACGGTGCTCGCCTCCGGGGCGGATGATGCGGTACTCGTCCTCGAACGGGCGCCCGGTGGCCACCGCCTCGGCGAGGCCCCGCCACACGCGTGCCTGGTCCTCGGGGTGGACCTGGTCGACGTGGGCGTCAAGGGTGCCCTCGAAGTCCAGGGGATCGACGCCGTGGATGCGGTGCAGCTCGTCGGTCCACTGCACCGTCCCGGTGCGGACATCCCACAGCCAGCTGCCCACATGGGCCAGGGCTTCACCTTCGCGGATGCGGGTCTCGATCTCTGACAGCGTCGCTTGGGCCAGTCGCTGCTCGGTGACATCCCGGGCGATGATGACCGAAGCGGTCAGCTCGCCATTGCCCTTGAACAGTGGGCAGAGGGAGAGCGAGATGGGGATGGGCATCCCATCCCGGCGCTGGATCTCGGTTTCGTAGTGATCCACCCGGTCGCCGGAACTGACCGTGTCGAACACCAGTTGAGCCTCGACCCGGAGGTGGTCCGGAAAGAGCACGGTCGACAGCTGCCCGAGGATCTCCTCCTTGGGATAGCCGAAGATCCGTTCCGAGCTGCGGTTCCAGCTGGTGATGCGCCCCTCGGGATCCTGGCTGAACACCGCGTCCTCAGAGGTTTCGACGAAGGCCTCGAGGATGGCCAGGCGTTCGCAGATGAGGGCGTGCTCGCCCGCATTCTTGACCGTGATGAGGGCTCCGAGGCCGACGGTCAACTCAAGGGGATTGACGGTGACCTCGACCCAGATCTCGCCGCCGTCGTTGCGCCGGGCGACGCACTCCGTCACGGCCCAGTCCCCGTCGTGCACGTACTCGTTCAGTACATCCTCACGGCCCGTCAGCATCCCGAAGGGAACGAGGAGCTCGATCGACGACCCGATCAGGTCGTCCCGGTCGTAGCCGAAGAGCGCCTCGGCGGCTGCGTTGACGCGCGCGATCCGGCTGTCAGGGTCGACAGCCACGACGGCGACGGGGAGGGCCTCCACCATCGCATCGAGCAAATCGTCCCCGACCGCGACCCGACGGCCGGTGGTACTGGAAGGAGTCATGGGCGCTCCATGGGATGAACGGGCGTCATGGTATACGCCCGGAGCGAGCCGGGTAGCTTGACGGGCGCGTGACCCTCACCCAATTGCGGACCTTCTTGGCTGTCGCCGAGACGGTGTCGGTCCGAGCGGCGGCCGAACGGCTGGTGGTGTCGCAGCCGTCGGTCTCAGCCGCCGTGGCCAGCCTCGAGCGGGAGCTGGGCGTGGCCCTCGTGGCCCGCCAGGGCCGGGGCTTGCGGATCACGCCCGCGGGCGCAGCCTTCGCGGCCCGGGTCCGCCAGAGCCTGGGCCTGCTCGACTTGGCCGTGCGCAGCGCCCAGAGTCTGGAAGCGCCAGGCCAGGGGACCGTTCACGTGGTCACCGTCACCACCGCAGCCGAGCGTCTGCTGCCGCCGTTGCTGGCGGTGTTCCGTCAGCAACATCCCGACGCCGGCGTGGACGTTCAGGTCGGCAACCGGACGATGGTGTGGGAGGCGCTGCGCGATCACAGCGCCGATCTCGTCATCGCCGGCCGGCCCCCGGTGGCGGCGCCGGTTCGGGTGCTGGCGACCGCGCCCAACCAGCTGGTCCTGATCGGCCCTCCGATCTCGGGCCGGGAGGTCCCGGTGGCAACGCTGGCCGATCAGACCTGGCTGATGCGCGAGGCGGGCTCGGGAACGCGCGACGCGGCCGACCATCTGCTGGCCGACCTCGGCATCGCCCCTCCCACGATGATCCTCGGGTCGAACGGCGCCATCGAGCAGGCGGTTGCCGCGGGCCTGGGCATCGCGCTCATCTCGCTGGACGCGGTGGCCGACCGCATCGCCAACGGCACCATGGCCATCTGGCCCTGCCCGGGTACCCCGCTCGACCGGCCGTGGCACCTGGTGGCGCATGCCTCAGGTGCGCTGAGCCCCACAGCCATGCTGCTGGCGCAGTCGATGACCGATGTGCCGGACCGCTTCGACCTTACGCCTGAGGGCCGGGTGAGCCTTCAAGGCTGAGCGCCACCGTGTCCGGGTCGGCGGGGCGGCTGGTGGCCTGGCGGGGGACCGTGACGATGACCGTCGAGCCCTCGCCTCGCCGGGAACGCAGCTCCAGCTGGGCGCCGATCAGGCCCGCTCGTTCGTGCATGCCCTGCAACCCGTAGGACATCGAACCGACCGCCTGCGTCGGTTCGAAGCCCACCCCGTCGTCGCTGACGGTCAGGATGACGCGGCCGTCGCCCGCCTCCTGCAGACCGACGCGGACGTGCTGCGCCTGGGCGTGCTTCATCACGTTTTGCAGCGCTTCCTGGGAGATGCGGTACAGCGCCGTCTCGACGTGGGTCGGCAGGGCGCAGGCCTCCAGTTCCAGCTCGATCTCGGCATCGCTGCCGAGGGAGGAGGCCAGGCTGGTCAGTCCCGCGGTCAGTCCCAGATCGTCGAGGATGGCCGGGCGCAGGCCGCCGATGGCGTGGCGGGCCTCGTCCAACGCGTCGGAAAGGAGCGCCTCGGTGGTCTCCAGCTCGGCCACGACGGCCCCGTCGCCGGCGCGATCACGGGCCGAATCCGAGCCCGACCCGGATGCCAGCAGGAGGGTCCGGGCCGCTCGCAGGTGGTACCAGGCGCTGACCAGCCGCTGGCTGATGCCGTCGTGGATGTTGGCCGCGATGCGCCGGCGATCCAACTCCTGCAACTCGATGGTCTGGGCCGCAAAGCGCCCGACCTCGGCTTCTCGATTCGCCAGGCGGTCGTAGAGGACGGCGTTTTCCACCAGCCCGGCCAGCACGTTGGCCACCTCGCCCAGGCGGGCGGCGTCCCCAGGCGGAAAATGATCGGTGTCGCGGGAGTGCACGTTGAGCACCCCTACCACGACCCCTCCCGGGCGCAGGAGGGGGACCGAGATCATGGAGTTGAACTCCTCGCCCTTGAGGGCGGGGATGTACACGTAGCGGGGGTCGCTCCATTTGTCCCGGACCACGGCGGGCTTGGCGTGTTGTGCCACCCAACCGGCGACGCCCACGCCGAACGGGAGACGGATGGTGCCCGCCAGCTGGTCGAACTGCTCCGGGGTGGCCCCCATGAGGACGATCTCGCCCGCCTCGGCGTCGACCAGGTGGACGAAGCACACGTCGGCCTTGGTGGTGGCGACGACGAACTCCGCCACCCGTCGCAGCACCAGGCGCAAGTTCCGTTCCGAGGTGCTCAACTCGATGATCTGGCGGAGCAGATCCGACCAGGCCCGCTCCGCTACGGCCTCGTCGCTCCCGGCGGCGCTTTTCCCCCGATCGACTTCCTCACCACCGTCGCTCACAGGAAGACACCCTCCCGCAGGGCGAAGGCGACGGCCTGGGTGCGGTCGGTCACGTCGAGTTTGCGGAAGATCGACCGGACGTGGGTCTTCACCGTCTCCTCGCCCAAGACCAGGCGGTGGGCGATGGCCCGGTTGGAGTTGCCGTGCACCATAAGCTCGAGCACCTCGCTCTCGCGCTGGCTCAGCCCGAGGTGGGCGCCGGGCCAGAACTCGCCCCGGTGCAGCCGGGCCGCCGACAGCGCCACCCGACCGGCGAGCGACGCGTCGATGACGATCTCCCCGTCGAGCACCCGGCGGAGGTGGGTGAGCAGCTCCTCGGCCACGACCTGCTTGGTGAGGTAGCCCGATGCCCCGGCTCGCAGCCCCTGGAACAGGTACTGCTCGTCGTCGTACACCGTCAGCAGCACCACTTTCAGGCCGGGCGCCACCCGGAGAAGCTCCTCGCACAGGTCGAGCCCGCTGGTGGCCTTCATGCGCACGTCGAGCAGGGCGATGTCGGGTTTGGCGTCGACCGCCAACCGGCGCGCTTCGGCCGGCTCGGTCGTACTGGCCACCACTTCGGCCACATCGGCGTGGGGCCGCAGCATGGCCGTCAACCCGTCGAGCACCATCCGGTGGTCGTCGACCAGCAGCAACCGGATCGGTCCGGTCCGCGGGATGACCAGGGGGGGCTGCTCTGACACAACTGGAGAGCCTACGAGAGCGGGGGTCACGATCGCCCCGGTGATACCACGACCGTTCCCCCCGAGGGGGGATGCCTCGTGGCTCCGCCATCCGTACCGTTCGTTCATGACTCAGCCGAGTCCTGCCATCGCGCCGTCGTTGCTGACGGCGGATTTTGCCCCGGCATCGGCGGCTGCCGCTGCGCCGGTCGCTCTGCCCACCCACTGAACGAGGAGCCGACGTGACCCACAAGCGGGTCGTGATGCGCCGAGCCGGTCCTCCGAGTGTCCACCGGCCGGTGATGATTGCCATCGCCGGTGACAGTGCCGCAGGCAAGACCACCCTCACCCGCGGACTCCTGGCGGCCATCGGCACGGACAACATCAGCTCCATCTGCGTGGACGACTACCACCGCTTCGACCGCCAGGAGCGCAAGGGCCTGCCGTTCACCCCGCTCAACCCGGCCTGCAACTACATGGAGATCATGGAGCAGCACCTGCAACTGCTGGCCATGGGCGAGCCGATCCTGAAACCGGTGTACAACCACCACACCGGGATGCTGGACCGGCCGGTGCTGTTCGAACCCCGTGACTACGTCATCGTCGAGGGCCTGCTCCCCCTCCACAGCCGGCTGTCGCGGGCCTGCTTCGACCTGAGCGTGTACCTGGACCCGCCGGAGTCCACCCGATACGCCTGGAAGATCAAGCGTGACATGCGCGACCGGGGCTACTCCGAACAACAGGTCCGCGACGACCTGCGCCGCCGCGAGCCCGAGTCGGCGGCGTTCATCCGGCCCCAGCGCACGTGGGCCGATGTGGTGGTGCGTTTCGCTCCCATCGAGGAGCGCGGCGAGGTCGAGGCGGGCCTGCTCAGCGCCACGGTGTTGCTGCGCCCGACGGCGCCTCACCCCGACCTCACGGGCATCCTCACCGCCGACACGCGAGAGGCGATCCACCTGAAGCTGGCGCGAGACGACGACGGAAAGCCCGTCGACGCCCTCCACGTCCACGCCTACGCCTCCCGGGAGACGACCCAACGGGTCGAGGAGGCGATCTGGGCGGGCCTCGGCATCGGCCAGGGTCTGCCCGACTCGCTCGGGCTAATTGACGGCGACCTCCGCAGTGAGCCGCTGGCGGTCGTCCAACTGATCTTCTTGTACCATTTGCTTCTGGCCCGCCGCAGCCAGGGTCGCGACCTCGAGGTGGCGCCCTAAGAGGCGTTGCGCCGGGAGGTCGTTTCGCGCGACGATCACGCGATGACGACCGACACGTTGCACGCCGCGGCCGCGGCCATGGTTGCGCCCGGCAAGGGCATCCTGGCTGCCGACGAGAGCTCAGGCACCATCTCCAAGCGCTTCGCCGCTTTGGGGATTCCCTCCACCGTCGAACTTCGGCGGCAGTACCGCGAGGCGCTGCTCACCGCGCCGGGCATCGAATCCCACATCAGTGGGGTCATCCTGTACGACGAGACGCTGCGCCAGGCGACCTCGGACGGGACTCCGTTCCCCGAGGTCCTGGCCAGCCGGGGCATCCTGCCCGGGATCAAGGTCGACACCGGCGCCAAAGCGCTGGCGGGCGCCCCGGGGGAGACCACGACCGAGGGACTCGACGGCCTGCGTGAGCGAATCGCCGAGTACTACGAGCTGGGCGCCCGCTTCGCCAAGTGGCGGGCCGTCATCAACATCGGCGACGGCCTCCCGACGCGCAACGCCACCCACGCCAACGCCCACGGGCTGGCCCGCTACGCCGCCCTGTGCCAAGAGGGTGGTCTGGTACCGATCGTCGAGCCCGAGGTCCTGATGGAAGGCAGCCACGACCTGGCCCGATCCAGCGAGGTCACGCACGACACGCTGCGTGAGGTGTTCGCGGAGCTGGCGCTGGCGCGCGTGGACCTGCAGGGCATCGTCCTCAAGCCCTCGATGGTGATCTCCGGGTCCAAGGGCCCGGGCTCGTCGGTGCAGGAAGTGGCGGAGGCGACGGTGCGTTGCCTGCTCGACTGTGTTCCCGCCAGCGTCCCCGGCATCGCCTTCCTCTCAGGTGGCCAGGCTTCGCAGGTGGCGACCGAGCACCTCGACGCCATGAACCGGCTCGGCCCCCTCCCGTGGACCCTCACCTTCTCCTATGGGCGGGCCCTCCAAGACGACGCCCTGCGCACCTGGGGCGGCGACGCCAACAACCGCAAGGCGGCGCAGGACGTTCTCGCGCTGCGCACCAAGTGCAACAGCGAAGCCGCGCTCGGCAAGTACGACCGGGCGCTCGAGTCGGTCTAAGCATCGGAACTGCGCCCTTCCGCACCGGGGGTCGCTGCGGGGGTCGCGGGGAACAGCGGACTTGGAGAAGCGCCACGGTGCGTCGAAAATCGCATTTCGACGTAACGTGGCGTCTTTTCATGTGAGCCGACTCCGCCCGCTGCCGTTCAACCCGTAGAATCCTGTGCGTGGGATTCCGGGGCCAAGCATGACCTTCTCTCCGGGCGCGCCGGCCAAAGCCGACACCGCACGTCTGCGGCTGCGCATCCGGGTCAGGGGGGTCGTGCAGGGTGTCGGCTACCGGCCCTTCGTGCACCGGCTGGCCAGCGAGTGGTCCCTCGCCGGCCACGTCGGCAACGACACCGACGGCGTCTTCATCGAAATCGAGGGGCCCGCCGCTGCTGTCCATGCCTTCGAGGCCCGGCTCCGGGGAGAGGCGCCCCCGCTGGCCCGGGTCGACTCGGTCGAGTCTTCGGTTGCCGACGCCCTGGGCGACGTCGGGTTCCGGATCGTCGAGAGCCGGGCCGACTCGGCGGTGCGCACCTTCGTGGCGCCCGACGCCGCCTTGTGCCACGACTGCCTCCGGGAGTTGTTCGACCCGGCCGACCGGCGTTATCGCTACCCGTTCATCACCTGCACCAACTGTGGCCCCCGCTTCACCATCACGAAGCGGTTGCCGTACGACCGGCCCAACACCACCATGGCGAAGTTTCCCCTCTGCGACCTGTGCGCGGCCCAATACCACGACCCCAGCGACCGGCGCTTCCACGCCCAGCCGCTGGCGTGCGCCGAGTGCGGCCCGCGGCTGTGGCTCGAATCGCCGGAGTTGCCCGAGGGCCGCGTCGACGGTACCGACGCGGCCCTGATCGCGGCCCAGCGGGCGCTGGCCGCGGGCCAGGTCGTCGCAGTCAAGGGCCTCGGCGGCTACCACATCGCATGTGACGCGGGCGACGACTCGGCCGTCGCACTCCTGCGCAGCCGCAAGGGACGGGCCGACAAGCCGTTTGCCGTGATGGCCCGGGACCTCGACGTGGCCCGGCAGCTGGCCGACATCGACGACGACGAGGCCCGGCTGCTGCGCTCGCCCCAGCAGCCGATCGTGCTGCTGGCGGTCCGGGCGGGATCGCCCCTGTCGCCGCTGGTGGCCCCGGCCAATCCGATGATCGGGATCATGCTTCCCTACACTCCGCTGCACCACCTGCTGTTCAACCCGGTACCCGGCGACCGCGCCGACGCGGGCAGCCCGCCGGCGCCCGAGGTGCTGGTCATGACCAGCGGGAACATCACCGACGAGCCCATCTGCTACGACGACGCCGACGCCCGCCGGCGGCTGGGGCGGCTGGCCGACTGCTGGCTGATCCACGACCGGCCCATCCACGTGCCCTGCGACGACTCCGTCGTTCGCATGGTCGACGGTGAGGAACTGCCGGTCCGGCGCTCCCGGGGTTACTCCCCCCTGCCCCTGCGCCTCCCCCTCGAAGTCCGGCCGACGCTCGCGGTCGGCGGGGAACTCAAGAACACCTTCTGCCTGGCCTCGGGCGCCGACGCCTGGATGAGCCAACACATCGGCGACATGGGCAGCCCCGAGACCCTGGCGGCGTTCGAGCGCAGCGTCGGTCAGTTCCGCGACATCTACCAGATCGTGCCCGAACGTCTGGCCGCCGACATGCATCCCGGCTACCACACCCGCAACTGGGCCGAGGACCACGCCAACGACGCCCACCACCGCGCCGACCGCGCCGACCGTGCAGACCACGCCGGCCCGGCCCGGCTGCCGTTGTCGCTGGTCCAGCACCACCACGCCCATGTGGCGGCGGTCATGGCCGAACACGGGGTGCCGGCGACCGAGCAGGTGCTGGGTTTCGCCTTCGACGGCACCGGCTACGGCCCCGACGGGGCCATCTGGGGGGGCGAGGTGCTCCTGGCCCGATACGACCGCTTCACCCGGGTGGCACACCTCGGCTATGTGCCGTTGCCGGGGGGCGACGCCACCATCAAGCGGCCCTACCGGGCGGCCCTGGCCCACCTCTGGGCCGCGGGGATCGAGTGGGAAGACGACCTGGCGCCGGTGCAGGCCACCGACGAGGCCGAGCTGAAGGCCCTCCGGCGCCAGCTCGAACGCGATGTGATGTGCGTGCCCACTTCGAGCATGGGCCGGCTGTTCGACGCCGTCAGCTCCCTGCTCGACGTCCGTCACCGCGTGTCGTACGAGGCCCAGGCGGCCATCGAGCTCGAGACCCAGGCCGAGACCCACCTGGCCTCTGGCCGCCGGTACCGATTCACCGTCGATGGCGACGTGATCGATCCCGGCTCGGTCCTGCGAGCAATTGTCGCCGACCTCCGCGCCGGGATCGCGCCGGGCGAGGTCGCGGCGGGATTCCACCTGGCGGTGGCGCAACTGGTCGGTGAGCTGGCAACCGAGATCGCGGGACCGATCGGGCTGTCCCGGGCGGCGCTCTCGGGGGGCGTGTTCCAGAACGTCCTGCTCCTGCGCCTGGCCCGGGCGGAGTTGCAGCGGCGAGGCTTCGAGGTGCTGACCCACCGGATCGTCCCTCCGAACGACGGGGGGCTGGCGCTCGGCCAAGTGGTCATCGCAGCCGCCACGGCGGTGTCGACTCGGTAGTCCGGACGTAGAGTGGTTCGTGCCGGTTCGAACACGCGTGCTCGTTCTCGCGGTCTGACCGTCCCGAAAGGATTCATGGTGCCCAACCCACTTATGTCCGACGAGAGAGAGCTGGCGATCGACTTCGCGGCGCTCGAATCGGCCGCAGACAACTTGGCCGCCGCCGCTCTCTCCCTCGCCCGCCGTTTCGCCGCCGGGGCCACGATGTGGTGCGTCGCCCCCAACTGGTCGGCCCACGGCCGCCACGTGGCCGTCGAGTTCGTCCACCCGGTGATCATGGGCAAGCGGGCCCTGCCCGCCATCTACGTCAACGACGACGACCTGCTCGGGGCACTGCGCGTCCTGGTGCGACCGGGGGATCTTCTGTGCGCCCTGGGTACGGCAGAGGATGGGAAATTGACCTCTCTACTCCGGCGGAGCGAGGCGTGGGGACTCACGACCACCTGGATCGGGGCCGGCCCCCGTCCGCCGGCCAGCGCCGCAGACCACCTCCTGTGGGTCGACGGCGTAGACCCCGAGATCGCGGGCAGCGCGGGTGGATACGTCGTGCTGTACCACCTGCTCTGGGAACTGGTGCATGTGGTCTTCGAGCACCCCGGCCTCCTCGTCGAGCCACCCGCGTGCACCGACGAGGTGTGCATCACCTGTTCCGACGAGGGTCGGCTGGTCGAAGTGGTCGAGACCCGCGAGGACGACACCGCGGTCGTGCTGGCCCAGGGCCACCGTGAGCGGGTGGACATCACCCTGGTCGGCCCCCGCCAACCCGGTGACCTGCTGCTCGTCCATGCCGGAACCGCGATCACGGCGCTCGAGGACAGCGAGCTGTGACCGCCGAGCCGACCAACTTCCTGTACCCGTTCATCGACTCCGAGGAGCGGGACTCGAGCGCGTTGCTGGTGGATCTGGCGGCGTCGGCCCGGGGCAAGATGGCCCAGAGCCGGGAGCTGCAACTGGCGACGCTGGCCCAATGGGCGGGTGTCGTGGAAACCGTGGGTGCCGAGATGGCCGCCCGCTTCGCCCGCGGCGGGCGGCTCTACACCTTCGGCAACGGCGGCAGCGCCACCGACGCCGAGATGACCGCGGAGATATTCCGCCACCCGATCAAGGGCCGGCCGCTTCCGGCGTGGCCTCTGGTCGACGACCGGGCGGTCCTCACCGCCCTGGCCAACGATGTCGGGTTCGAGCTGGTGTTCTCCCGCCAGCTCATCGCCCACGCCCGGGCCGACGACATCGCACTCGGGCTGTCGACGAGCGGCAACTCCAACAACGTCATGCATGCCTTTGGCGAGGCCAAACACCGGGGGCTCATGACCATCGGCCTCGCCGGTTACAACGGCGGCGCCATGGCTGGGAACGATAAGGTCGACTATTGCCTGGTGGTGCGCTCTGACAGCGTCCACCGCATCCAAGAGGCGCAGGACGCGCTGGTGTTCGAACTGTGGTCGGTCGTGCAGCGCCTTCTGGCGGACCAATCCACGCTGGAAGGGAGCTCGAAATGACCGACGTCACCGAAGAGATTGCCGAGGCGGCCGACGATGGCTCCGACGGGTCTAATGGCTCCGAAGGTCAGGAGCGAGAGCGCGAAGAGGCGGTCTTCGAACGGATCGAAGCGTTCCGCCGGCGCAAGCCCCGCCTGCTCGACGAGGTCGTAACGTCGGCTCACGGCGCGGGCGGCAAAGCGTCCGCAGCGTTGCTCGACCAGGTGTTCCTGCCTGCCTTCGCCCACGACCGCAAGGCATTGCAGACCGATGCCGCGGTGATCACCCTTCCGAGCGGTGAGCGTCTGGCCTTCTCGACCGACTCGTTCGTGGTGAAGCCGTGGCGTTTTCCCGGTGGATCCATCGGCGACCTCGCCGTCAACGGGACGGTCAACGACCTCGCCATGATGGGGGCCCGCCCGATCGCGCTGTCGGCCGGGTTCGTCATCGAAGAGGGCTTCGCGATCGAATCGCTGCGCGAGATCGCGGCCGACATGGCCACCGCGGCCCTGAAGGCGGGGGTGTCGATCGTCACCGGTGACACCAAGGTGGTCAACCGGGGCGCCGCCGACGGCGTGTACATCAACACCGCCGGCATCGGGATCATCCCCGAGGGCCGGGACTTGACCGCGGCGCGCGTCATCGCCGGTGACGCCGTGATCGTGTCGGGAACGATCGGCGACCACGGCACCGCGGTGATGCTGGCCCGGGGTGACATGGCCATCGACGCCCAGGTGGACAGCGACACCGCCGCCCTCAACGAGTTGGTCGAGATCCTGCTGGCGGCCGCGCCCGGGACCCGCTGGCTGCGTGACGCCACCCGGGGTGGGCTGGGCACCGTGTGCAACGAGCTGGCCCGCGACTGCAACCTCACGGTCCGCCTGGAAGAGGCGTTGATGCCGATTCGGGCCGTCGTCGGGGGGGCGTGCGACATGCTCGGCATTGACCCCGTGTACGTGGCCAACGAGGGAAAGTTCGTGGCGATCGTCCCTGCCGACGAGGCCGATGCCGCCGTGGCTGCCATGCGCGAGCACCCATTGGGCGGCGACGCGGTCCGGGTGGGCGAGATGTGGGCCGACCCGCCGGGCCTGGTCGTGCTGGTGACGCCGTTCGGCGGTACCCGGATCGTCGACATGCTGGTCGGCGACCCCCTCCCACGCATCTGCTGAGGCTCGGCGGCTTCAGGCAGAGTGACTAGTCATTAGTAACTAGTCATACCCCGCGGGCTCCACCATTTGGGGGAGGCTGGACCAGCGCAAACGCCTTACGGTCGGCCGTGCGTCGACCTCCGACGCGCGTTTTGCTCGAAGCCGGTCATACTTGCCCCAATTGCCGCTTTTGGAATACAGTGCCCCGGCGCATCTCACCTGGCTCTGCAGACCCTTGCGGCACATCGGTCGAAGAGGCTGGAGCGAAGTACCGAGAAGGACATGCTGCAACACACGGGGGTCGGACCAAGTCCGACTCTCGGATACTTCCCATCTGTCGAAAGGGGGCTTGGTGGCCAGAGGCCGCAGGCGTGACGAGACTGGTCAGTCGACGAGCAGTGCGCTGTTACTGATCGTCGTACTGGTAGTCGTAGTGATCGCGGTGGTGCTGCTCCAAAGGACGGCATCAACCGCAGAAGCCATCAACAAGAAGGCGGCGACGATCTCCAAGACCGGTCGCGGGATTAACGACAACACGGATTCGATCCTCCAGCTGACGAAGACGAACCAGCTCGGGACGTCGATCCTCAACTCGGCGAAGCCGCTGCAGGGCCAACTGGCCCAGGTAGTCGACTTGGCCAACTCCATCAACGGCTTGGCGTCGTCCATCAACGGCTCGGCCGGGACGATCGACAACACCGCCAAGGCGATCAACGGTTCCGCCGGTGCCATCAACAGCACCGCCAACGGGATCAACTCCGCGGCATCGTCGATCCTTTCGGTGGCCAACTCGATCAAGAGTGGCGTCGCCCAGATCAACACGAACCTGGATACGACGATCGGCGTTGCCCAGCAGATCAAGGGCGACACGGGCGTCATCAACGGCGGCCTCACGGGTGCCCTCAAGCACGCCGGCTGCATCAACTATGACCTCGGTGGCAACCCCGCCGGCAGCGGCTGCTAAGGGAGGCGACGATATGACTGCTGCTCTTTCAACATCTCGGCTCCGTAGCGTCGACTTGGACCAGGCCCGATTCCTGAGCCGTTGGCTCAAGGTCTGGATCGCTCTGCTGGCCGTCGTCGTACTGGTGGTCGTGTTCTATCTGATCTTCATCACCCAGTCGCTGGCTCACATCAACGGCAACCTGGGGACCGCCAGCAACGCGGTCAGCGGGGCCGGGGGACACGTCAAGACCCTCCCGGGCCAGATCCAGAACGTCAACGCCAGCCTCACCAGCATTGACAACTCCCTCAAGCCCATCACCGGGCAAGCGGGCGACATTGTCAACGCACTGACGTCGATCAACACCAGCTTGCAGGCGGTGGACGGCTCGCTCAAGGACACTTCGGGCTCGCTGGTCAACACCTCGTCATCCCTGGTCAACACGTCGTCGGTGCTGACGTCAGTGCTTTCCACGGCCGGCAACATCAACAGCACGCTGAACGCGGCGAACCTCCCCGCAGGCAACTGTGGTGCCACTTGTGCTGGCAGTCAGCTGGGAGTCCAGAACATCCATCAGCGGGTGGCAATCGCCAACGGCGTCCTTTCGGCCGCACGGGGCGACACCGGCAACGTGGGTGGAACCCTGGTACCGGGGATCGACAGCCAGTTGCGAGGCATCTGCAACGGCCCCGTCGTGAGTAACCCGCTCATCCCCGCCCTCGCTGCCGGCCACGCTCACCGGGGCTGCTGATGGGCTCGCCCAAGCACGACGAGAGGGGCATCGTGGGGGTGATCCTGACGATCGTGATCGTCTTCGCCCTCGTAGCCGTCGTGGAACTGACCCGGACGTTGGAAGCCGCTCAGACGATCAACACCCGGGTCCAGGACATCACGGGATCGGTCAAGGGTGCCGACAAGGACCTGAATACCGGCTGCGATCCGGCGAAGCAGGGCACTTGCCCCACCAACGCCCTGCCGGTGCTCAGTCAGACGGAAGCGATCGTCGTGCAGATCAACGACGCCGCCAAGCCGCTTTCGGCCCAGGCCGGTCAGATCCTGACGGCAGCCAACAGCATCAACGGCACCGCGTCGGAGATCCTGAAGAACGCCTCGTCGATCAACCAGACGGTGCACTCGATCGGCAATGCGGGGGGATCGATCAACTCGTCGGTCAACTCGATCGGCGCCAGCCTCAATGCCGTCAATGCTGACGTCACCAACATCCAGCAAGGCATCGTGGCCATCAATGGTCGTGCCGACAAGATCATTGCCTTGGTCGACGGGATCAAGGGTGACACGGGTTCGATCAACGGACTTGCTGGCGGAATCTTGACCCAGGCAACTGGGATCTGTCATGACAAGCTGACTGTCCTAGGGATCCCGCTTCCTGGTTTGGGGCTCCTACCTCTAGGGCCGGTTTGTTAGGAATGAGTAGGTAGCAGGACTGGTGAGGGGCACGGTGGAACTAATACCACCGTGCCCCTTTTCCATCTTGAGTCAGGTCTATATACTGCATGGTGCCGGTGCGGAGCCGGCCCTGAAGGGGGTGTCCCAGAGTGGCGTTGTGGTGGATCGGAAACGCAGTTCTGTTGGTTGTAACTCTTGTGTTGGTCGTGCTGTTGCAACGGGTTATGAAACCCATCAAGGAGATCCAGAAGCACGCAGGTGACATCCTCGAACACGGTGCCGGCCTGAGCCGAAACCTCGAGGCAATTCCGAAGCTTCTGCAGACGCAACGACTGGCTGGCGTTGCCCGCCAAGGCGTTGGCGCTTACGGCGCAGCGATCACGAAGCTGCTGTGAGTCGGGACATGCGGAATCATCGAGGCATTCAAGGAGGAGTGGAATAATGGCACCTGCCGCAGTTGGAACATTGGTGGTCACCGCGGTGCTGGTCGCGGGCCTGGCCATCTACCTGATCATGATCGCGAGCAACCTGGCAAAGATCAGCTCCGCCTTGGACGTCGTCCTCGGAGCAGTGACCGGCATCGCCGGCCAGGTGAAGCCCGCTCCGGGTGTGGTGGGCAGCATCGCTCGCGATGTCGGCGCCATCCAGGGTGCCCTTCATGGGTTGATCGCACTGGCGACTGGTGGTGCTGCTCCGGCTCCGGCCGCGCCGGCCCCCAGCCGGTCCTCGGCCCGAGCCGCCGCTGCGCCGGCACCTTCGAGCGGCCGCAGCCGCCCGAATCTGCCGCCGCCGGTTCATCGCCGCCACTGAGCAACCGTACCTAAGCTTTTTCGAGGGCCCACCGCCGAGAAATCGACGGTGGGCCCTTTTTGCGTTCAGGCGTAAGGGTTCTTCCGTTGAGTCGTGCGGTCTTGGCGACGGGCCGAGGACTCAGGCTGCCCGTGGCGGGTTCCGGGTTGCCCGGTCGTGGAGGTCCCGGGTTGCCGGTCGTGGCGGGTTCCGGGCCGCCGGGTTTCCCGTCTACCGGGTCTCCCGGAGCCCGGCGAACCGGGTCTTGCCGGTCCCGGGTTGCCGGTCGTGGCGGGTTCCCGGCTACCGGGTTTCCGGGACCCCGCCTACCGGGTCTTGCCGGTCCCGGCTACGGGGTCTTGCCGGTCCCGGCTACGGGGTCGGGATGGTTTGCACACTTGACACGACCTGATCGAAGGCCGCCGCGAACTTCTGAAAGTCCTGGTCAACGGTCTGGAACGTCAGTGCCACCATCTGGTGGGGCGGGAAGATGAAGAAGTGCGAGTGGACCAGGATGACGCCCGTGGCGGGATCCTTGGGCAGGCTGTAGAAGTAGTAGTAGGCAGGCAACTTGTTGATTGTGAGGGCCTGCTGCTTCAGGACGTTGACGTTGGTTCCGCTGATGATGGCATCGGTGAAGGCCTTGATGTCCGTGGCGCTGGCGGTATTGACCTGCGCCGCCTCTATCGGCACGACGCGCACGAGGAGCGTGTCGAAGCCGCCGGCGCCGAAGTTCAGCAGCAACGGCACATTGGGATCGTTGGGCGTACCCTTCTGCCAGGTGGACGGATAGCTCAACTCGAAGCCGGCGCTCTTGTCCTGGAATGCGACGAAGGCGGGATTGGTCGGCGTGGTTGTCGAGGTTGTCTTTGAGCCCGACGAGCCGGAGGTGACCACCACGGCGATGATCGCCACGGCGACGACTGCAGTGACGCCTATCAACACGATCGGGAGCCGACGACGCCCGGCCTTTGGTAGGGAAATGGCCGATCGAGAGGGCTTCGCTTCAACTTCGTCAACGTCGTCTTCGGCCGAAACTTCCGCCTGATCGACACCCTCATCACTTACCGAACCATTGACCGCCATCGGCACCGCTCCAATACTTTGACTTACGGCCAACCTCACGTTGACCGCCGTGTGTTGTTCGCCTATTGTGACAGACACTCGCAGGAGGGGGTCATCAATGACAGTAGGTGTGGCACTGACCGGATGGTACCTAGGGTTTGCCATCGCGGCCGTGGTCATTGCAATCGTCGTGGCACTGGTAGCCACGATCTTGCGCTTGGCCCGCCGCATTGCAATCCAGGCGCTAGCGGTAGATGAGCAGCTCGAGTTGGCGAGGGCGGCGACCAATTGCATTGGTGACGTGCCCAAGGTCAACGCCGGGCTGAAGGACATTGCGGAGTGCTGCATTGCCGCCCGGGGTGTATTGGAGGCGAAATTCGGATGAACGTGCTTGCGCTAGCCCATGAGCACATCACCATGTGGTGGGTCTCCATCGGCATCGGCTTCGTCGTCGTGCTGGTGGTGGTCGTCCTGCTGTCGCTGTTGCTCGCCTTCGTCAACGACATCGACCGGGACGTCAAGAGCATCCTCAACACCGCCGGCGGCATCGCCGGCAACACCGGCAAGATCCCGGCGCTGGGCCAGACGGCCGAGTTGGCGGGTGTCCTTCGCGACGAGCTGGGGCGCCACGCCTCGACTCTCGGATCTCTTAGGGGGATGTAGATGCATCTTCGAGTCGCTTTGACGTGCGCCGACATCGTGTTGTTGGCGCTCGTGCTGGCGTTCTTCTTGATGAAGGTGACGGCGGGGCTCCAGAGCATCGCCGACACGCTGGACCAGGTGGCGGGCGGCGTCGTGGCCATCGAGGGCCACGCGCGCATCCTCCATCCCGGCGCGGACGCCATCAACAGCAATCTCAACGCTGCAGCTCGCAACCTCACCGAGGCCGTGGGCCACGCGCAGGCACTCGGCGGCGGCTGAGCATTCAAGCTTGATTGCACGTCGGTCCTGGTCGCGCTCGCGTGACCGGGACCGCTGCGCGTCACGGCCCCTGTAGGGTCGACCAAGGAAGGAGCAGGCGCGCATGCACGAGTTGTCGATCGCCGAGGCCATCGCCAATAAGGTCAGGGAACGGGCCGCGGGCCGCCCAGTCGGTGCGGTCGCGATACAGGTGGGCCATTTTCGCCAGATCGTCCCCGATGCCCTGGAGTTCTGCTGGACGATGGTGACCGATGCCACCGGCCTGGAGGGGTGCCGGCTGGAGATCGAACAGATTCCGGCGACCGTGGGCTGCCAGGACTGCGACGCCGTCAGCACCTTGGACGTCCCCATCTTGATGTGTCTTTCTTGCGAGAGCACCAACGTCACCCTGCTCACCGGCCAGGAGTTCATGGTCGTGTCGCTCGAGATCCTGGAGGTTTGATCGATGGGCCGCTTCCATCCCCACCCGGACGGGACCATGCACGTGCATGACCATGATCACGAGCACGACCATGATCCTGAAGGCGCGACCCCTCGCGATGTCGGGGACCACAGCGGGTACGTGACGACCGGCTCGGCACGCGTCGAGATCCTCGAGGACATCCTCTCCGAGAACGACCGGGTGGCCGACGCCAACCAGAAGGATTTTGCCGACGCCGGGGTCCGGGTCGTCAACATCATGTCCTCACCGGGCGCGGGCAAGACGACTCTCCTCAAGCGCACCCTCGCGGCGCTCGGAACGGAGACCCGAGTCGGCATCTTGGAGGGCGACATCGCCACCAGTATCGATGCCGACCAGCTGGAGGGCTATGGCGCCGCCGTGTCGTTGGTCAACACCAGCGCCGGTTTCGGTGGGGAATGCCACCTCGACGCGGTGATGGTCCGCTCGGGCCTCTCCCGGCTCCCGTTGCCCGAGTTGGACCTGCTTCTGATCGAGAATGTCGGCAATCTGGTCTGCCCGGCCGAGTTCCGGGTGGGTGAGCACGCCAAGGCCATGGTCTACGCCGTGACCGAGGGCGAGGAGAAGCCCCTCAAGTACCCGGTCATGTTCCGGGCCGTGGACGTCGTGGTCGTCAACAAGGTCGACCTCCTGCCGTATCTGGACTTCGATCTGGACAAGTTCCTGGCCAATCTGAAGGCGGTGAACCCCTCGGCCACCGTCATCCGTGTCAGCGCTCGTACCGGCGACGGTGTGGGCGAGTGGTGTTCGTGGTTGCTTGGCCAGGTTGGGGCCTAGACCAGGCCTAGACCGGAAGAGCCGGAGTTGGCCCACGTTCCGAGGGAAGTCACCTACCAGGCCGCGCTCGATGAGGCGCCAAGAAGATGTCTGCCGAGCAGGTACGACCGAAGCCGAGGGCTGGCCCGCAGGTGGGGGTGTCGATCCCGCCTTGTCGTGCGCCTGCCCCCGACGGCGTATCTGACAGTCGAGTCCGAGCTGCGCCGGATCGGTTGCGGATTCGCCCCGGCGGCGCAAGACTGCGGCTCCCGGGCGCTTAGCTCAGCTGGTTAGAGCGCAGCCTTCACACGGCTGAGGTCGTGGGTTCGAGTCCCGCAGCGCCCACTGTCTGTATAAGCGCAGGTCAGGCCACTATTTTACCGCTGGCGAGGGTCGGTGAGCAGAGTCTTGGACCGATTTTGGACCGTTAGACCTTGACATGGGATCGTAGGTCGTTTCGCTCCCACGATCGGCCGGCCAGTATCTGGTCCGCATTTGCTTGCTGCAGCAAGCGGCGTGGGGGTTACGGGACGGTTTCTACCAGGTCCCAGCGACCATCCGATCGGGAACGACGCTTTCGAATATGGCGTCGTTTTCAGCAAGTCCTGCGTTGGGCTGTCGAGGCGTACGAATCACCCAAAGGAAGGCGACTTGTGCGATCACGTTGCTTACGACGATGCGAGGCGTGACGCGTCATCGAAACGGCGTTCGGGGCCACGCAAGCCCGAGCACAAGAGGCGTCCCTCTGTCTCATGGGAGCCAAAGCGAGCACCACAACTCCCAGCCGGCGGCGTGGAGCACCCAGTGATCCGGTCTGTGTCGACTCGGGTATGGCGTCGACACCGGGGTCCCGGCTCGACCCAATCACGGCCGCATCGGTCAGCGCCGCGGCGTCACAAACGATGGACACAACCGCCTCAATTCGCACCGCGCGGCAACGACTCGAGGCCTCATCGTGGTGGTGGCTGGTCAGGCGGCGCAGGTGCGTGCGGACGTAGGGTCGATGGCCCGAATTTCGCGGTGACGGCCACCGCCGACAGGAGCGCCGTCGCCACGCCGAGGGCCCATCCGGTCGACGCGTGGAGCACCACCACAGCGCCAGCAACTGCTCCGGCCAGCATGCACCCGACTGCGGCCACGCGCCGAGTGGTATGGGAGTTCGGT
>JAUTXN010000236.1 GCA_030838045.1 Acidimicrobiaceae bacterium
ATGGTGGAGCTGGGGCCGCCGTCGGTGGTGGTCGAGCACGCAGTCACCGTGGCCGCCGCCCTGGTGAGCGCCCTGGCGTGCTGGGCGTCGTCGCCGTGCGACGATCCCAGCGTCCCCCCGGCCACCACGCCGGTCTGACGAAGCCCGGTCGCCCAGCCATTTCGCGCCCTCAAGCGCGGCGTGAAGGTGCGGTGGGGGTACGCCTGTTGGTGCCCCGGGTTCGCTCGATGGAACGGCCAGGCGTGGCGATGCGGGTGGCAATCGTGGCGAGGTGCGCCGGGGCTACCACGTTCGGTGCTGGGTCGGCGGCACCGTTCGGCAGGTCGCGGTCCCGGCGGCGGGTGGCCTGTGGGGAACCGGCGTGAACGGGCGGTTGACTTGAGGGGTATGCCACGTGAACTATCCACACTGTCATGCACAGGTTGTGGATCACCAAGCGGTGATTCACCGTCAGTGCCGGGGTCACCCGGCCGCGGAGTGGCTGGTCAGCCCGTCGGGTCGTCGGTCATGGCCCGGTAGATCCGCTCAAGGTCCTCAAGGGTGGCGAATTCTATGACCACCCGGCCCTTGCGGGCTCCCATGTCGACCTTCACCCTCGTGTCGAGGTGTTGCGACAGCAGATTCTCCAGTTCGACCACCCCCGGCGGTCGCAAACGTCCGATTCGGGGGGCCGATCCGTTGGTCGTCGGCTCACTTCGTTGCCGGACGGCCTCCTCGACCGCCCGGACCGAAAGGTCCTCGGCGACGGCCCGGCGGGCCAGCGCTTCCTGGAAGTTTCGATCGGGCGTACCGAGCAGCGCCCGGGCATGGCCAGCCGAGAGCTGGCCGTCGATCACCAACCGCTGGATGGTCGGCGGTAGCTGGAACAACCGGATCGTGTTGGAGATCGCCGCCCGGCTACGACCGACCCGGGACGCCATCTGCTCGTGGGTCAGGCCGAAGTCCTCGATCAGTTGTTGATAGGCCGCGGCCTCTTCCATGGGGTTGAGGTCGACGCGGTGCAGGTTCTCGATCAGCGCCTGCTCGACGCTGCCCACGTCATCGACGGTGCGCACCAGCGCCGGGATGGTGTGCAGGCCGGCGCGACGGGCCGCCCGCCAGCGGCGTTCACCGGCGATCAGTTCGTACTGGTCGTCGGCCGCGCTGCGGAGCAGAACCGGTTGCAGCACCCCAACGGCCCGGATGGACGCCGTCAGGGAGCTCAGATCCTCCTCGTCGAAATGGTTCCGGGGCTGATGGGGATTCGGGCGAATACTGTTGATGGGAACTTCCAGCAACGCCGATCCGCGATCGCCCAGGAGATCGTTCGGTATGAGAGCCTCCAACCCTCTACCCAACCCGCTGCGCCGCGCCACCGCTCACCTCCTTGGCCAGCTCCCGGTAGGCGGTAGCCCCCCGGGAAGACGAATCGAACAGGATGATCGGCTGACCGAATGATGGTGCCTCCGACAACCGGACGGTGCGGGGAACCATGTGCCGGCACACCTTGGCGCCGAAGTGCTGGCGAACTTCCCTCGCCACCTGCTCGGCCAGGCGGGTCCGGGCGTCGTACATGGTCAGGACGATCGTCGTGACCTCCAGGCGAGGGTTGAGGTTGGTCTGCACCAGGTTGACGTTGCGCAACAGCTGGCCGAGTCCCTCCAAGGCGTAGTACTCGCACTGGATGGGAACCACGACCTCGGTGGCCGCAGCCAGGCCGTTGACCGTCAGCAGGCCCAATGACGGCGGGCAGTCGATCAGGATGTAATCGAAGTCGTCGGTCACCAGTTCGATGGCCTTGCGCAGCCGGAGTTCCCGGCTGAAGGCGGGCACCAGCTCGATTTCGGCCCCGGCCAAGTGGATCGTGGCGGGCACGACGAACAGATTGCGCAGGCTCGTCGGTTCTATGGCGTCCTCCATCGGAACATCATGAAGTAGCACGTCATATATCGTGGCATCAAGGTTGCGACTGTTGATGCCGAGACCGGTGGTGGCGTTGCCCTGGGGGTCAAGATCGACGACCAGGACCCGGTACCCCAACTCGGCCAGGGCGGCCCCGAGGTTGACCGCCGTGGTGGTCTTGCCCACGCCGCCCTTCTGATTGGCGACCGCCATGACCCTGGGCAAGGGAGGCCGAGGGCGATCATCACGTTGTTCGTCGAGCGTTGGGAGCACCACGGGTTCATCGAACGGTGGGTCGGTCCCGGGCTTGGTCTCGTCGGCGGACTCGGGCTGCTCCCGGGCTACGGCTGCCGATTCTCGGGCCTGGTCCTCACGGAGCCGGTCAAACACGGCCGCGGCCCGGGTTCGGAGCTGATCTGGATCGATCACAGGTACCATCCTCCCCGCGGGAGCAGTCAAGGTCAAGCGCTACTTGTGATTGAGCTTAACCCTCTACTGCTACTGAGTGGGTGGATTCACGTGAAACATTCACGGTCCCGAGGAGAGCTCGATTGGATCCACGTGAAACATCACGGCGGGTCTGCGGACCGCAGGCGCTAGAAGAGCGGGCGCTTCAGCGGGATTCCGATCCGGCGGGGATAGCGATCGGGACAGGCTCCGACCTGCTCCAGACGCACCAGCGCGACTGGCTCACTCATGCGGCCGCTTTCGGCCAATCCCAGGAGCCCCAATCCTTCCACCGACCATCGTTCGGGGGCGCCGCCCGGAGGCTCGGCCACGACCATTGCCCCGCCGGGACGCAACAACGGAGCGGCACACTCGGCGACCACGGCCGGCGGCCCGAAGGCTCGCGCCACCACGAGGTCTGCGGCAGCCCGCCTGGCTGGGTCGCGCCCGGCGACCTCAGCCCGGGCCGCGAGCACCTCGACCCTTTCCGCCAGGCCGAGCGACTCGACGGCGTCGCGAAGGAATCCGGTCCTCCGGACGTTGGCGTCGAGCAGAACCCAGGACGACGCCGGCCACACCAACGCCAGCACCAACCCGGGGATGCCCGCCCCGCTCCCGAGATCGACGGCCGCCGACGGCGGGTGCGTCACCAGCGCGGTGAACGCCAGGCTGTGCTCGACGTGAGCGGCTACGTCGCCCGGGCCGAGGAAATGCTGCTCACGGGCGGCCGCCAGCACCTGCAACAACGCCTGCCGAGCAGGCTCGGCCAGCACCACTGCGGTTTCGTCAGGTGTCAGCGGATACCGGGAGGATGACGACCCGCCGCTGGGGATCCTCGCCCTCGGAGACCGTCTCGACGCCTTCGATGTCGTTCACCGTGTCGTGGACGATCTTGCGGTCGGCGGCACTCATCGGCTCGAGCACCCGGCGAGTGCCAGTGGTCTGGACCTCTTCGGCGACCTGACGGGTGAAACGGGCCAAGGCGTCCTTGCGCTTGCGCCGATACCCGGCCACATCGACCAAGATGCGACCGTTGGCGGCACTGGTCTTGCGCTGGACGACCGTCCGGGTCAGATCCTGAATGGCCAGGAGGGTCGCCCCCTTCGGCCCGATCAGCAGCCCCAGGTCCGGGCCCTCGAGGTTGAGCTCGATGGTGTCTTCCTCGGGCTGGGTGATGGTGACCTCGGCCTCCAGGGTCATGCGACCGACCAAACCGTCGAGGAATTCCCTCGCCACTATCCCCTGCTCGTCGAGTGAAACGTCCATCCCGCCTCCTGCGCTTGTGGTTGCATCGTCATTGCCTTCACCATTGGCCGGCCGGCTGGAACGGGTTCGAGCAGAAGAACTCCTGGTGCTGGCGCGAGGCGAGACCGCCTCGTCGCCTTCACCCGCCCCGTCATCGGCAGTATCCGCGGTGGGCGGCCGGGTCGAGCGCCGGCGACGGGCATCGCGGTGGGCCCCGCCATCGCTTTCAGACCCACCCGCCGCTGAGGTTCCAGCAGGCGCGGCCGGCCGCGACGGCCGGGCAGCACTACTGGCAGCGGTGCCATCTCGTTCTGAGGGTCGCCGCGCGGGGCGGGCACTGGCCCCACCCGACGCGTCGTCGCTGGTGGCGGGGGGAGCGGCCTCAGAGGTCGAGGGTCGATGTCGGCCCCGGCGATCGCGGCGTTCCTCCTTGGCGCGGGGTTTGGTCGGGCGGACGCGCGCCCGGACCCGGGCTTCGGACCGCAACCGGCCGAACAAACCGAACCGCGGTTCTTCCACGATCTCGAACTCGGCGTCCTGTTCGTCGACACCGAGCTGATCCAGGGCGGCGTCCTTGGCTTCTTCGACCGTGCGACCGGTTGTCTCAACCCACTCCATCGTGATCTACCTGCCCTTGCGCCGACGGCGATTGTTCACGCTGTGGGCGCTTCCGCCGCCGGTCCGGCCCTTGGCCGGGGTGCCGTTGCCGCTTCCGCCGGTCGCTCCCCCGTTGCCCGAGGGTTTGACGGCGCCGTTGCCGCCGGCGCCGCCGGCGGCGGTTTTGGCCCCTCCGTTGGCTTCGGTCGCAGGCTCGGTCGCCGTCGCGGCGGCTGCCCCCGCGGCCGGCGCGGGCGCCGTGTCGGCCGCGGTGGCCGGCTGTGGTGTGGCCGCAACCGGCACCGGTGGCGCGGGCGCAGGTATGGGCGGGGCCGCCTCGGGGGTCGCGGTACTGGCCGGAGCCGGTGCGGGCGCCGCCGGTGCCGCAGCCGGTGAGGGAGCGGGTGCGGGTGTGGCCACAGCCGGTGTGGGCGTGGGCGCCACCGCGGCCACCGTGGGCGCCGGGGTCTCCACTGCATCAGTGCCTTCCGGTGACACGGGCGATTTGGCGTTGGCGCGTGCGGCTTTTTGGTTGCCACCACCAGCGGCACTACCAGCGGGTTTGGCGCCTCCCTGCTTGGTCCCGCCCCCACCCGCGGGTCGGGCGCCGGGTTTGGCGCCGCCCCCGGGTTTGGCGCCCCCGCCTGCCCCGGCCTTCGGGGCGCCCGGTTTGGCGCCGCCTGGCTTGACCGGGCCGGTTTTCGACGTGGCCGGCCTAGGGGCGCCGGGCTTGGGGGCGCCCGGTCTCTGGGAACCCTTTTGGTTGCCGGTCCCCTTGGCCCCCCCGGGAGTGCCGGGCCGCAGTGACTTGGACGCCGCACCCGAGGTTCCTGTCGTTGCCTTGCCCGGCGGGGTGCGGCCTCCCTTGCCGGCGGCTGCGCCCTTGTCGCCCGTGGGCTTCGCCCCGGGTTTGGCGGCGCTTTTCCCCCCTTGATTCTTACGGTCGGCGGCGGCCTCGGCCGCGTTGCTGAGCAGGTCGCGGAACCGCGACTTGCCGCTTGCCGGCTTGGCCTTGTGGCTGGCCTCGATCTCCTTCACGTCCTTGGTGACCAGCGCCTTGACCTTGGGGTCGTAGCGGTAGAGCGCCCACTGCTGGCCGACGCGGATGAAGTTGCTGACGGTCCAGTACAGAACCACGCCCGCCGGGAAGTTCAGCGAGATCAGCCCGAAAAACAGGGGGATGAACTTCATCATCGCCGCCTGACCCGGTTGGCTCT
>JAUTXN010000274.1 GCA_030838045.1 Acidimicrobiaceae bacterium
GTGAGCAGGGCGACGCCCGCGACCTGGGCCGGGAGCAGGCCGAAGTTGTCCCGCGTCACGATGTAGGCGCCGCCCGCGGTCGGGTAGGCCTTGATCGTCTGGCGGTAGGAGAGGATCAAGAAGCCGAGGACCACGAGCAAGGCGATGGTCACCGGGACGACCAACGCGAAGGCGGCCACGCCGACGGCGGGGAGCAGGACCTTCAGGATCTCCTCGGTGGCATACGCCGACGACGAGAGGTTGTCCGAGGCGAACACCGCCAGCGCCGTCGGCTTGCCGAGGCGCTCGTGGACCAGCCGGTCATTGTCCAGAGCCGGGCCGAGGAGCTTGTTCTTCAGGCGGAAGCCGAACGTCTCGTCGAGCGCCACCGCCGGCGCGGGCGCGGTCGGGAGCAGGAATGTGCGGCTGTGGCCGGGCGCGGGCACCGGCGCGGTCGGCCCGTCCCCCGTGTCGACTTGGGTGCTATGCCTGAGCAACACCGCGGCTACCCGCCCCCCGACTGCCGACACCCATACCGTCACTAAACCGGGACGCGGCGGCGGCCGCGTCGCTCTTCACGCCGTCTTCACGCGCCTCGCCTGCTTCTTGACGCGTCCTTCACGGCCGGCGCGCCCGGGGTCGACATCTTTCCCGACGTAGCGGGCCGGGTGAGGCGGGCATGTACCCTGAGCCCGGGAGCGGTACCGACGCAGGGGGCATACCGTTGGGAACGAAATTGGTTGTGAGTCGCGCGGCGCGCGCGACCCGGCTCGCGTTGGTGATCAGTCTCCTCGTCTCGGCGGCCTGGTTGGGACTCCGTCCGCAGCCGGCGGCGGCAGCGACCGCGGCATCGGACTTCACCACGATCCGATACTTCGCCATCTCCCCATCCGGGACGAAGATTGCATTTTCCGTCCCGTCGTCCAACCCCTGGGGCGAGGTTCCCGGCCTGTACGTCGCCGATCGCGACGGCGCCAACGCCGTACGACTGGCCGACGAGGGTTTCTCCCCTGACTTCTCGCCAGATGGCCAACACATCGTGTTCAGCACGCCGGCCGGCCCGTCCGGCCTCCTGGCCATCTACATCGTCGATGTCGGGGCCGGCGTTGCGGTCGAACTCATGGCGACGCCCAACGACAACGCCAACCCTCGCTACTCCCCCGACGGTCAATCGGTGGTGGTCACGTCGTATGGCGGCAGTGGTCCCGGCATCGACAACGTGACCGTGGTTGACATCGCAAGTCAGGCACGAACGGTGCTCGTCACCCAGCATTCCATCCGCGACGCCGCGTTCACCAACGACGGCACGGCGCTGCTGGTGTCCAAGGCTGACGACGCATCCCGGGTCAACATCTACCAGGTGCCGCTCAATCACGACCCCGAGACGCAGCTGACTCACTTCGATGTGAACAACGTCCCGGCAATGGAGGAATCGTCACGCTCATCGGCCAACCCGGGCCAAATCATCTTCAGCGTCGACAACCGCATCATGACGATGAACGCCGATGGCTCCGCGCTCACCGAGGTCCCGTCATTGTCGGGCGCGAACCCGATGATGGACGACGTCCACTGGACGCCGGGTGGGCGGGTCGCCTACCTGGAGACGACGGACCCTGCCGTCGTCGCACCCCCTTCCTCCACGACGCCTCCCACCACGACGCCTCCCACCACCGCGCCCACCCCAGTCGTGTTGGCCCTCACCGGCCCGCCCGGGCCGCCGTCGTCGACACCCCAGCCGACCACGACGGCGCCGTCTCCCACTCCGACCACCCTGCCCCCGCCGGAAAGCCGGCCCCGAGCACATCTCGTCATTCCGTCGGACCCGACCGCCCAGGATGTGCCGGCGGGCGGATCGGTGAGCACCGCGCCCGAGGCGACGCCGCTCCAGCCGGTGGCCACGACGACCACAAGCCCCAACCCGGGCCACGTCACCGTCGACACCGTTGCGACCGATGCCGCCGCCCCGTCGGGCTACAGCTTCCTCGGTGAGCAGGTCATGATCACAGCCCCGGCGGCCACCGCCGCCGCGCCGCTCACCCTCACCTTTCGCATCGATGCCTCGCTGCTGGCCACCAGCGGGGTGACGGCGGCATCGGTCGTGGTGTTCCGCGACGGTGCCGGCATCGCCAACTGCGATCAGGTCTCGTCGGCCGCCAGCCCCGATCCGTGCGTTGCCGCCCGCAGCGGCCTGCCTGACGGCGACGCCGAGGTGATCGTGCAGACGTCGCACGCCAGCCGGTGGAACTTCGGGCGAGGTGCGGCCATCGTCACCCACCCCACGACCACCACGGTTTCGTGCGAGCCGGCAACCGTGGTCGTGGCCGAGACCTCGAACTGCACGGTGTCGGTGACCGACGCCGCCGCGGCGAACCCAAACCCGCCGCCTGGCACTGTCTCGATCACGACGGCTGACTCGCACGCCACCCTCGGCACGAGCGGGAGGTGCACCCTCACAGCCACCGGTCCCAGAAGCACGGCGTGCGTCGTGACCTACAAGGTCAGCCAATCCCCAGCCGCCGGCCAGACGGACAGCCTGGGGGCGTCGTACTCCCCCGGCGACGGCATACATCTCGCCAGTACCGGGGCAGGAACCGTCAAGGCGACCCTTAGGGCGGTCAACATCCAGATCTCCTGCTCGCCCTCGACCACCAACGCACTGCGGCGCAGGACCACGTGCACCGCAAGCGTCGGGGATGCCTCGGCGGCAGGCACACCCTCGGTACCGGCGGGCAGCATCCGCTTCACGAGCAGCGACGGCCGAACCGACATCGATCCCGCGACCTGCACCCTGTCCCCGGCCGGTACCCCGGCCGTTGCCTCGGCCAGCTGTCGAGTCAGCGTGACGCCGGGCCTGGCGATTTTGCGAAGCCGCAGTGATGTGATCGCGGGCACCTTTGTGCCCACTGCCACCGACTTCGGTGTGCACGCCGCCGGTTCGGCCACCACCACCGTCGTCGTCACTGCTCTGCTGCGTTAACACCCTCCTGGCGCGGCTTTGAAGGCGAAGGTCATGGTGGTCCCGCCGCCGGCGGTGTCGTCGACGGTCAGCTCACCGCCCAGCGCATCCACGAACCCCCGGGCAACCGCCAGACCGAGGCCGACACCGGTGCCCGCGTGGTCGTCGCCCAGGCGTTGGAAGGGCTGGAAGACCTGTTCGCGTTGCCCCGAGCGGATCCCCGGCCCCCGGTCGACCACACGCAGCTCGACCAGGCCCCCGAACGCCGAGGCCTGGACGCGGACCGCCTTGTCGGGCGGCGACCAGCAGATGGCGTTTTCGATCACATTCGCCACCGCACGTTCGAGCAGCGCCGCGTCGGTGTGGATGCGCGGCAGGTTTTCTGGGACCTCGGTCACGACGCGGGTGGCACGCTCTCCGAGGCCGGCCAGTATCTGGGCGACGATCTCGTCGACTCCCACGTCGCGGGTGACGAGCTCGAAGGTCCCACTCTGCAACCGGCTCATGTCGAGCAGGTTGGCGATGAGGTTGTCGAGACGGTCCGCTTCGCCGTCGATCGTGGCCAGCAGCTCGTGGATCGCCTCGGGCGCCAGTCGGATGTCGTCGGCCAGCAGGTTGGTGGCCGACGCCTTGATCGAGGCGAGCGGGGTGCGCAGATCGTGGGAGACGGCGCGCAAGAGTGCGGTGCGAAGGTCGTTGGCCTGGGAGAGGGCAGCGGCGTTGGCGGCGTCGGCCTGCAGGGCACGACTGCGCAGCGCGACCGCCAGTTGGGCGGTGAAGGCGCCGAGCACCCGGCGGTCGTCGCCGCTCAGGTTGACGCCCGCGATGGCGACGACGGTGTCGGCATCGACGACCACGGTGTCGGTCGCCTGGTCGGGCTGGTCGGGGGCCTTGTCGCCCGCGGCCGCCAAGGAGTGCCACGCTGCGGCCTCGTGCTCGCCGTGGCGGTCGCCCTCGCGCCGCAAGACGCTGACTCCGTCGAAGCCGAAGGTGGCCCGGAGCTGGCCGACGACTTCGACGAGAGGGTCGTCGTCGCTCAGCAGGGCGCCGGCCAGGCGTACCAGCGTCGCCGCTTCGGCGCGGCCCCGGGTGGCTTCGGTGCTGCGCCGCGCCGCGTAGCCGACCAGCCAGCTGACGAGTCCCGCGACGGCGAGGAACACCACGAGGGCGACGACGTTGTCGGTGTCGCCGATGGCAAAGGTGTGCAGCGGCGGGATGAAGAACCAGTTGGCCAGGAGGTCGGCGGCGATCGCCGCGCCCAAGGCGGGCCACGTGCCGCCGGCCGCCGACACCCCGACCACCAGCGCCAGATAGAGCAGCAGGTCGCCCGACAAGGTGACGTCGCTTCGCAGGTGGGCCAGCGCCAACGTGAGGGCCGGCAGTCCGACGGCGGT
>JAUTXN010000277.1 GCA_030838045.1 Acidimicrobiaceae bacterium
GCGATGTCGACCGCGGCGGGCAGGTCGTGGGGCACCCCGAGGTTGGTGGCCAGCAGGTTGGCCGTCCCGGCCGGCAGGACGGCGATGGTGACGTCTGAGTCCGCGACCTCGTCGATGCAGCGTTGCATCGTCCCGTCGCCGCCCCACAAGAGGAGTAGGTCAGCGCCCTTTTCGACCGCCTTGCGGGCCATGGCCGGCGCCTTGCGGCTCTTGGCCACCTCGTACCAGAGGGGATCGGTGAACCCCCGCTCGGTCAGCAACTGCCGCAGCTGGGGCAGCCCGCCGCCGAGGGTCTTCTTCTGATGGGCAACCACTGCTATCGAGGTCATCGGCCGACCCTTTCTGAGTCCGAAACCGATCGGCGAGCGCCGGCGGTCGACGTGGCCCCGGCCCAGCTTGCACCCCCGGCCTGCGGGATGGCCCCGGTCCAGCTCGCACCCCCGGCCGGCGGGTCGGCCCGCGGAGCCGGTGGGTCGGCTGCCGCCTTGGCGGGTGCCCGGTGGCGCAGAGAACTGCCTCCGGCCCGAATGGCCAACACCGCGGCCCACAGGGCGCCGATGCCCAAGATGACTCCGGCCATCGTGTCGGTCGGATGGTGTTCGCCTCGGTAGACCCTCGACAGCGCCACGCCCAGGGTCAGCGCCACCGCGATCGTCCACGCGGCAACCCGGGGGAAGCGCCGGGGGGTTGCGGCCATGACCAACAAGGCGATTCCGCCGTACAGGACCAGCGTGGCGGCGGTGTGGCCGGAGGGCCAGCTGAACGTCGACGGCGTGGAGCCCAAATGGGGGGCGCTCGGACGGGGACGGGCCACGAGATATGTCGTCGAAAGAAACGCCGCCAACTCCACGGCCAGTCCTATGACCAGGAGGAATGCGAGCCGGCCCCACCGTCGGATCAGCAGCACCACCGTCACGACGGCTGCGACGACGACGACGCCCAGCGTGTCGGCGAGCGCGCTGAACCAGCCGCTGACCCTGTTCCACGTGCCGGTCCGATGGGCCGCGAACCAATTGTTGACGTGTTCGTCCCAGTGCCCGACGAAGCCGTGACTCAGGAAATGGGTGAACACCAGGCCTGACACGATCAATGTCGCGGCCACGAGGACATAGCTTCCGAAAATGGTCGCGATCGTGGAGACGGCCGGGTGCAGATGGCCGAGCGTTCCCCGTGACGGGTCGGCTGTGGTTGCCGCCCGGCGACGTGAACCAGGCGGCTCGAAGTCGGGCCTGCCGCCCTTCGCCGCCGGTCCGCCTGCACCTCTGTGGTCTTGGGTTGCGGTCACGAATCGCCTGGTCTTTCCCACGGGACGCTGGCAGTTGTGTGCCAGGCATACCCGAGAACCGGCGAAAGCAATCCGCCATACAAGTGCTCTCTTCCGGCGAAGTCGTCACGAACGGGACGAAATGACCACACTTTCGGCTCGACGATTTGTTCCGAATCCGAGGGCCCGGCACCTCGAGGCATTTGCTCTGGACAATCTGGGGAAAAGGGTGGCCGGGGTTCCTCGAGCGCCCTCCGTCCCGTGCGCAGGTCGTGCGGGTCACGCTTCGCCCGGTGCGGCGAACATCGTCAACGGGACGGGACGTGGCGGCGCATTCCGGCGGGCCGTTTACGGGGACATCGCCCGCCACCACTCCCGGGCGGAGCCCTACGTCAGTCGAGTTCATCGCGAGGTGCCGCCGGAGTCGTGACTTGCTCCAGCAACTCGACGAGCTGTTGGTGGCCGAAGTGGTGAGCCCAGCCAAGGGGGGTGGAGTCGAAACGCTGGGGCCTCGGGCGCGCCGGGCTCGCCGCTCAGGTCAGGCCGGAACGCGTGAACCGCGCAGGAAGTGTTCGATGGAGTCGGCCAGCAGCCCGTCGAGCTGTTCGGGTTCGACGATGCCTGCGATGACCAGGGCCGCGACGCCCTGCACCGTCGCGAACAGGATCAGACCGACGCGCTCGGGGTCGCCCGCCTCTACCAAGCCCTCCGCCTGACCCTGCTCGATCAGCTTCAGTATGACCGAGAACCCTCGCTCGGCCGCTTCTTGCAGCGTGGCTGCACCACTTCGGTGTTTCCCCGCGAACATCAGTTCCAGCAGGGCGGAGTCCTCGATGGCAAAGCGGACGTACGCCGCGGCGGCGGCGCGAAGCCGGGCGATGAAATCTTCACCCGCCTGCTCGACCGCGGCCCGAAGATCGGACCCGAGCCGCTCGAAGCCGTACTCGGCCAGCGCGTCGAGCAGCGCCTGACGATCCGCGAAGTGCCGGCGGGGCGCGCCATGGCTGACCCCGGTCTGGCGCGCCAACTCCCGAAGTGACAGGTCGTCGACCCCGCGTTCGCGCACCGTGCGCTCCGCGGCCTCAAGTAGGGCGCGGCGCAACTGCCCATGGTGGTACGGCTTCTCGATCTCGGTCATCGAACCCCGAGGGTAGCGCCACAAGTTGTCGTTGACAGCATTGTTGTCACCGTCTACTATGTGGCCTATGACTACTTTCTCGACCGAAGACATCCCGGACCTGACCGGCCGGACCGTGATCGTCACCGGTGCCAACAGCGGCATCGGCAGGGCCGCCGCCACCGCCCTGGCGGCCCACAACGCCCGAGTGGTGCTGGCCGTGCGCAACACGGAGAAGGGCAAGGAGGCCGCAGCCCAGATGCCCGGTTCCACCGAGGTCCGCCAGCTCGACTTGGCCAGCCTCGCGTCGGTCCGGGCGTTCGCCGAAGCCTGGGACGGTGACATCGACCTTCTCGTCAACAACGCCGGGATCATGGTCCCGCCGTATTCCAAGACCGCCGACGGCTTCGAGATGCAGTTCGGCACCAACCACTTGGGGCACTTCGCTCTCACCAACCTGCTGCTCGAGCACGTCACCGGACGCGTCGTGACCGTCTCGTCGACCGGCCATCGCATGGGCGCCATCGATTTCGACGACCTCAACTGGGAGCGCAAGGCCTACAAGCCGTGGCGGGCCTACGGGCAGTCGAAGCTGGCCAACCTGCTGGTCACCGCCGAGCTCCAACGCCGGCTGACCTCGGTCGGGTCCTCGGTCCGCGCCACCGCGGCCCACCCCGGCTATGCCTCGACCAACCTTCAGTTCCAATCGGGGCGGCGGAGTGTGAACATCGTGAGCAGGATCGGAAACCGGCTGCTGGCCCAAGATGCCGACAGCGGCGCCTTGCCGACGCTCTATGCCGCGGTCGCCGACATCCCGGGCGACAGCTTCGCTGGTCCCCGCGGGTTCATGGAGCAGCGGGGAGCGCCAAAACTGGTGGGCCGCAGCGGTTCGGCCAAGGACATGGACACGGCACGCCGGCTGTGGGATGTCTCGGAGCAGCTCACCGGCGTACATTTCCCGCTGGGACCGAAGTCCGCCCGCCGGGATGTCGCGGACGCGGGGACAGCCACCACCTGATCGGGCGGGGAAGCCGGCGGTTCAGCGCAGCCCCCGGCCACCGGCCACCGGCCACCGGTCGCGCGGAGCCGAATCCCCTCGCCCCAGGTTCAGCGCCGGTCCATCGAGAACTCGAGGACCTGCGTGAGGCGGATGTTGTTGCCCGACGGGTCACGAAATGACGTGTCGATACCGTAGGGCTGGGGAGTGGGCGGATCGTTGAAAACGATCCCGCGTCGCGACATCTCGTCGTATGAGGCCTGGCAGTCGTCCGTCTCGAGGAAGAGCGTGCCGCTGGCGCCTTTGGCGACCAACTGGGCGAGTTGGGCACTGCTCTCGGCATCGAGCATCGGCGGCTTCGGAACGGGCATGAGCACCAGCCCGACGTCGTCCTGGCCGACCGGCCCGACGACCAACCAGCGAAAGTCCCCCCATTCCTCCATGGTCACGTCCGACCGGACCTCCCAGCCGAGCGTGCGGGTGTAGAACGCCAGCGCCTCTTCCTGGTCATGCACCCAGAACTGTGTGTTGGCAATCTTGATCATCAGAGCCTCCTCGTATCGATACTGGCGACGCTACGGACGAGAGGAGGGCCCGGCTTCTCGAAACGTGCGGTTCTGCGGGCGGCCGTAAGCCCGCGCCACACAGTCGGGGATGCGGATGTGGCGTTGTGCGGGCGGGAAGTTCGCCCGGTAGGCGAGTGGCGCCACGCCGTAGACCCGGCGGAAGCTCGTGATGAACGAGCCGACGCTCGCGAGTCCGACGTCGAAGCAGATGTCGGTCACGGTGCGATCGGTGTTGCGCAGCAGCGCCGCGGCCCGCTCGAGCCGGCGGGTCAGGAGGTACTGGTGGGGTGCCTCGCCGAAGGTCCGACGGAACTCCCGGCTGAAGTAAGCAGGCGACAGCCCCGCGGCGCGAGCCAGGTCGGCCACCCCGAGCGGCTCGAAGTACCGGGCATCGGCCAGGTCCTTGGCCCGCAACAGGTGACGAGCGGGCGGCACCATGCCCCGAAGTCTCGCGAACTCCGGCGCGATACCGAGACCGCCAGCTCGCCGAACACTCAGAGGAGTGCGAGTTCGACTCCCGGATCGAGCCTCCTCAGGTCATCGGGGTCGGTGGTGACAATCCGCTGGCGGGCCCGGCGCGCGCAAATGACGACATGAGCGTCGACGATGTCCGCAGTGGCGCTGGCAGTCAGTAGGCGACCGACGTTCGTGGCGTCGACTCGATCGAGTGGGACGATGTCGGTGCCCGGCTGACGGACGAGTCGGGCGAGGCGAACCTGCCGTTTGCCAGGTCCGCGTAGCAGTCAGCTCCGTCGGCACTAACGTCGCGGTCGGGCCCGCCGGGAATTTCCTGGCCCCCTGAGGGGGAGTCACGCTCCGTCCGCCTGCTGAGGTCTTTGGACGCGAGCACGAGTTCGCCGTCGTCGAAGCCTTCATGGCGACCGCGGCGGGCGGTCCCCCGGCGTCGCTCGTTCTGGAGGGTCCCCCGGGTATCGGCAAGACCACGATCTGGGCCGAGGCGGTCTCCCGAGCCAGGGGCGAAGGGATCGGCGTTCGGGTCTGTCGCTGCGCCGCCGCCGACGCCGCGTGGGCTTTCTCGGGGTTGGGTGATCTGCTGGACGGGATCCCGGAGCCCGTGCTGGCGGGGCTGCCGAACATACAGCGACAAGCGTTGTCCGCGGCGCTACTGCTCGACAGCACGACCGCGGTCTCCCCCGGTGATCGGGTGGTGGCGGTGGCGGTGCTCGGCGTCTTGCGGGCGTTCGCCCGTTCAGCACCGCTGATCCTGGCCATCGACGATGTCCAGTGGTTGGACAGCGCCTCGGGCGCGGTGCTGACCTACGCGTTGCGCCGCCTCGATGGCGAGGGCATACGGGTTCTTGCGTCGCGCCGCACCGGCGAGATGGAGTCCGACAGGGTGGCCGAGTCCTGCCTGGGCCTGCCCGGGGAGCGGCTGTCGATCGGACCGGTCAGCGTCGGGGCGCTGCAGAAGATCGTGCGCAGCCGCCTGTCACTCACGCTCTCGCGACCGACGCTGACGCGGTTGCACCAGGCGGCTGGTGGCAACCCGATGGCGTCGCTGGAGATGGGCCACGCCTTGCAGCGGCGCGGCCGCGAGCTGGCGGTCGACGAGCCGCTTCCGGTTCCGAGCGACGTGCGCCTGCTCGTCGCCGATCGGCTGGACCGCCTGTCGGACGCGGCCCGCGACCTCTTGGCGGTCTGCTCGGCGCTGAGCCTGCCGACCATCGAGACCGTCTCGGTGGCGCTGCATGACCCGACGCGGTCGTCACAGACCCTGGCCGAGGTGGTCGAGATGGGCGTGATGGAGGTCGACGAGGGGAGTCGCCTCCGCTTCGCGCATCCACTGGTCGCGTCGGTTGCCTACGGGGAGCTCTCGGCCGACGACCGTCACGCGCTCCACCGACGCCTGGCTGCGGTGACCGCTGATCCCGAGGAACGAGCCCGACATCTGGCGCTGGGCAGCACCGGCCCCGACGCCGACGTCGCAGACGCGTTGGAGGTGGCGGCCCGACATGCCCGCGGCCGCGGCCGCCGCGATACCGCGGCCGAACTGGCCGAGCTGGCGATCGGTCGCACCCCGATACACCGGGTGGACGACCTGCGTCGGCGTCGCGTGGCGGCGGCCGAGTACCTGTTCCACCTCGGTTTCCCCGATCGGGCGCGATCGATGGCGACCACCGCGCTGGACGACTCGCCGCCCGGACCAGCCCGGGTCCCGGGGCTGCTGTTGCTGGCCACTGTCGATTACTGGACGGGCGGCAGCGTGGTCACGGCCCAGTGGTGTGAGCAGGCGCTTTGCGAGGCGGGTGGCGACCGATTGCTGCTCGCTCGTTGCCATGCCGCGCTCGCCGATCTGGCCCCCTACGACGCCCCCCGGCTGCTCGATCACGCACGGATGGCGGTCGAGCTGATGCAACAGGACGGCGACGCCCCGGCCGACGTCCTCGCCAGCGCGTTGAAGAACGTGGCATATCACGAACTTCGCCTCGGACAGGGCCTGTCGCGACCGTTGCTCGACCGGGCCGCGCTCGCCGAACAACGCAGCGAGCCCGTTCCGGTGATCGACCGCGTCGGTATGTGTCTGGGGATGCTCCTGCGTTTCGCGGGAGAGTTCTCCGCCGCTCGGCACTGGCTGCTCCTGATGCACAAGAGTGCCGAGGACGAAGGCGACGACGGCGCGTTGCCGAACATTCTCGGCCATCTGGCGCTGCTCGAATGCTGGGTGGGGGACTACCCGCAGGCGTTTCGGCACGTGGCCGAGGGGCTCGACCTGGCCACCCGAACGGGAATCGGCTCGCCGTCGGTCACCGCGGCGCACGCGCTGGCCGAGGCGCTCGTCGGCCACATCGACGAGGCGCGGCGGATCGCCACCGCGGCGTTGGCCCACGACGAGTCACAACACGACCTGGCGGATGTGGCCTGCGACCTGCGCAGTCTCGGTTTCGCGGATCTATCGGTCGACGATTTCGCGTCGGCCGCCGAGCATTTCCTACGGGCGCTCGCCATCTCCAAGGAACTCGGGGTGAACGAGCCCACGATCCTGCGCATCCACGCCGACGCGGTCGAGAGCCTCGTCGGGCTGGGCCGCCTGGCTGAGGCGAACGGGCTGGTCGACGAGCTCGAAACACCCGGTGGCGCCCAGCCGGCGTGGTCGAGGGCCATGGCCGGGCGCTGCCGCGGTCTGCTGCTGGCCGCCACGGGCGACCTGCCCGCCGCCACCGCGGCACTGGCGGCGGCCCTCGACGACCACGCGGCACTCGGGATGCCGTTCGAAGAAGCACGCACCCGGCTCTGGCTGGGCAAGGTCTTGCGCCGGGCGGGCCACCGAGGCGAGGCCCGCGAGGCGCTGGATACCGCGGCGAAGATGTTCGTCGAGTTGGGCACACCGCTGTATGCCGACCGGGCCCGGGCGGAGCTGGGCCGGCTGGGCGGAAGGGTGGCCGACCATTTCACGCTCACCCTGACCGAGAGGAGGGTGGCGGACCTGGTGGGTTCGGGCCGCACCAACCTTGAGGTGGCCCAGGCGCTCTTCGTCAGCGTGCGGACCGTCGAGAGCCACCTCGGACGGATCTACCGCAAGCTGGGCCTCCGCTCCCGGACCGAGTTGGCCCGCGCCCGTCTCCCAACCTGACGCGTTCCGACCCCTTGCTCCGGTCGCCGGAGCAAGATTGCGTAGTACCACCGACGCCGCCTCCGGGGCCCGTCGGTACCGTCGCTCGATGTGATCCAAGAGCAGCGCGACACGAACATCTTTCTCGTCGAGCGCTACCTGCCGGTCACCGATGTGGAAGCGCTGGCTGCTGCGGTGGCGCGCGTGGGTCTGGCCTGCGCGAGCGGTCGCGGCGGCGTTCGCTACCTGCACTCGACGTTCGTCCCGACCGAGGACACGTGCTTCTGCGTGTTCCAGGCCCCCTCGGCACAGTCGGTGCGCGACGTGAACGATGCGGCGCGCTTCGGCCTCGATCGGATCGTTTCGGCGATCGGCCTTGACGCCGCCGCCGCCCGCAACTTCTGACGACGACCAGCGTCGTCAAACCTGAGCGAGAAGAGAGACAGTGATGGATTGCGAAGCGCCCGACGACAACCCGCCACAGTGGACCCCCGCCCGACGGACGCCGACCAGGCGCACGAGGCTCCGGTTCGCGGGCGCAGCGTCCGCGTCCGCGTTGGTGCTGATCGTGTCCTCGCTCGTGGGCGCCGGAGCCGGCACGGCCGCGGCCACGCCGGCCACGGCCGCGGCCACGCCGGCCGCGGCCGCGGCCACGCCTTCCGATTCGACCTGGGCAATACAGGCGGTGGCGACCCCGGCGGTGGCGCCCAACGGACAGCTCACGGCTACGGCCTGCCCGTCCGCGACGCAATGCATCTCGGTGGGTGTGGCCCAGGACGCCTCCGGTCGCGACACCGCGCTGGCCGAGAGTTGGAACGGAACACGCTCGAAGGGCCAGCTCATCGCCCGACCGACCGGCGCGGTCGGCACATTCCTGGCGGCCGTGTCGTGCCCCACCACCACGACGTGCACGGCCGTCGGCAACCTCCAAACCGGTTCCGGCACGCACGTCACACTGGCCGAACGCTGGAACGGTGCCGACTGGGAGGCTCAGTCGACGCCCAATCCGAACGGCGCCACGGACAGCTTCCTCAGCGGCGTGTCCTGCCTTTCCCCGTCGGACTGCACCGCCGTCGGCTACTCCGTAGACCCAGGCCACCGGAACTCCACGCTCGCCGAGCGGTGGAACGGTCGCATGTGGCAGCTCCAATCGACGCCGAACGCCGCCGGTGCCGCGAACAGCGCCCTGAAGGGCGTGTCGTGCACCGCCGCCAACGCCCCCACCCCCACGTCCGCCGGCGCCACTGCGTGCACGGCGGTCGGAACGGCGACGACCAACTTCTCGCCCCAGAGCCTGATCGAGCGGTGGAACGGCACGACTTGGCAGCTTCAGGTCGCGGCCCTTCCCGTTGACGCCTCCGGCAGCACCCTCACCGCGGTGACGTGCACGACCGGCACCGCGTGCACCGGCGTCGGCAACTTCACGGCGAAGTCGACCAAGGCCGGCGGGGCTTTGGCCGAACAGTGGGACGGCGTCACGTGGGTCGTCGAACCAACGTCGGGCTCGACCCTCGACTTCCTCAATGCCGTCGCATGCACGACTCCGGCCAGTTGCACCGCCGTCGGACAGACGGGGTTCAGCGACCCGATCGCGCAGCGTTGGGACGGCACCAGCTGGGTCGCGCAGACCGTCCCCAAGCCCGATGGTGCCCTCCAGACGGGACTGGTCGGCATCGCCTGCCCCGTCCTGAACGCCTGCTTCGCGACCGGTTCCTCCCTCTACACCCGCGGCCAAGGCACCAACCTGACGGTGGCCGAGCAGTGGAACGGTGACCGGTGGGCCATCCAGCCGAGCTTCAACCCGTCGGGCGCCACCGCCTTTGCCCTCGCCGGCGTGTCCTGCGCATCCGCCCGAGCGTGCATGGCGGTCGGCTTCTACTACGACGCCGCGGGAACCAGGCTGACCCTCGCGGAGGAGTGGAACGGTTCCGCCTGGACGATCCAGCCGACGCCCAAACTCCCGAACGCAACCGACGCCGCCCTCGGGTCGGTCTCGTGTCTGTCGGCCCAAGACTGCACCTCGGTCGGCGCGTTCAGCGACCCCACCGGGGTCCAGTCGGCACTGGCCGAACACTGGAACGGAAGGACCTGGTCGGTGCAGCCGACTGCCGGCCCTGCGTCGGCCGCCGCCACCGCCCTCAACAGCGTGTCGTGCACGACGAGGAATGCCTGTACTGCGGCCGGCGCCTACGTCGACCGCGCGGGCACCGCCTTCACGTTGGTCGAACGCTGGAACGGCACGCTCTGGGAGACCCAGCCCACGCCCAACCCGAGCGGCGCCCTGTATGTGGCATTCAACGGGGTCGCCTGCCCGACCCCGAGCTCCTGTACCGCCGTCGGCCTCCTCGTCGACGCCAACTTCAGGTACCTGACGTTCGCCGAGCACTGGAACGGCACGACCTGGGAGATCCAGCCGACCCCGAACCCGGACAGCACCGACGGCCCGAATGGCACCCTCGAGGGCGGCGTGTCCTGCCCCGCGACCGATGCGTGTACCGCGGTCGGGCAGTGGTCGCCGGCGCCGGCGCCCCACCCGGGCGTCTCCCTGGCCGAGCGCTGGAACGGTCTCAGCTGGGAAGTCCAGGCGACACCCAACCCCCCGGCCGTGGATGCCGTCGACGGGACCCACAACGCCCCGTTGGCCGGAGTTTCGTGCCCGACCACCGGCAACTGCACTGCAGTCGGCAACTATGACAGCGGCAACGCCACTGGCGACTTCCTGCCCCTCGCCGTGGGCTGGAACGGTACCCGCTGGTCCGTCCAGGCGGCGGCAGCGCCCGTCGGCGCCTTCTACAGCACCCTGCGCAGCGTGGCGTGCCCGGCACCGCACACCTGCATCGCGGTCGGCGACACCACCCGCTACAACGACCAGACCAACACCCGGGGCCGTTCCACCGCCCTGGCTGAGGCCGACGGAAGCTAGGGCAGTCTGGGGAAAAGGTGGCCGGGGTGTCCCTCAAGCGCCATCGGGCGCCTTCAGGGGCGGCGCCGGTCAGGCAGCCGCCCGGTGCGGCTATCCCCGTCCACAACACGAGCCCGGCGATCGAGCGGTGGCTTCAGAGCTCGCGAAGCGCCCGCTGATGGGCGAGCAGTCCGCGCTCCACATCTCCGAGAACCGTTCGTGACCCTTCGTCGTCCTGCTCGGCCAACGCCGCCGCCACATGCTTTTCCAGCCGGTCGAGGTGCTCGCCCAGGACCCGGCGGACCTCCTCGTCGCTCGCGGCACGGGGCCAGAGATTCGTTGGCGTGCGTCCAGCAACACTGGGCATCATCCCCAGCGGAGAGATGCCGAGCGCTTCGTCCCGGTCCATCAAGAGCCCGGCCCATTTTCCCAGATCCTCGAAGAGCCGGTCCAAAAGCCGGTGGAGGGCATGCGTCTCGGACACCTTGCGGTGTGCCTGCTTCACGTCCTGTACCACGTCGATGACCTCGCTGAGCACCTGATTCAAGGCGGCGGTCGGATCGTGGCGCGGGGCCGGGTTCACGTCGAGTCAACCCTTGCGGTAGCGACGGACTGCCAAGGGAGCGAAGACCGCCAGGATCGCCAGGCTCCAGAGGATGGTCCAGGTGAGGTCGGTCGCGATCGGACCGCCTTCGGTGAGGGCCCGCACCGCGTTGGCCGCTCGCGTGATGGGCTGGACCTTGGCGAAGGCTTGCAGCCAGCCCGGCATGCTCTTGACCGACGTGAAGACCGAACTGGCGAACACCAGCGGGAAGATGGGCAGGAAGCCGGCCAGCTGGGCGCTTTCGGGATCGGGGACCGAGAGCCCGATCAGGGCGAACACCCACGACAGGCAGTACCCGAGCAGGAGGGCCACGAAGATGGCCACCACGGCGGGGATGAAGCCGTTGTGGAATCGGAAGCCCACGGCGGTGCCCACCACGACCATCAAGAGGACCACGAAGACGTTGCGGACGAGGTCGGCGATGGTCCGTCCCGCCAGCACTGCCGAGCGGGACATGGGTAGCGACCGGAACCGGTCGATGATGCCGTTGCTCATGTCCTGCGACAATCCGACGGCGGTCGATGTCGCGCCGAACACGACCGTTTGCACGATGATGCCCGGGATGAGGTAGTCGACGTAGCTGATGCCCGGGACGTTGATCGAGCCACCGAAGACGTAGCGGAACAACAGGACGAACATGACCGGCTGGATGGTCGCGAAGACCAGGAGCTGGGGGGTACGGGCGATCCGTATCAGGTTGCGCTTGGCGATGACCATGGCGTCGACGAAGATGGCCGAGCGCGGAACCCGGACGGATTGGATCGGCGTCATCGCGTCCGCCGGCGAGGGGGCACCGGAGGCGGTGGGCGCGGTCGAGGCGGCCGGCGTGGTCGGGCTGGTCGGGGTGGTCGGGCTGGTCGGGCTGGTCGGGGTGACGCTCATGCCGGGGTCCCCGCACGCTGGCGTGATCGGCGGCCCGTCGTCGGGGGGGCGTCGGAATCTTCGTCCCCCGTGGTGCGCCCGGTCAGCGCCAGGAATACATCGTCGAGCGACGGCCGCCGAAGGCCCAGATCCTTGGGCGTGATGCCGGCCTTGTCGAGGACCCGCAAGGCCGCCATCAGGTCGGGGACGGGATCGCAGACCGGGATGGTGATCCGGGCCCGCACCTCGTCGATCGTCGCCTTGCCGCATCCGACGTCGCTCAGCACCGCCGTGGTCCGGTCGAGGTCGCTCTCGGCCACCTCCACCTCGATCAGGTCGCTCCCGAGGCGTGACTTCAGCTCGTCCGACGTGCCCGCCGCGATCACCTTGCCCCGGTCGATAACCACGATGTGGTCGGCGAGTTGGTCGGCCTCTTCCAGATACTGGGTGGTGAGCAGCACCGTGGTGCCCTGGGCCACCAGGTCGCGGATGAACGCCCACATGTCGAGCCGGGTCCGGGGATCCAACCCGGTGGTCGGTTCATCGAGGATCAGGACCCGGGGCCTGCCGACCAGGCTTGCGCCCAGGTCGAGGCGGCGACGCATGCCTCCCGAATAGGTCTTGACCGGCCGGTCGGCGGCTTCGACCAGCCCGAGTCGCTCGAGAGCTTCCTCGGCCCGGGTCTTGGCCAGCGGCGAGGCCAGTCGGTACAGCCGCCCGACCATTACCAGGTTCTCCCGGCCGGTGAGGGTTTCGTCCACCGCGGCATACTGTCCGGCCAGCCCGATGAGGCTGCGAACGGTGTTGGGGTCCTGGCGGACGTCGATGCCGGCGATGCGGGCCCGTCCCGCGTCGGGGGCGAGCAGGGTGGCCAGGATCCGCACGAGGGTGGTCTTGCCCGCCCCGTTCGGTCCGAGCAGGCCCTGGATCGTCCCGATCGGGACACTCATGTCGACGTCGACCAGGGCCTTGGTGGGGCCGAACGACTTGCTGACCCCCTCGACTTCGATCATGGCACCAGCCGTAGTGGTCGTTGACATGTGAACCCTTCAACCCATTGGTGCGCTTCACTGCACGACGAACGAGTCGTGTCTACCAGAACCGGCAAACATCGAATTACGGCGCAGCACAGTGCGGGCGCGGCGCCATTTTCATGTCAGGCGGCGGCCCGCGGGGGTCCCGCGGGGGTCCCGCGGCGGGCTGTTGCGGACGCCGAGGCAACCTATCGCTCCGCTGATGCGTCAGGACGACTGTCAACCGACGAAAGGGTGAACGAATGAAACGTCTCGTCTTTGGGACTGTGGCTTTGGCGCTGGCACTCGCGGGCGGCGCGGGCACTGCCGCAGCTACTGCATCGAACATACGGCCCCACCAATCCTTCGTCGGTGTCGTCAACGGCCGGTCGGCAACGTCGACGATCAGCGTCACGGGATGTTCCAACACCGCCGGGGCCGGGCACCCCATCGCCGGTCAGAGCGCCGAGGTGCTCCCGATCGCGCCGTCGACGGCGGTTCGACCTGGGTTCACGGGCCGAGCCCATCAGGTCACCGTCGACCTCTACATACCTGCCTCGGACCCGATGCTCCCCCTCATCAGGATCGTCCACCTGGGCCAGCTCAGTGCGTACCAGACCCCTTTGGCCATCTCGACGTTCCTCAACCTTCCGTGCCAAGGCACGGCCACGGCGGTCTTCAGCCCCATCGACGGCGGCGCCAAAG
>JAUTXN010000359.1 GCA_030838045.1 Acidimicrobiaceae bacterium
CCAAGTTCTTCGTCGGCGGAATCGCCATCCACGGCGACAGCTCCGTGCCTGCCCGACCCGTCTCCCACGGATGCGTTCGGGTCAGCAACCAGGCCATCGATTGGATCTGGGCCACCGGCTCCGACCCAATCGGCACCCCAGTCTGGGTCTACTAACCGCGGCGCCGTCCGGCTCGGAAGCCCGGCTGTGCCACCGGCTCAGCTACCGATCACCCCGACCCCGATCGCGCCCGCCCCCATAGCCCCGGCACCGAGAGCGCCCGCCCCAATAGCCCCGACCGCCCTCGCTCCGATCGCCGCGGCCTCCCGTCCCCGAGGCAGCAGCACCTCGTCGACCAGCCCGTAGGCGATGGCGTCAGCGGCGCCCAGGATGTAATCCCGATCGGTGTCCTTGGCGATCCGCTCGATCGGCTGACCGGTGTGGTGCGCCAGCAACTCCTCGACCCGTCGCCGGAGGAAGGCGATCTCCTTGGCCTGGTTCTCGATGTCGATCGACTGCCCCTGCGCCCCGCCGTGGGGCTGATGGATCAGGACCCGGGAGTTGGGCAGGGCGAACCGCTTTCCAGGCGCCCCGCCGGCCAGCAGCACGGCGGCGCCCGACGCCGCCATCCCCAGGCACACGGTCGACACGTCGGCTTGGACGTACTGCATGGTGTCGTAGATGGCGAACGTCGCCGTCACCGAACCGCCGGGGCTGTTGATGTAGAGGCAGATGTCCCGGTCGGGGTCCTCGGACTCCAGATGGAGCAACTGCGCCGTGAGCAGGCTGGCGCTCCCATCGGTGATCTCGGTGTTCAACATGACGATGCGGTCCTTGAGCAGCCGGGAGTAGATGTCGTACGCCCGCTCCCCCCGGAGCGACTGCTCGATGACCGTTGGGACCAGGTAACTCACGACGTCCTCCCCGCTCTCATGCAACTCTGAGGTTGCACGTTACTGCATAGTCTGGGAAAATGTGCAACCCTGGAGTTGCGTTCCCCGTCGTGGTGCCCGGAGGCCGAGATGCTTGTTCGACAGGTCGTCATTCCCGTCAGCCCGAGCGAGCTCTGGGACGCCCTGACTGAGCCCGAAGCGATCGCCACCTGGTTCGGCTCCCAGGTCGAGTGGGATCTGCGCCCAGGGGGGAGGGCTCGCTTCCTCACCGACGAGGGGACGGTCCGAGGCGGCGTCGTCGATGATGTGCGGCCGGGACGGCATTTGAGTTTCCGGTGGTGGCCTGAGGGCGAGGACCAATCGGCCGCCTCGCAGGTGAGCTATGACCTTGAGGCGGAAGACGACGGCACCGTGCTCACGGTGACCGAGCAGCCGCTGGCGACCGAAGCGACGGAAGTGCCCTCAGGGACCGAGGCGACCTCAGGGACCGAGGCGACCTCGGCGACCTCAGCGACGGAAGTGCCCTCAGGGACCGAGGCGACCTCGGCGACCTCAGCGTCCTCACCGACGGAAGCGGCCTCAGGGACCTCGGCGTCCTCAGCGACCGAAGCGACCTCGGCGTCCTCAGCGACGGAAGCGTCCTCGGCGACCGAGGCGACCGAAGCGACCCGGGCGTGTGTCAGGACGGCATTGGCGGCCGACCCGATGGGCTGCTGGACCGGGTGGGACACCCGTTTGTTCCGATGCTGGGCCGCCCGGATTCCTGTTACCGCCCCGGCACTGGTCGGTGGGCGGGCCGTCCGCTGATTCCGCGTTGATGAGCCCGCCGCGGGTCGAGGCAGTCTTCGCGGCCCTCGGTGATCCCACCCGGCGACAGCTCCTCGACGAGCTTTCCCGAGAAGGGCCGAAGACCGCGACGGAGCTGGCGGGCGGCTATCCGATCTCCCGCCAAGCCGTGGTCAAGCATCTGAACGCCTTGGCCGGGGCGGGTGTCCTGGCCGGCGAGCGCCACGGCCGCGACGTCCGGTACCGGGTGGTGGCCGGAGGGTTGGGCGATGCCGCCGCCTGGTTGGTCGAGGTCGGCGACCGATGGGATCGGCGCCTGACCGCCCTCCAGCGCCATCTCGGCCCGGCAACGGACCAGACCTGACCCGCTGTCAGCGCATTGCTCGCCTGCCCGGAAACGTCTACGGTCAAAACCGGGCCAGGGCCGCGCAGACGAGAGGAGTGGCCCAATGGTCGATCCAATGGGGTCATTCCGGCGGCACCGGGGGCGGGTGTTCCTGGCCGGCCTGACCGTGCTGGCGCTCGTTGCCGTGATTCTGCCCGTTCGCAGCTTTGAGTCCCCCTCCTCTCCCGCCTCGGCCCAGATCGTCAGACCGCTTTCGGAGACGCCCGGATCCTCGAATGCCGTTCTCTTTAGTACCGCGTCCGATCCTTCCGCCGACTTCCGCTTCGTCCGGGCGCAACTCGAACTGCACCACTCTTCCGTCGACGAATTCACCAACGGCAACGGAAAGGCCACGGCCGCCAATTTCAAATCTGTACTAATGGAGCGACGCGGGATTCTCTTTGCCGCGGGCGAGGGCGCACCGGGATTTCTGGCCGTGCAAAGTCTGACCGATGCCGCACGTTGCGCCCAGGCCGTAACCGATTACGTGGCGTCAGGCGTGTTCAAG
>JAUTXN010000360.1 GCA_030838045.1 Acidimicrobiaceae bacterium
AGGCAGCGACGGTCGTCCAGCAGCGCCGAGGAGGCCGACGCCAGCAGGTCACGAACGATTGTCACGGGCGCTCACCCTACCGAGCGCCGGATCGGATGGTCAGATGCGTTTGTTGGTGCAGGACGACGTGGGTGACGCCTGGAGCGACGACGACGGACACACTTCCCGCCGCCAAGTCGACCGAGCTCGGGACAATCGCGGTCGGGGGAATCGAGGTGATGTGGTCCACCTGACAGGTCGCCTCCTTGCACATGAGATCGAAGGAATGTCCTCGCGTGCGCCGTGATGGCGAGAAGCCCCCGAGATTGCGACGACCATTGCAATAACTGAGGAGGTCGCCGCGTCCAAGTTATGGCAAGGCACTGGAGAGAGTCAGCGCCTTTGCCCTGGATACGCCGACGCTCGTGGTCAGGACCTCGGCTGTACAGTTCCGATCAGTGTCCAATATCGTGCTCGGCGGTGGCGGGAACGACATCCAGGCTTCAAACGTCTATCAGCATTTCACGGCTGCCCTGCCCAACAACAAGGACCTCCTGTTCCTGCCCCAAGCATCTGCGCCCCGCCTGAGAACGTTCGCGCAGACCTGGGATCGAATCTCGAATTCCGCACCATTTCGTGACTGCCACATCCGCATGTGGGAATCGCTGGCCAACAGGTCATATGTGGACCTGGACCGATTCGACGGGATTTGTCTCTTCGGCGGAAATACCTACGATCTTCTGGGCACGTTGATTGAGACCGGCTTCGCTCACCTACTCGTCCAATTCAGTTCCGATGAGCGGCCACTGCTCGGCATAAGCGCGGGCGCCATCGTCCTGGGACGAGACATCACCACCGAAGGCGTGGCGTCGGACCCCGACAAGAATCTCGGCGGTATCACCGACTTGACGGGACTCGACCTGGTAGGTGGATACAACGTCCATTGCCATTACGAGCCGAGTGAGGACGAGGACTTATCCGAGTACTCGATCCGACACAACGTGCCGTTCTTCGCCATTCCTGAAACCGCGGGCGTCACGGTCACCGGGAGTTCCGCCCACACTCTGGGGCCAGGCGAGGTCCACCTCTTCAGGAACGGCGTCCAGGAGGTACTTGGGTCAAAAGCCTCAGTGACGCTTGGGACCTAGTCCTTCGGGACGTAGCCCCCGCGGCCCATGGAGGCACTGAGCTCCAGGTCCACGCTCTCGTCGACGCCGCCCTTCACCTCGGTCACCCAAGGCAGCCGATCCTTCAGGATGCGGTCGATGCCGGCCTGCAGGGTGGAGGAACTGACGGCGCAGGAACTGCAGGCCCCCTGCAGCATGACCTCGACCACGCCTTCGGTGACATCCGCGCTCACCAGCATGAGATCGCCGCCGTCGGCCTGGACCGCGGGACGGATGATCTCGATAAGTTCGTTGAGCGCCGTGAGTCGCTCCGACCGTTCGTCGTCAGACACCATGGGGACCTCCTACCTCCGAGCCATGCTGCCACGTGGGGAGGCATTTTCCCAACCCTGATCGTTAGGCTCGAACCATGAGCGACGTTGCCGTGTTGCCCGGTGCCGAGCCGTTTTCCGCCCCTGGGGGACCCCACGGGGCCCTGGTGCTGCACGGGTTCACCGGCAGCCCGCAGTCGATGCGCGGTGTGGCCCAGGCGTTGGCCGACGCCGGGTTCGCGGTCGAGCTGCCCCGCCTGCCCGGCCATGGCACGTCGGTGGAGGACATGATGACCACGAGTTGGGCCGACTGGTCGAGCGCCGCGGAGGCGGCCTACGAGAAACTGGCCGCCAACTGCGACCGCCTGGTGGTGGTCGGGCTGTCCATGGGCGGGACGCTGACGGCGTGGCTCGCCACCCGGCATCCCGAGATCGCCGGGATCGTGGTCATCAACGGGTTCATCGAGCCCGCCGCCCCGGCCCTGCAGCAGATCCTCGACATGATGGTCGCCCAGGGGGTGACCGAGGTCCCCGGGATCGGGAGCGACATCGCCCTTCCGGGTGCGGTCGAGGTGTCCTACGGGCGGACGCCGATCTCGTGCACCATCTCGTTGATGAGCGAGATGGCCCGGCTGAAGGACGAGTTGGCCGCGATCACCTCGCCGGTGCTGATCTTCAATAGCCCCCAGGACCATGTCGTGGCGCCGGTGTCGAGCGACACGCTGGCGGCGGGCGTCAGCGGGCCGGTGGAGCGGGTGACGCTGGAACGCAGCTACCACGTTGCGACCCTCGACTACGACCGCGAGCTGATCGAGCAGGAGACCGTGGCGTTCGCCCGCCGGGTCACAGGCGGCTGATCCACCGAGTCGCGGCGCGCTGCTCAGAGAAGGCCGAGGGCGGCCGCGCACGCCGGCCATTGGCCCCAGCCCGACTGGGCCTGCAGCTTCACGGCCGCCTCGTCCTGCATCGCGGGTGATTCCTGGTCGGGCCGGCCGGGGTAGCCGAGCCCACTCCACGTCCCCTGGCTGAACTGGTAGGCGCCGAAGTACCCGTTGCCCGTGTTCTCGGTGTAGGTGTCGCTCGACTCGCAACGCCTGAGCGACAGCCAGACTCCGCCCGCATGGCCCCCGCCGCTCGACGCCGGTGGCGGCGTCGGGGCGGGAGGCTTGGTGACCTGCGTGGCGACCGCCGTGGCGACGGGTAGGCCGGCAGCCTGCTGGACGACCGCGACCAAGCCGTTGTTGACCGGCAAGCCTTGGGTGGTCTTGACCGCCGCCGGGTGCTGGGCGCCGCCGGCGTTGGTGGCGGCGTTGGCGGCGTTGGCCGCGGCGGTCGCCCGGGCCTGCGCGGAGAGCTGGGTCTGGAGACTGTCGAGTTGCACTTGCTCCTCGGCCGCGATGGCCAAGGCGTTGGTGCGAAGCGCCTGCAACTGGACCGTGGCGGTCAGGTTGGCTTGCTGGGCGGTGTGCAAGGTGGTGATGTCGCGGCGGAGATCGCTTTCCAGCTGGCGGAGCTGGTCGCCGGTGTTGGCCAGATCACCTGAGGCCACTCGCAGGTACTCCTGACCGAGGGTCACGTCGGCCGCGGCCGCGGCCGATGGCATGCCGGGCGTGGCGCCGCCGTGCATGTACGCCCGCACCGCCTGCTCGAGAAGGATCGCCCGGTTGGCGCCGAGGACCTGCATCGTGGTGTCGTGCTGCTTGGTGACGC
>JAUTXN010000022.1 GCA_030838045.1 Acidimicrobiaceae bacterium
CACCGTCAACCCCGGCGCCACCTGCACCATCGCCGTCACCTTCACCCCCACCGCCCCCGGCACCCGCACCGCCACCCTCACCGTCACCGACAACGGCCCCGGCAGCCCCCACACCCTCCCGCTCACCTGCCAAGCCACCGCCGACCGCTGCATACTCACCGCCCCGCTCAACGGACAGAGTGGCGTCGATACAACCCGGTCCTTCGGCTGGACCCTTGCTGCCGGCGGCCAGGGTTACTACCTCGCCGTCGGCACCGTTCAGTACGGCACCGACCTCGTCGACTCGGGCATTCTCCCGGCCACCCAGACGGCGTTCAGTGTGCCGGCGCTGCCGACGGGCCGGACGCTGTACGCCACGCTGCTCACCGAAACCAACGGCGCCTGGACGCGCTTCCAGGCGATCACGTTCACCGCCGCTCCGGGTCTCGCGACCTTCACCAATCCCCTCAACGGCCAGACCAAGGTCGCCAAGTCTCCGGTCCTGAGCTGGACGACCATCCCTCAGAGCCAGGGGTACATCGTGGTCGTCGGCACCGCCAAGTTCGGGTCCGACGTGGTCAACTCGGGGATCCTCCCGGCAACGCAATCCAGCCTCAGCGGTGTGTCGCTGCCCGCGGGCAAGACCCTCTACGCCACGGTGCTCACCAAGACGAACGGCGGTTGGACTCGCTACCAGGACATCATCTTCACTACCGCCTGAGTATCGCCGACGTCGGGCCGCCGATCGCTCAGCGGCGGCCGGCACCAGTCGAAGGGCGGGCGCCAGCACTGCGGGGCGCGATCCGGCACAGGCGGGCCACCAGAACCTCGAGAACGGCCTCGGGCGGCCAGGTCGACTCGCCGCGCAGGTCCAAGTCGGCGTCGGCGACCAGCTGGATCGCCCGGGCCGCTCCGTCGGAACCCCACCGGCGCAGCGTGGCCAGCGCCTTCTTGGCCGGAAAGGTGCTGCGGCCGGGTTCGATGCCTATAACTGTGGCCGCCTGACCCTCGCTGGTCGCCCCGGACCCATCAAGGGTCACGACCGGTCCAACGTGGCGGTGGAGGATGGACAGCACGACGAGCGGGTGGCGGTCGCCAGCCTCCAGCAAGCGGTGCAACGCGGTCAGCGCCGCCTCGGCATCGCCCCGGTCAATGGCGTCGGTCATGTCCCACGGCTGCACCGACCCGGCCTCGCCCAGGTACGGCGTCAGATCGTCGAGTCCGATCGTCGCGCCCTCGCCGTGAACAGCCACCAGCGTGTCGACCAACGTCGGGAGGCGTCCCAGGTCCTGGCCCAGATGCTCGGCCACGGCGGCCCGGGCGGCCGGTTCGACCCGTAGCGGCGCCTGACGGAGCTGATTCTCGACCCAACCTCGGGTATCTCGCCCCGCTCCGGTAGCGACCACGTGGCCGACCTTCTTGATGGCGGCAACCAGCTTCTGGGACAGCCGACCCCCGCCGGCCGCGACGACCAGAGCTGTGGTCGGCATGGGGTTTTCGAGATATCCGAGCAAGGGGGCAAGTTGCTCGGTCGAGAACTTCCCCGCGTCACGGAGCACCACCACCCGCCGGTCGACCAGGAACGGAGGCGTCACGCACGCGCTCGTCACCGCATCGATCTCGACGTCGTCGCCCCAGAAGTCCTCCACCGAAAGATCGGCGTGGTCGCCCGCCAGCTCGGCGACCAACCGGCGCACCTCATTGCCGACCAAGGTGACGTCCTCACCGTCGACCAGCCACGCCACCGGTTCAGCCATGCGCCGTGGCTCCTTCCGTGCCTGGGCCCGATCGGCCGGAGTACAAACCGTTGTCCACACGACGGTTTGTACTCCCGCACCTCTCGTCGGCCGTCAGGGGACCACCGTGTGACCGGAGGCCGGAGCAGAAACCGTTGTCCACACGACGGTTTGTACTCCCGCACCCGCATGCGGGCGTCACCGGGACAGGACTCCGGTCACGATTTCGTCGCGAGCGGGTGCCGCTTCCAAGATGGCGGCGATGACGGCGCACACCCGGCGGGTCCCGAGGACATCGTGGGCCCGGACGATCCGGCATCCGAGGGTCACCCCAAGCGCGGCGGCCGCCAAGGAGGCCGTGTTGCGTTGGTCGATCTCCAAGCTCAGGATCTTGCCGAGGAACGTCTTGTTGGACGCCGAGAGCAACACCGGGTAGCCCTGGGCGACGAGTTGGTCCGACGCCTGCAACAGGGTCAGCGACTGCGCTGCCGTCTTTCCCAGGTCGAGGCCGGCGTCGAGGACGATGCGGTCTCGCGCCACTCCTGCCGCCTCGGCCCGGCGGGCCCGGTCGGCGAGGAACGCGCCCACCTCGGCCACGACGTCGTCGTAATGTGGCTCGGGATCGGCCACACGCGGTGCCAGGCGGATATGGGTGGCGACCACCGTGGCGCCTGCCTCGGCCGCGGCGGGCAGGTAGTCAGGATCGGCGAATCCACTGATGTCGTTGCCCACCACCGCACCGGCGCCGTACGCGGCGCGGGCCACCGAAGCTCGCCAGGTGTCAACCGAGAGCGGAGTTTCGAAGCGTTGGCGGAGGCCCTCTATCGCTTCCACGACACGGTCGAGTTCCTCCGCCTCGGTCACTTCAGGGCCCGGACCGGCTTTTACCCCCCCGATGTCGAGTAGGTCGGCGCCCTCGGCGACCAGACGCTCGGCCCGCCGGTAGAAGGCATCGAGATCCCAATACGACCCCCGGTCATAAAACGAGTCCGGGGTGCGGTTGAGGATGCCCATCACCAGGGCGCGGGTACCGACGTCGTAGTGCCGGTCGCCGAGGCGCACGCCGGCGGCGCCTTAGTAGAGCCGGGTGGACAGCGCCTTGCGGTACTGCGACGTGCGCGGGTCGTCGGGGCCGAGAACCTCCAGGAGGTCGAGGAACTCCTGGCGGGCGGCCTCGTCGGCTTTCACCAGCTCGAGCAGCGTGTCGAGCTTCTGGGCGATGTCCTCGGCCGGCTCGGCGGCCTCGTCGCCCACCCGGGCCAGGGCGGCGATGCGGCGCACCTCGGCCGTCTCGGGGATGCGGGCCAGGAGCGCCAGCGCCTCTTCGCGGTCGCCCTCGCCGGCGCGCTCGACCAGGAACTGCGCCAGTGCGGTCACCGTCTCGTCGTCGGCGGGCGCCAGTTCGAGGGCCGCCCGCAACGAGTCCTCGTCGCCTTTGGCGAGCAGTTGCTCGACTTCGCTCGGCGCCGTTACGAGGGAGCCCACGAACTCCCGCACCGCGGTTTCGGGAAGGGCGCCGATGAAGCGGTCCACGACCTTGCGGTCCTTCAGGGCGAAGACGGCCGGAATCGACGAGACCTGGAAGGTGGCGGAGACGCGGGGGTTGGCGTCGACGTCGACCTTGGCCAACTCGACTGCGCCTCCGGTCTCTGCGATCACTTTCTCCAGAATCGGGCCGAGCGTCCGGCAGGGCCCGCACCACGACGCCCAGAGGTCCACGACGACGGGTACTTCGGCCGAACGGTCCAATACCTCGGCCTCGAATGTGGCATCGGTGACGTCCATCAGGTTCTTCCTTCTCTCTCGATCCTTACCGCCTGAGTATGCAACACGTGTACCCCTCGCCTTCTTCCGCCCTGCGGGCGCTACCGTGACTGGTCTATGGCAGATGGCAACGAGGAGCTGATTCAGGTCGACCGGTGGCCGGACCAGCTCCGCCGACCCATCCTGATCCTGGGCATGGAGGGTTGGATCGACGCCGGACTTGGAGGGGCAGGGGCCGTTTCGACCCTTCTTCAAGGGATGGAGACCGAGGAGTTCGCCATCTTCGACAGCGACGCCCTGATCGATCAGCGGGCCCGGCGCCCCGTGCTTCGGGTGGAAAACGGCATCAACACCAGCCTGACCTGGCCCGAGATCACGTTGCGGCGGGGTGAGAACGGGGACCACAGCGTCATCATCCTGAGCGGCCCGGAACCGGACATGCGCTGGAAGCAGTTCACCAGGGAGGTCGTCGCGGTCTCGTGCCGGCTGGGGGTCGAACTGGTCGTGGGGCTCGGGGCGTTTCCCGCGCCGGTGCCGCACACCCGTCCGATCCGCATGGTGTCGACGGCCACGACGAAGGACCTGGCGGACCTGGTCGGTTACCTGCCCTCCAGCATCGACGTGCCCGCGGGGATCCACGCCAGCCTCGAGCGGGGGTTCGCCGAGGCCGGGTTGCCCGCGGTGGGCATCTGGGCCCGGGTCCCCCACTACGCGGCCGGGATGCCGTTTCCGACCGCAAGTGAGGCGCTGCTCGACAAACTCAGCGACCTGACCGGCATCGTGGTGGACACCGCCGACCTGCATGCCGCGGCGGTGACGACGCTCGACCAACTCGACCAGCTCATTGCGGGCAGCGGCGAGCACACCGCCATGGTTCGCCAGCTGGAGCAGCAGGACGACGACGAAACGCAGAGCGCCGCGTTCGACCTCACCAACCTGACCAACCTGCCCTCGGGCGACGAGATCGCGGCCGAGCTGGAACGCTTCCTACGGGGCGACGAGCAGACCTAGTAGCGGGCGCCGGGCTCGGGCGCGGGGCGCGGGGCGCGGGCCGGGCGCGGGCGCGGGCGGCGGGCGCGTGGCCCGCTACCAGTGTTCCCGGTGGACGACCTCGTCGAATGGGCGGCGGCTGGGGTTGTTGATCGGCTTGAGCGGTCGATCGGCGGGGTAACCGAGGGCGATCATGTAGGCCAGATAGCGGTCCTCGGGCAGCCCGAGGATCTCACGGGCCAGCTCCTGGTCACCGACCGCCGAATGCCCGGTACCGATACCGAGATCGGTGGACGCCAGCATGATGTTCATGGTGGCCTGACCGAGATCGTACGGGGTCCAGGTCCGCTCGAAGTCGTCCTTCGGGACGGGCGCCACGACCGCGATGGTGGCCGCCGAGCGGGCGACGTGGCCGCCTCCCATCCAGGTCTTGGCCAACTGCTGGAGGCGCTCGCGGTCGGTGACGACGACGAAATCCCAGGGCTGCCAGTTCCGCGACGACGGGGTGCGCCGGGCGGCTTCGAGGATCTGGTCGAGGGCCTCAGGCGGTATCGGGCGGTCCTCGAACTGCCGGACATTGCGGCGGGCCCTGATGGCGTCCCATGTCTCCATGGTCGATTGTCTACACCGACGTGAGGGTTGCCTCAAGGTAGCGAGCCCGGCACAACGACCGCTGCAGCTTGCCCGACGACGTCTTGGGCAGGCTCCCGGGAGGGACCAGGACCACTTCCTCCGGGGGTAAGCCCACGGCGTCAAGCACCCGGGCCACCACGGCCTGGCGAATCGGGTGCGGGTCTTCGGCCCTGGTCTCGGCGACCACGATGACGGCCTCACGGCCGCGACGCCCCTCCACTCCGAACGCGATGACGTTGCCGGCCCGGACGCCATCGACCGACGCCGCGGCCCGTTCGACGTCCTCGGGGAACACGTTGCGGCCGCCGACGATGATCACGTCCTTGAGACGACCACACACGACCAGTTCGCCGTCGACCAGGTACGCCAGATCGCCGGTCTTCAGCCACTCCCCGTCGAAGGCCTCCGTTGTCGCCTCGGGATGCTTGTAGTACCCCGACGTCACCGACGTGCCCCGGATCTGCAGCTCGCCCACTTCGCGCTCAGCCATGTGACCGCCCGACTGCGGGTCGCAGATCCGCAGCTCCAGGTCACCGACCGGGCGGCCGAGCAGCGCCAACGCCCGGGTGCCCGGCCCTTCGAGGCTCGGCGCGGCGTAGCGGTCGGATTCCAGCAGCCGGCGGTCGACGACATCGGTGCGCAGGCCGCTGCCCGGTTCCGGAAAGGTCCCGGCGATGGTGACCTCGGCCATGCCGAAGGCGGGGAAGGCCGCACCGCGATGCAGGCCATGAGCCGCGCCAGCAGCACAGAACGCCTCGACGGTGGCCGGGTCGACGGGCTCCGCGCCATTGAGCGCGATGCGCCAAGGGGACAGATCGAGCCCGGTGAGGCGCCGCAGCGCCCGGGCGGACAGGGCGTAGGAGAAGTTGGGACCGGCCGTGGCCGTGCCGCCGTAGTGGCTCATCCATTCCACCCACCGAGCCGGGGCGGACATGAAGTCCTGGGGACCGGCCAGGGCCATGCGGATGCCGGTGATCATCGGAATGGTCAACAGGCCGAGCAGGCCCATGTCGTGGTAGAGCGGCAGCCACGACACGATCACGTCCGAGTCCGGATCGAAATGGGCGGCGGTCATGGCACCGTCGAGGTTGGCCAGAATGTGCCGGTCGGTGAGCATGACGCCCTTCGGGTCCGACGTCGACCCGCTGGTGAACTGGACCACCGCCAGCCGGTCGGGGTCCGGCGGCGCCATGATCAGGTCGTCGCCTTTCCCCACTAGTTGCGACAGCAGCACGCGCGGTGGGTCCCCGGCAACCGGCTCGACAAATGACGCCAGGTCGGGATCCATGACGACAATCGACGAGTCCGAGCTGGCGACCCGGGCCCGGGTCTGGCTCACGAACTCGTCGAAGCTCCCGAGCCGCATCGGCAGGGGCAGCACGACAACGGTCGCCCCGGCCAGCCATGTGGCCTGAATCGCGGTGACGAGTCCCCGCGAGGTCGGACCGAGCAGGGCGACGTGGTCCCCGGGCCGGACACCTCGGGCCTGGAGGGCGGCGGCCATGGACCGGGCATCGGTGTGGAGCTGTGACCACGGAACCTGCGTCGCCGAAGCGGGATCGGCCCCGACGAATGTGATTCCACCGGAGCGCTCAGCTGCGGCAGCGATGCGCTCGGGCAGGGTCGCGGGCGCAGCGGTACTCATGTGGTGTCGGACCCCGGAGGTATGACGGCGGTTACAGCCGGGCGGGACCATTCGAAAGGATCTTTCCGATGCATCTCCTCGGTGTGATCCGCTAGAACTGGAGTGGTTCGTGCCGAGGCCATTGTGTGTAGTGTCTCGACGCGGCAGAGATAGTTGCGCGCGACAATTCACGAGGGGGCTCTCGATGAGATCCGCAAAGCGGAGTGCAGTTGCGATTGCTATTGCAGCGACGGTGCTGGCCGGGTGCACCTCATCGGCCAAGAGCACAGCCACCGATGTCACGAGCCACCCCGAGACCAAGGTGCTCTACGTGCCGCCGAACGCCGCGGGTACGAAGCTCGGCCAGGAGAACATCGCCCGGTTCGAGCGGCTCGTGACCGAGGGCCTCAACCAGGGCCGCCTCCAGGTGATGGACGAGTTGCTGGACAAGAACGTGGACGACCATCAGAACTACGGGCCGGGCTATCCGGGGAACCGGGCTGGGGTCAAGGGCCTGACCGCGGCGCTGCGCACCGCGTTCCCGGACCTGCATGCGACGGCCACGACACTCGTCGCCACGAATGACGGGACGCAGACGTTCGCCATCATCAAGACGACCGGAACCAACACCGGGCCGTACCTCGGCATACCCCCCACCGGGAAGAAGATCGCCCTCGACATCGAAGAGTCGGCCCGGTGGAAGGACGGCAAGATGGTCGAGCACTGGGGAGTCTCGGACAACATCGGGCTGCTGACCCAGATGGGCTTCTTCCCACCTGGGTCATTCCCCTCGTATAACCCGGCGTTGCTCAACGCCAAGTACCAGAACCTGCTCAAGAACCCCCGCCCGCTGCATCCGACCGCCGCAACGACCGTCGCACAGAAGCTGGCGTCGGTTCGCCACGCCGTCGACGTCGGGGTGAACACCGGCGACATCTACGCCGACAGCGATCTGGTGTCCAAGGACTACACCGAGTACGAGTACTACGGAGAGGGGTTCCCGAACGGAGTCGACCGGCACAAGGACGCGATCGCGGTGAACCGCACCGCGCTGCCTGACCTCCACACGACGATCAATTATCTGGCGCCGATCGGCGACGGCTCGATGGTCTTCGGGATCATGCTGGCAAAGGGCACGAACACCGGCCCCTTCCTCGGCGCTCCCCCGACCGGCCGGCCGATCACCATCGACGTCTTCGAGTTCTTCCACTTCAACAAGGACGGCAAGGTATTCGAGCACAACGGCGTCGCCGACCTGCTCGGGCTGATCGCTCAGCTGGGCTTTGTCCCTCCGGGCTCGGTTCCGGTGTACTCGCCGGACAAGGTCGACCCGCAGTTCAAGGCCGAACTCGATCTGGCCTAGCGAGCTGGTCGGCTGAGCGGCTGGACCGGCTGAGCGGCTGGACCGGCTGGTCGGCTGAGCGGCTGGTCGGCTGGTCGGCTGGTCGGCGCCCGCGGGCTCGTCCGCCTATCCCAGGCCGCACAAGGGCGCCCCTGAGGGGCGCCCTTGTTGGTACGAGGTGCCTATTGGAGGGCCGTCTTCAACGCCGCCGGGATCTCGTGGAAGGTGCACGACCCGACCAGGTGACCGGGGATGATCCTGACGTCGGCGAGGCACGGCAACACCGGCAGCGTCGGAATCGCCACTGAAACGGTGTGGCCTGCCAGCTCGAGGCGGAGGCGCCCGTTGCTGATCGAGATGTGCCCGGTCACCGAGACGCCAGCCTCGGAGACCTGGGCGGTCCCGGCGCCCAGGGCGACCGGAACTCCGAGGAGATTCGCCAAATCGGCCTGTGTCATGTCGGCGGTGACGGTGCCAGTGTCGATGGAAACGATTTCCAGCTTCTGATCGTTGAGCAGGACGTGGCGGTTGATGCGCACACCCGTCACCGTGACGTCGACCCGGTCGAGCACGAACGGCCCCTGGCTCACATGTTGGGCGTGGGCGGTGATCTTGTCGACTCGTCCGGTGGCGGCGACCTTGGGCAGGAACGGGAAGCTGTGGATGGTGACCTTGGCCGCCGCCGCGGGCTCGTAGCTGTTGATCTGCTGCTCGAGCTGATGCTGCATGGCGATGCGACTGGCGGTGTCGGCGGCGCCCAGTATGAGCACCAGCAGCACGACAATGATCAGAAGCTTTCTCACGCCGGGGGTTCCTGCGAGTCCTGCGAGTCCGTCAGACGACCACGTTGACCAGCTTGGGGGGGCGGGCAATCACGCGTCTGACCGGGCGGCCGGCCACTTGCTCCTGCACTTTGGGCGACTGCAGCGCCAGGGCCACCGCGTCGTCCTCGCCCACGTCGGCGGCGACAGTGAGCCGGTCGCGGACCTTCCCGTTGACCTGGACGACCATCGTCTCGGTGTCGACCTTCACCAGGTCTGGGTCCGCCACCGGCCATGGTTGGTCGTGCACGGTCTCGCCCTCGCCATGGCGGAGTTCCCATAGCTCGGCCGTGATATGGGGGACCATTGGGGCCATGAGCCTGAGGAGCGTGTCGACGGCGAACGCCAATGTGTCGGCGCGGGCCCCGTCGTCTGCCTGCACGTAGCGGTACAGCTCGTTGACGAACTCCATGAAGGCAGCGACTGCCGTGTTGTATGACCAGCGCTCGAATTCGTGGGTGACGCGGTCGACGAGGCGATGCGTACCTTTTTCCACCTCATAATCGGACGGCAGCGGCGCACGGTCGCCTACCTTCAGGCGGTTCGCCGTACCGCTGGCCAACCGCCATACCCGGGCCAGGAAGCGGTGACAGCCGTCGATGACGTCATCGGTTTGCTCGCTCCAATCGAAATCCTCGTTGGGTGGCCCAACGAACAGGTGGAAAAGGCGGAGCGAATCGGCACCGACCGTGTCGTAGTACTTGGACGGGGCGATGAGGTTGCCCTTGGATTTCGACATCTTCGAGCCGCCCATCCTGATCATGCCTTGCGTGAACAGACGCTTGAACGGCTCTCTTAGACCCTTGGGAGCGAAGCCCAAGTCGGCCAGCGCTCGGGTGTAGAAACGGGCGTACAGCAGGTGCAAGATGGCGTGCTCGATGCCGCCGATGTACTGGTCGACCGGCATCCAATGCTCGACTGCGTCGTAGTTGATCGGGGCGTCGGAGATCCACGGATCGCAGAAGCGCAGGAAGTACCACGACGAGTCGACGAAGGTGTCCATGGTGTCGGTCTCGCGCTCGGCGGGGCCGCCACAGATCGGACAGGTGGTGTTGAGGAAACCGGGGTGGTAGCGCAACGGCGACTCACCCGTCGGACGGAACTCGACGTCGTCGGGGGCCAGGACGGGCAGATCGGATTCAGGAACCGGGACGATGTTGTGGACCGGGCAGTAGACGACCGGAATAGGGCAACCCCAGAAGCGCTGGCGACTGACCAGCCAGTCGCGGAGACGGTAATTCACCTTGCGCTCGCCGATCCCCTGGGCTTCCAACCAGTCGATGGCGGCGACCTTGGCCGTGCGGACGTCGGGTGTGCCGGTCAGCCAGGCGCTGTTGATCGTCGATCCGTCGCCGGTGTAGGCCTCCCCGGTCCAGTCCGGCGGAGGTTGGACGGTACGGATGATCGGTAGGTCGTACGCGACCGCGAAGTCCCAGTCGCGCTGGTCCTGGCCGGGGACCGCCATGATGGCGCCGGTGCCGTAGGTCATGAGGACGTAGTCGGCCAGGTAGACAGGGACCGCAGCGCCGTTGAAGGGGTTGATGGCGTAGGCGCCGGTGAACACACCCCGCTTTTCCAGGTCAGTCGTGGTCGATTGACGCTCGATATCGGTCTCGCCTCGGACCCGTTCGACGAATGCGTCCACCTCGGCTTGGTGATCGGGGGTGGTGATCTGCGCGACGAGAGGATGTTCGGGGGCTAGGACAACGAATGTCATGCCGAAGCTGGTGTCCGGACGGGTGGTGTAGACCCGGATGCTGTGGGTGGTGGTGGCAATCGTCAGCTCGAACTCGGCGCCCTCGGATCGGCCGATCCAGTTGCGCTGCATGGTCTTGACTCGCTCGGGCCAGTCGAGATCGTCCAGCGCCTCCAACATTTCGTCGGCATAGGCCGTGATGCGGAAGAACCACTGCTCCAGGTCACGTTTGACCACAACGTCGCCGCTGCGCTCGCAGGTCCCATCTGGCAGGACCTGCTCGTTGGCCAGGACCGTCTGGCATCCAGGACACCAGTTGACCGGGGCCTTCTTGCGGTACGCCAGACCAGCTTTTAGGAAGCGCTGGAAGATGACCTGGTTCCACCTCATGAACTCGGGATCGTGGCTGTGGATCTCCCGGCGCCAGTCGTAGACCGCGCCCATCCCCCGCAGGCTGGCCTTCAGCTCCTCCATCCGGGCATCGGTGAAGACGCGCGGGTGGGTGCCGGTGCGGATGGCCGCGTTTTCTGCCGGGAGCCCGAATGAATCGAAGCCGATCGGCGACAGGACCCCGTAGCCCTGCATCGTCCGGTAACGGACCAACAGGTCGCCGAAGGTGTAGTTGCGGACATGGCCCTGGTGGGCGGCGCCGCTCGGGTAGGGGTACATGCAGAGCACGTAGTAGGGCGGCCGAGGATCGTCGTTGTCGATCTCGTAGCTGCCCTGTTCGGCCCAGCGGGCCTGCCACTTGGCCTCGACGGCCTGGGGCTCGTACATGCTTGAGGTGACTGCCATAAGTCCGACCAGCGTACCGAGGGGGTGTGACTCTCGACTGAGGCTGGTGATTTCGGTGCCACGGTGCTCGTGGGGGTCCGGACGCCGGTTCCGTTTTGCGGCTTCGTGTCGACCATGGACCTAGTCTGAGCCCGACGCACCGGCTGGCCGGTCGGAGGAGTGTGACGTGGACACCGACGTGAGTATGCAGATGAACAGGCTGGGCCGCGAGCGCAGCAGCGACCGACCCGTCCTCATGGCCATCGCAGGCGACAGCGGTACCGGCAAGACGACCCTCACCGACGGGCTCGTGAAGGCCTTGGGCCGAGAGCGGATCACGTCGATCGGAGTGGACGACTACCACCGTTACGACCGGGAGGAACGCAAGTCGCTCCCGTTCACCCCGCTGAATCCGAAGTGCAACTACATCGACATAATGGAGCAGGACCTCCAGCACCTGGCACTGAAGCAGCCAATCTTGAAGCCGATCTACGACCACGACACCGGGACACTCGGTCGTCCCGAGTACATCGAGCCTCGGGAATTCGTGATCGTCGAGGGACTGCTGCCGCTGTTCACGAAGCTGTCCCGGGCCTGCTTCGACGTCACGGTGTACCTCGACCCGCCCGAGGAGATCCGTATCGGCTGGAAGCTCGGGCGGGATACCAAGAAGCGGGGCTACACCGAGGAGCAGGTGCGAGAGGAGTTGGGTCGCCGAGAGCCTGAGTCGGAGGAGTTCATCCGCCCGCAGCGGTCGTATGCCGACATCGTCGTTCGTTTCTCGCACATCGAGGAGCGAGGTGAGTCACCGAGCGATCCGCTCAGCGCGACCCTGCTCCTGCGACCCACGATCAATCACCCGGACTTGTCGAGCATTCTGAGCGAAGGCACGCGCCAGGCCATGCACCTGAAGCTCAGTCGGGACTCCGACGGCAAGCCGGTCGACGCGGTCCATATCCACTCGTACGCCGAGACGGCGATTACAAAGAAGGTGGAGCTCGGCATCTGGGACGAACTCGGAACCGAGGAGCCGTTGCCGGAGTCCTTGGGGATGATCGATGGCGTGCGCGACGAACCCCTGGCGCTGACCCAGCTCATCTTGCTGTATCACCTCATCCAAGCGCGAGAGGCGTAGCCGGGGCTCCTGGGGCGGCGAGCGGTCCTGCGTTGTGGTGGGCTGCTGAGGCGGTGAGCGGCCCTGGAGGTCGTAGTTGGAAATCGGAAGGGAGCCGTGATGGCTGGTTCTGCCGAAGGGGCAGAGGTACGGGCGGGAACCGAGGAGACGGTGGGTGGTTCCGTCAAGACGCCTGGTGCGTTCAGCCGCGACCAGAACTACATCACGTCCCGGATCACGGCCGATGGCCGCGACGGCTACCCGGTCGAGGCGGGGCGGTATCGCCTCGTGGTCAGCCGAGCCTGTCCGTGGGCCAATCGGGCCATCATCGTGCGCCGCCTCCTTGGGCTCGAGCAGGCGATTTCCATGGGGATCGCCGGGCCGACTCACGATGCGCGGAGCTGGACCTTCGACCTCGACGCCGGAGGACATGATCCAGTGCTCGGCATCGAGCGTCTCCAGGAGGCCTACTTCGCCCGTTTCCCGGGTTACACCCGAGGTATCACGGTGCCCGCCATCGTCGATGTCCTCAGCGGCGAGGTCGTCACGAACGACTACGCCCAGATCACCCTGGACCTGTCCACGGAATGGCGGTCCTTTCACCGCCGAGGGGCGCCCGACCTCTATCCCGAAGACCGGCGGGAGGAGATCGATCGGGTGGCAGAGTCCGTGTTCTCGGACGTCAACAACGGCGTGTACAGATGCGGATTCGCGGGGTCCCAGGAAGCGTATGAAGAGGCGTACCACCGCCTGTTCGACCGACTCGATTGGCTGTCCGAACGCCTGACCGCCCAGCGCTACCTGGTGGGCGAAACCATCACTGAGGCCGACGTGCGGCTGTTCACCACGCTCGTGCGCTTCGATCCCGTGTACCACGGGCATTTCAAATGCAACCGGTCGAAGCTGACGGAGATTCCGGTGTTGTGGGCCTACGCCCGCGACCTGTTCCAAACCCCGGGGTTCGGAGACACAATCGATTTCGACCACATAAAGCGGCACTATTACC
>JAUTXN010000038.1 GCA_030838045.1 Acidimicrobiaceae bacterium
CCGCGGTGTCGGCGATCGCCACCTCGCTCAGCCTGACGATCCTCGGGGTGCTGGTCGCCCGCGGCACCACGACCGCCGGTTGGGCCAATGTGATCGCGACCGCGGCGGGCACCGTTCCCTCCTTCGAGCTGAACCGCCGTTGGGTTTGGGGAAAATCGGGGCGTCGCTCGATCAGGGCCGAGATCGGACCGTTTTGCATCCTGTCCTTCTCGGGCCTGGCGCTGTCGACCCTCGCCGTCAGCGCCGCGTCACGCTGGGCAGCAGCGGCCGGCCTGAGCGTCGGCGGACGGACATTGGTGGCCGAAGTCGCCAATGTGGCGACGTTCGGGACGCTGTGGCTGGCCCAATACCTGCTCCTCGACCGGGTCCTGTTCCGGGCCCGGAGCGCGCCCCGAGCCGACCCCGAGGAGCCGGAGTCGATAACCCTGCGGGCCGCATGATCGGCGAGCGCCGGCCCGGTTGCGTCAGGATCTGCAGGAGATGACGCTTCGACTCCGGTTGGTGCTCGCCCTGGTGACCCTGGTTGCGGCCGGGCTGGTGGTGTTCGGCGTCGCGACGTACTCCCTGTACTCGCACTCCCAGTACCAACGCCTCGACGATCAGGTCCTCTCGTCGCAACAGCTGATCGAGCGACGCCTCGAAACGGGCAGCGGCCCGGGCGGGCCGGGCGGGCCGCCCGACGACGGGATCGGTGGTCCTCAGGTCGACATTCCCGGCGGGATCATCGCCGAGCTGCTGAGCAGCTCGGGCGCCGTGATCAACCAGTTCAATCTCTCCAACGGCGCCGCCCAGCCCAAGTTGCCGTCCCCCTTGCCTACCAGCACGTCGGCGAAGCCGAAGCTGTTCACGGTGGGGTCGACGACCGGGGCGGGCCACTTCCGGGTGCTGGTCAGCAAGGCGGCCGCACCGGGCCACGATCCGGGCGGCCCCCGCGGGCCGTATACGACGGTGGCGGGCGCCGGCGCGTCAGGAAACGTTCTCGTCATCGCGGCGCCGTTGACTGAAGTGACCAGTTCGCTGCAGCGGCTGGTCTTGTACGAGGCCAGCGGCGCGATCATCCTGCTTTTGCTGCTCTCGTCGGGTTCCTGGTTGATCTTGCGGCGCGGGCTGCACCCGCTCGAGCGGATGGCGGGCACCGCCCGTTCGATCACGGCGGGCGACCTCTCGCAACGGGTGAGCCCGTCGGGAGGCGCCAGCGAAGTGGGCCAGCTCGGGCTGGCCCTCAACACGATGCTCGACGACATCGAGGGCGCCTTCCAGGAACGGGAGGCGACCGAGTTGCGGCTGCGCCAGTTCCTGGCCGACGCGTCCCACGAGTTGCGCACGCCGCTGACATCGATCCAGGGCTTCGCCGAGTTGTTCCGCCTGAGCGGCGACAACGCCCGCGTGGACCTGCCCACCATCCTGCGCCGCATCGAGCAGGAATCGGCCCGGATGAAGGTGTTGGTCGAGGACCTCCTGTTGCTGGCCCGGCTGGACCAGACCCGGGTGGCGGAGCGTTCCCCGGTCGACCTGGCGGTCCTCGCGGCCGACGCCTGCAGCGACGCGGTGGCCACCGCGCCCGATCGCCCCGTCACCCTCGACGCGCCGGAGCCGGTCGTGATCGCCGGTGACCAGGCCCACCTGCGCCAGGCCATCGCCAACCTGGTCACCAACGCCGTGCACCACACGCCGGACGGCACCGCGATCGAGGTGCGGGCGGCGCTGGTCGACGGCCACGCGGAAGTGGCGGTGCGCGACCACGGACAGGGCCTGGACCCCGAAGGCCAGACCCATGTCTTCGATCGCTTCTGGCAGGCCGACCGGGCTCGAGTAGGCACCGGCGTCGGCTTGGGCCTGGCCATCGTGGCGAGCATCGCCGGTGAGCATGGCGGCACCGCGACGGCGGCCAACGCGCCCGGCGGGGGCGCAGTGTTCACGCTGCGGCTTCCGCTCGACGGGCGCAGCGGACTCACAACTACATCAGAGCGGGCTCCAAGGTCCATCTGAGGTCGCGGCCCCAGGCTTGGGGCATGCAACGGACACCAATTCCTCCCAGTCGCCGCCGGAGGCGGCGTCACCCCGCTCGCGGCGCCCGCATCGTCACCGGCGTGGCCAGCGTGGTCGGGGTAGCCGGGCTGGCGACGGTCATGGCGGGCAACCACTCGACGTCGAGCACCGTCGCCGCCACATCGGCGACGGGCGCGGCATCAGACACCTCGTCGGGGACCGCCAGCGTCAGCTCCGACACCACCAGTACGACGGTCTCGCGCGCCTCGGCGTCATCGGCGGCCGCCGCCGTGCCCGCCGCCTCAGCCCACACCTCCAGCCATGGCAGTTGAACGCCGCTTCCGCGCCATGGGCAGCGACGCCCACCTGATCGTGGTGGGTGGTGACGCCCGCTTGATCGACGTCGCCGTACGGCGGATCGATGAGCTGGAACGGCGATGGAGCCGATTCATCCCCGATAGCGAAGTGAGCCAGCTCAACCGTTGGGCCGGACTTCCCGTCGCAGTGTCGGCTGACACCGTGGCGCTGGTCGAGCACGCCATCGTGGCCTGGCGGATCTCGGGAGGTGCGTTCGACCCGACCGTGCTGGGCGCCGTGATCCGGGCGGGCTACGACCGTTCCTTCGATCAGTTCCGGGACCGAATCCAGTCCGGGCACAGCGTGCTCGGCCTGGGCGCCGACGCCATCGAGGTCCGCGGCGAGACGGTGACCCTGCCCGCGGGCAGCGGATTCGACCCGGGCGGGATCGGCAAGGGTCTGGCAGCCGACTTGGTGTGTGCCGACGTCATGGCCGCGGGCGCCGAAGGGGTGTGCGTCAACCTCGGAGGCGACGTGCGGCTGGCCGGCGCCGGTCCCGGGGGCGGAAGCTGGACGGTGGCCGTGGAACACCCGGGCGTGGATCACCCGATCGTCCGGCTCGGGCTGGCCGGTGGCGCGGTCGCCACGTCGACCACGTTGCGCCGCCAGTGGCAGGTGGACGGCGAGACCCGCCACCACCTGATCGATCCCCAGACCGGGCGGCCGTCGGACACCGACCTGACGTCGGCGACCGTCGTCGCCGGTCAGGCATGGATAGCAGAGGTGCTGGCCAAGGCGGTCCTCCTGGCGGGCGCCGCCCATCCCTTCGACATCGTCGGGGGCACGGGTGCCGAGGCGCTGGCCATCGATCGCGACGGCGCGGTGCAGGCCACGCCCGGCCTGTCGGCGTTCCTCGGGAGCGAGGGCCTACCGGTATCGGTCTGATCAGGAGCTCATCCAGCGGGCCAGACGCGCGGCCACGTCATCGATGTACCCGTCGAGGTGGTTCGGGCGGGTGTTGAGGGCCAGGTTGAGCATGTGGAGACGTCGGGCGGCGAACAGCGCGTCGAGTGTCCCGGCGCCGTGTTCGGGCCAGGGCCGGACATCCTCGTACCCGGCCCGGAACCTGCCAGTCAGCGAGGGGGCCACCTCGAGGCGCTGGTAGGGGAGCAGGCTGATGGCGACGTCTTGAACATCGAAACCCCACACCAGGTCCTGGAAGTCGATGGGCGCCAGGCCCCGTCTCGTCTGGATGATGTTGTCCGGCGTGAGGTCGCCGTGGAGCAGGTGGGGTGGGTGCGGCGGTGCCGCCCACAGCGAATCGATCGCCGCCTGAGCACGATCGAGCGCCTCGGCGAACAACGACCCATGCCGAGGGACCGAGGCCAGCCGTGATGCCGCTTGCCAGTACAGGACCCGATCGGCGACCGGGACGGCCTTGCCGGGTGGCCACGACCAGGCGCGAGCGTGGGAATGAAGTTCCGCCAGCAGCCGCCCTGACTGCTCGGCAGTGTCAGGATCGAGATGGCTGCGCAGCATTCGGCCCGGGATCCAGGTGAGCACCACGCACGTCCGGGGCTCGGGAACCCCCGGTGCCGAGGCCTCGGTCACAACCTGGCGGCCCGTCGTGCGGACGACCTTGGCGACCGTCAGGCCAGTGTCGTGGAACAGCGCATCCATCCACGCCAGCTCGACCTCCTCAGTGCCGGCGGGACAGAGCCGCAACGCGGCCCCGACGCGCAGGACGAAGTCCCCGCCGTGGTCGGTTCGGAGGCGGAACAAGGTGTTGAAGGACTCGCTGACGAACGACATCCGGGCTGTTTCCAAGCCGTAGCGAGCGGCCGCGCAGCGAGCGACGGTTCGCAGACGCGTCACCTTCCCGCGATCGGTGAGGGTGTCGAACGGGCGCAGCGTCATCCCGGCAGCGTCGGGGCATGAGCAACGGTCCGAGCGCCCTGGCGCCTGATGGCTCCCTGGCAAGACGTCGGCAGGCTACGAGATGACGATCGTGACCCTGAAGTCCCGGGCGTACATCGGGCAGACGCTGGTCACACAGATGGGGACGCCGACCGCGGTCACGAGGACAGTGCCTGGATGCATCGCGGTCCAGATCACCAACTGACTGTGCGCCGGCGGCGCCGGAGCGGGAGCTGGGGCCAGCAGACCCGTGGGCGAATCGCTCACCTGAGTCCAGTTGGTGGTGGCAGGGTCTTGCAGGAGGAGCCGGACGGTGTCGCCGACTCGCACCGGCACGGTCCGGCCGTAGTCAGCTGAGCTCAGATTGACCTGGACGGGCAGGGAGCTCCGGGGCCGAAGTGTGGTCGGTGTGGTCGGTGTCGTCACGGTCGTGACCCTGGTGGTCGGGGCGACCGTGACCGTCACCCCGGTGGAACCCGACCCGCCCGCCACCGTGGTGGTGGTGGACTCGGGGCTGGTCGTCGTCGACTCGGCGGTCGTCGTGACCGAGGCGGTACTCACCGACTTCTTGCTACTGGAGCATCCGGCCGCGACAAGCAGCGCCAACGCTGTCGCCAAGAGGACTCGTCGCGCGATCACGTTCCTTCGACGTTGCCCAAGGTCCTCTGGGTTCCCGGCCCGGCCTCCTGGCCACCGACGTGCCACTTCCGCCCACGGTACCTCCTCCGCGCCGCGCGACGCTTTTCCCCCCTTTAACGATCTGGTGGCCGGGTGTGCAATCGGAGCGCCAGCGACGGGCAGTTGTCCGCCGCCCACCGGGCCTCGGCCAGGCGATCGGCCGGGATCGGATCCGGGTGGATGATCGGGTACCCCCAGTCGTCGAGGCGGATCCACTCGGGGAAGAGATCGGCGCAGACGCCGTGGCCCTCGCAGGCAATGGGGTCGAGGTGCAGGTGGGTGGACACGGTCACCTCCAGGCGCTGTGGACGGCGGGGACATGCAGGGCGGGCGGCGCCGAGGCGCCCCGGCAGGGCCATCCCTGCTCGTGGTGGGCGAGGTCGTCGGCGAAGACCCGCATGGCGCTGCGCAACAGGTTGACGGCTCCGTCAGGGTGATGGCAGGCGCCTCGGCCGTCGATCTGGTCGGCCCAGCGCCGGAGCCGGGCGACTTGGCCGCTGGGGGCGGCGGGGCCGTCGTGAGGCCGGGCCAGCGATGCCGCGCCCGCCGCCAAGTCGGCCAGGCCGTACCGGCAGGGACCGCACTGGCCGGCGCTCTCGGCCGCGAACCAGGCCATGATCCGGGCCGTCTCGGCCAACCCGCAGGCCCCTTCGGGCAGGGCGATCACGACACCCGACCCGGGCTGGGCGCCGAGCGGCGCCAATCCGGCCCGGCTGAACGGGGCGTGGCGGGCGGCCGCGGTCGGCACCCAGGTGCCGAAGAAACCGCCGATCAGCAGCGCCGGCGGCTCGCCCAACAGCCCCCCGGCACTGGCGAGGATGTGCTCGATCGGCGTACCGATGGCGGTTTCGATGACCGCGGGGCGCGCCACGGCGCCACTCACCGTGAGGAGGGTGGTTCCTGGCTCTCCGGGCGTCCCGGTCTGGCGGAACCACTCCGAGCCGAAGCGGGCGATCTGGGCCAGGTGGGCCAACGTCTCGACGTTCTGGACGAGCGTGGGCCGGCCCGCCACCCCGCGCTGGCGGGGGGCGGGCGGGGCTGCGGTCGGCTTGGCCGGGCCATTGTTGAGCCATTGCACGAGGGCGGAGGATTCGCCCGCGACGTAGCGGGGCGGCGTGGCGGCCACGTCGATCGCAACCGCGGGCTCGGCTCCAGCCGCGGCGGCGGCCCGCTCGGCGACGGCTCGCCGGACCGAAGCCAGGGCGGCGGTGCTGGTGCGGTCGATGCAGATCACGACGCGCTCCGCGCCGACGGCCGCGGCCGCGAGCAGGGCGCCGTCGATGACCAGATGGGGAAGGCGGCGCAGCAGCAGCCGGTCCTTGCCGCTGGCGGGTTCGCCTTCGGCACCGTTGACGATCACCACGGCCGGGCCGCGGCCGTGGACGACGGCGTCGAGCTTGCGTCCGGTCGGGAAGGCGGCGCCGCCTCGACCGGAGAGGCCGGAGCGCCCGATGAGGTCGATGAGGTCTATCTGGGGGGCGTCGCCGTTTCGACGAGGGCCGGGTGGGGCGGGATATCGACGCCGATGCTCGGCGAAGGAGACCGCCTCCTGTGAGCTCGCCGGGGCCGGTACGGCTCGAAGTTCGGCCAGGAGCCGAGCGGGGCCGGCACCGGGCACGTGACCATTGGGTGTGCGGTCCGCCTGATCTGTTCCCTGCGCTCCTGCCGGAGATTGTGCGAGTCGCATGCCGTCGATTCTGGGAGGGCTTCCTCAGACTGGGCTTGGAGCGACCTTGACAGTCCCCTAGAGAGCGCGGTCGCGGCCGCATCTTCGGTCGCGGTCTTCGGTCGCGGTCTTCGGAGCAGATTTGGCGGGCCCACCCAGGCAACTATGAGGTTGGCGGCCGATCCTGTCGGTATGACGACCCTGCTGCCGCCCGCGATCGACACTCAGCGGGCGGCACCCACAGCGCCGGTTCCGCACGGGCCCGGAGCGGCGGCCGTGCGCCGGTTCGTGCGCCGGTCACGACCGCCCGGCGCTCTCTGGCCGCGCCTGGCGCTCGCCGGGCTGCTCGTTGGCACCGGGGTGCTCTACCTGTGGGCCCTCGGGCGCTCGGGCTGGGCCAACACCTTCTATTCGGCTGCGGTGCAGGCGGGGACCAAGAGCTGGAAGGCGATGT
>JAUTXN010000049.1 GCA_030838045.1 Acidimicrobiaceae bacterium
ACGGCGCCAGCAAAGGCGCCGGCACCGCCACCGGTACCGCCATCGGCGAGGCCGCTGCGGCGGACCCCGACCGATAGGCCCGCCCCACGAGCCCCGGCCCTCGAGTCCGCCCCCACGAGCCCGGCCCACGTGCCGAGCGACCGCTCAGACTCGGCTGCCGCCGTCCCCCGTCTCAGCCAGGCCCCGCCTGCGCAGTACCGACCGCTCGAGGCGCCCGAACACCAGGGCGTCCATCAGAAGGCCGACGATCAGGATGACGAGCATGGCGGCCATCAGGCCCGCGTTGTCGTTCTGGCTGGACGCGTTGTCGAGCGTGCGGCCGAGCGACGGCCGGTGAGCGATCTGGGCGATGAGCTCGCCCGCCATCAGCGAACGCCAGGCGAACGCCCACGCCTGCTTCATCCCCGCCACGAAACCGGGCAATGCAGCCGGCAGCACGACGTGTCGGTACTTGGCGTACCCCTTCGCCCCGAGCGCCCGGCCGGCACGAAGCAGCAGCGGTGGGATGTTGTCGATGCCCGAGATCACGCCGTTGGCGATCGACGGGATGGCGCCGATCAGCAGTACGAACAGGATTGCCCGCTCGCTGGTCTGGAACAGCACCACCGCCAGCGGCACCCACGCCACCGACGGCATGGTCTGGAAACCGGTGATCAGCGAACCGAGCGCGGCGCGCAGGATCCGGCTCCGGGCGACTGCCAAACCGAGCGCCGTGCCGATGACCAGCGACAGGGCGTACCCCGTCACCGCCCGGCGCAGGGTGACGCTGGTCGCCTTCAGCAGGTGCCCGCTGATCGGGTTGCCACCCGTGAGGTTGTGGAACAGGGTCGGCAGCACCTTGCCCGGGCCGGGCAACAGGTAGGTCGGTTTCCACCCGCTCCACACCACGAGCTGCCAGATCCCGAGTCCCAGGGCGACGGCGGCCACCTTGGGCCAGACCGCCTGCCACACTTCCCCAAGACGGTTGGGGGCGGCGGGGAGGGCGATGTCCAGCTCGTCCAGACCCGCCAGTTCCCCGCCCAGCTGGTCGGCAGGCTGGTCGTCAGGCGCGTCAGCACCACGGGCCGGCGCCACCAGGGGCGGCCCCAAAGCCGATGAGGAAGCACCGGATTCAGTGACGGCCGTGACGAGCCACCTCCTCACGAAGCTGGTCGACGATGGTGGACGCGGCCGCCGCCACCTCAGGCGACTCGATGCGCCGGGGCCGGGGCGCCGTGACCTGGAACTCGGCCGCCACCCGCCCGGGCCGGCTGGTCAGCAGCACCACCCGGTCACCGAGGCGGACCGCCTCGCGAACGTTGTGGGTGACGAACAACACCGTGACGCCCGTCTCGCGCCACACCCGCTCGAGTTCGTCGTGCAGCAGATCCCGGGTGATGGCGTCGAGGGCGCCGAACGGCTCGTCCATCAACAGCACCCGGGCCTCCTGGGCCAAGGCCCGGGCCAGGGCGACACGCTGGCGCATGCCACCGCTCAGCTCATGGGGCCGCTTGTCGGCGAACGACCCGAGGTGAACCAACTCCAGCAGTTCCGCCACCCGCGCCCGGCGCACCGCCCGCCCGACTCCCTGGAGCTGCATGGCCAACTCGACATTGCGAGCCACGGTCAGCCAGGGGAACAAGGCGGCGTCCTGGAACATCATCGCCACTTGGCCGCCGGGCCGTTCGACCCGCCCGTGCGAGGCCCGATCGAGCCCCGCCACCAAGTTGAGCAACGTGCTCTTGCCGCATCCCGACGCGCCGACGAGACACACGAACTCACCCTCGGCCACCCGCAACGACACACGATCCAGGGCGGGAACCGCCGCCCCGGCGTGCCCGTAGACCTTGGAGACCCCGTCGATCACGATTGCCGGCTGGGGCGCCATGGTCTCGGGCGGGGCGGTGCGCAGGTCGATCGCCGCGCCTCGCTGATCGGTGATGGTCACGTGCTCGATACCTCCGTCTGGCCCTTGCCCTTCAGGACCTGGTTGAGCAATGTCAGGTCGAATATCCCGTCGAGCTTGGGTGCCGTGAGCAGCCCCACGGAGACGGCATCGGCCGCTTCCTTCTTGAGTGACGCGGCGAGCGGGTCGGCCGTGAAGGTCAGATTCGACCACGCGGCCGACAGGGTCGCGGGCGCCAACGCCGAGCCGAGCGAGGTCAGCTGCTGGTTGGCCGCCGCCTGCGCCTGGCTGGAGTTCGAACCGATGAACTGGATCGTGTCCGCCACGCCCGTGAGGAACCGCTTCACGGTGGCCGGATGGGCCTGCAGGAAATCGGTTCGCACCAGCACGTTCGTGGTGACGAACTTGCCGCCCGGCCAGAGGGACTTCTCGTCCACCAACACATGACCGCCGGCCGCAACCAGCAGGCTCATGAACGGTTCGGGCACCCACGCCCCGTCGATGCTGCCCGCCTTGAAGGTGGTCACAGTCTGGCTGTTCGCCTGGGGCTTGATGCTGACGTCGCCGCCGCCCTCCAGGTCGGTCTTGAGGCCCTGGGTCTTCAGGTAGGCCCGCAGGGCGACGTCCTGGGTGTTGCCGAGCTGCGGTGTGGCAATGGTCTTGCCCTTGAGATCGGCCGGGCTGGTGATCGACGCCTTGGTGACCAGCCCCGCTCCGCCCGAGGCGGCTCCCGAGATGATCTTGACGGCGCCGTTGGACTGGGCGAAGGCGGCGATCGAGGGACTCGGCCCGATGAAGGCAATGTCGATCGCCTTGCTCAGCAACGCCTGGGTCTCGGCCGGCCCGGCGTTGAACGTCTGGCTCACATCAAGCTTGTCAGGGGCCAAGTCTTTGGCGAAGGTCCCGTTCTGCACGCCCACGAGCGCCACGCCGTGGGTGATGTTGGGAAAATACCCGACCTTGACGGTGACGGGCACGGAGGTGGTGGAGGCAGCCTTCGTGCTGGACGAGCTGCACGCCGCGCCGAGCAAGCCGGAAACGACGACGAATGTGAGGCCGGCAAGAGCCGGGCGGCTATTACCGCCTTTTCCTACCGACTTGTTAGACATTGGATGGGTGACGTTACAGGTCAGCTATTCC
>JAUTXN010000061.1 GCA_030838045.1 Acidimicrobiaceae bacterium
TCCTCGGTCAGGGCGAGGGTGGCCCGCACCTCGCCCGACGCGATGCCCGGCAACACGTCCTTCTTCACCGGCTCGTCGCCGCTCGCCAGCACGGCCCCCGCGGCCAGCACCACACTCGAGAAGAAGGGGGCGCACAACAACGCCCGGCCCATCTCCTCGAGTACCACCACCAGCTCGACGAAGGAGAACCCCGAACCGCCGTACTCCTCGGGAATCGCCAGACCCTGCAGTCCCAGCTGCTCCGCCATCTGGGTCCACACGGCAGGGTCGTAACCGGCGTCGGTCTCCATCAGCCGCCGCACCTCCGATTCGGGCGACTTGTCGGCCAGGAAACGGCGCACCGACCGGCGCAACTCCTCCTGTTCGTCACTGAAGGCAAGATTCATCTCTCCGCGTCCTCTTGCCTTCCTCTAAGCGCCCACCCGGTGGTAGGAAGGCTACCAAGATGCCAAATTCCCTCCACTACCAGGACAGCCAGGCGGAGATCCACAAGGTCGTCGTGGGCCCCATGGACAACAACGTCTACGTGCTGCGGTGCAAGGAGACCGGCGACGCCGTCCTGCTCGACGCAGCCAACGAGCACGAGAAGCTCCTGGAGCTGTGCCGGGACCTCGGCGTGCGCAAGGTGCTCGAGACGCACGGGCACTGGGACCACATCCAGGCCGTGCCCGCCGTGCGCGACGCAGGCTACGAGGTGGGTGTGACCGCCGCCGACTCCGACATGCTGCCGTCGTACGACTTCGTGCTCGAAGACGAGTCGGTCATCGAAGTGGGCCGCCTCCGCCTGCACACCATCCTCACGCCCGGCCACACCCCCGGGTCGATGTGCTTCCGCCTCGACGGCTCGCCGGTGCTGTTCAGTGGCGACACCCTCTTCCCGGGCGGCCCCGGAGCGACCACATTCCCCGGGGGCGACTTCCCGACCATCATCCGCTCCCTCGAGGACCGGCTGTTCGCCCCGCTGGCGGCCGACACGATCGTCATGCCCGGCCACGGCAACAACACCTCGATCGGTGCCGAACGACCCCACTTGCAGGAGTGGATCGACCGGGGCTGGTAGTAGGGATGGGAAAATCGCCGCCCGAGGCGGGGAACCCGTGAGCGCAGCGGCGTTGCCCTACGACCGGCGACCGAGCGACCTGACACCGGTGCACACCGAGGAATTGCCACTCACGCCCCTGCGCGACCGCAACATTCCCGCCCAGGCATGGGTGGAGGCACCGGCGGCGTTGCTGCACCTGGGCGATGACATCGGCGGGCCGGAAGCGCAGTACAAACGGCGCATCGGCCGGTGGCTCCTCTGGCGAGCGGGCCCGGCCAACCACGCCGACGCCCGTTACGCCGCCATCGACGCCTCCGACCTGAGCAACCAACTCACCTACCGCCTCTTCCCCGACGGCTCGGGCGAGGGAACCGGCCCCAGCGGAACCGTCCACGAGCGCTTCCGTACCTGGAAAGAAGATTTGCGCGACCACGGCTGAGGATCTGTGCCGATTCAACGCTATCTGCCGATTGGCGGTGCGCATAGCGCCTCCAATCGGCAGATAGCTCCCAATCGGCACAGACGTCGCCCACTTGGGGTCCCCCAGTGGGTCGAGGGTGGCGCGGTACGCTGCTGCCAGCGGCACAGGGAGAGATTCGTTGGCGACTGACATGAGTGACCACTCGGCCGCGCTCCTCTCGGAGTTGCAGTCGGTATGCCAGCGCATACTGGCGAACGACCCCCGCCTGTCAGGCGGTTCGGCGGCGCTCACCAACATGGCCTCGGTGGCCAACGGCACGGCGCTCGCCAACTCCCTCGAAGCGCTCCGGCGGCAATGCGTCGACAACCACGATCAGGTGGCGGAACTCAAGCGATCCATCGACGGTCACCGCGGGGTGATCGCGGGCGACAGTGCCGCCAATGCCGAGATGCTGGTCCGGTTGACCCGGGCGGTCGAGACCCTCGTCGAGGGAACCGAGCACGAGCGAACACAGACGACGGGCCAGCTGGGCGACCTCATCCGGGCCGTGGAATCGCTCCGCGTGGGTCTGGCGGGCTTCAGCGCCAACAGTCGCCAGCAGGCGGGCGAGTTGCGGGGCTCGGTGGAGTCGTTGGAAGGCACGGTCAGCGCGTTCGGCGAGCAGGTTCAGGTCGCCCTCAACACGCTCGGTGCTCAGATCCAGACCGCCCTCGGGACGATGAGCCAGCAGATCGGCACGGCGTTGCGGGCGTCGAGCGACCAGGTGGGCCAGGAGATGTCCCGCCAGACTGCGGCGTATGAGTCCCTATTGGGGGAACTGCTACCGGTGCAGACCCGGGAGCGACTGGATGAACTCGAGGCGCTGCTGGCCGTGGGGTTGCCGAAGTTCAGCGAGGAGATCCAGGCGGGGGTCCAGCAGACCCTGCTCGAGGTGAGCCGGACCTTCCAAGAGGCCGAACGCGAACACGGCAACCGGATGGCCGAGCTGCACCGGGACTTCAACGTCACGACCCGCCGCCTGGAAGCGTCCCTCCAGCCCCGCCGCCGCCCGGAGCCCGTCGGCTAGCGAGTGCAATGCTCCGCCTCGTTACCGCACTTAATCCCGCACGAGATTTCGCTGACTAGCCGCCGGCCATGCCGACCAGGGCGACGATCAGTCCGGCCAGGACGACCAGGGCGGACGCGGCGTAACACAGCGCCCACCACCAGGTCTTGGTCGTCCGGCCGTCTCCAGCCATCACGGTGCGGACCTCGATGACCGGGCCGGGGTTGCGGTGGTACCAACCGGTCGCCACCACGTACTGACCCAGGTACTCGCGGACCTTGGTCAAGCCGAACCACGCACGGGCCAAGGGAATGGGCTGGCGCCACAGGAGCGGGACGAAGCCTGATTGGTCCTGCACCACCATGTCGGGCGACAGCAGATAGCCGGGGGTGCCCCGCCCGACGATCCAGCCCTTGACCTCGACCGGTAGCCCGGCCAGCGGGCTGGCCTCGAGGCGTTCGAGCAGCGACGTGATCTCCTCGACCGGCTGGGTGCCGTGGGTGGGGTAGCGCAACAGCTGCTTGACGACCAGTCCCCCACCGGCGAGCGCAATCGCCAGCCCGATGGCCACGGTCGAGTGGGTGAACGCCCCGAAACCGAGCATGGCGGCGACCAATACCCACGGCCCTACGGTGATGGCCAGCTCCCGGGCGAAGCGGG
>JAUTXN010000075.1 GCA_030838045.1 Acidimicrobiaceae bacterium
GTCTCACGGAGGGATCCTCGCCATGCCGCACACACGTCGTCGTCTTTCAGCGTTGGCTCTGCTGGCCACCGGAGGTCTGATGATCGCTGCCGCCCCTCCCGCGGGTGCCTGTGGCGGCTTGGTCGCGCCCAACGGAGCGGTCCGGCTGGATCGCACCACCACGCTCGCCGCCTATCACGGGGGCGTCGAGCATTACGTGACGTCGTTCCGGTACGCCGGTGGAGGTACCAACTTCGGCTCGATCATCCCGTTGCCGGGCATTCCGTCTGACGTCCGGCGGGCCGGGAGTTGGACCCTGCAACGCCTCGAACGCGAGGCGCACCCGCCCGCCCCGTTCGAGGGCGACCTGCGGGCCCAGGCCGCAACTGCATCCACCGCCCAGGTCCTGCTCCAGACCACGGTCGACGCTTTGGATATCACCGTGCTCAAAGGCGGAGGCAACGAAGTGCTCAACTGGGTCAAGGACCACGGTTACGCGGTGTCCAATGATGCCCCGGCCATGCTCGACTTCTACGCCCAACGCAGCCCCATCTTCCTCGCGGCGCGCTTCGACGCCTCCAAGGCGGCCGCCCTCGAGCAGCAGGCCGGCGACGGCACGCCGATCCAGATCACCATTCCCACGCCCAACCCGTGGGTGCCGCTGCACATACTGGCGCTGGCCAAGGTCCCCGAAGCGCCGGTAGTCGCCGACGTGTTCCTCCTCACCGATCGAGCGCCCGCGCTGCTCGGCCTGGACCAGGGCGTCCAGGTCCAAGCGGGCCAACCGGCGTCCGACAGCCTCCTGGCCGACCTGCGGTCCGACACCGACAGCGAATGGGTTCCCGCCCAGGCGTGGCTCACCCTGGTCGGCGTGTCGACCCCGGCCGGAAAACTGAACCACGACCTCGCCATCGACCCCTCAGGCGCCGGCCGCCCGTCCGCGGTTCAGGCGGGCTTCGAACTCGCGGCCGCCGCGCCCACCCCGACGATGGTCGGATTGGACCCGCTGCGCAAAGCGGTCAAGCCCGGCAACCCGGCGGCCTTCGCCTTCTCCGCCACCCTGGCACTCCTCATCGTGGTCATGCTCGGGGGCTGGACCCTCCGCCTACGGTCCCGACGTACCTGAGCGGCGGCTCAGGCGACCCGAGCGAGACGCTTGCTTATGTCGGCGCACTCCTCGCAGACCGATGCGGGCACGAGACCCGCTTTCATCAGGCGAGCGAAGATCCGGCAGCCAAGGCATATCGCGAAGACCGCCTCGAGGGTGGCGGCGGTCGCCAGCATCCCGAGGATGATGTAGCCGGCACCGCGGAGACCAAAGCCCAGCGCGAGCACGCAGGCCGGCACCGACATGACCGCCCCCATCGCCTGGGCAAAGCGCTTGGGGGCCCGGGCACGAACTTGGGCGGCGTCGAAAGGCGGGGGGTGACCACCCTGGTGACCAACTGGCCGAGGGGACTCAGGGTCGGTCCTGTGAGCACCCGAGCCACGAATCCGTAGGCGATGACCGCGGTGAGCCACGGTTGGTCCAGCCCGATCGCGGCCACGCACATGAGGATCACTCCGGCCGCGACCAGGCGCGCCGAGACCTCGTTGACGGGGTTCGGGAAGCTGAACAGCCGGCTGGCAGTGTCGGTCATGGTGTCCTTCCAGGAGAAAACCGACTAACTCAGTCAACTATTCCGGGTCGTGCTCCCGATGTCAAGCATGTGCGGCGTCGGAGGCTGCGGTCACGTAGGCCCCGCGGCGAGGTACCTCGGGCCGGCGCCGTCGGGCTCCGAACGCCGGAACCTACGAATGGGTGCCCGAGGCCGGGCTCTTCACCTGAGGCGACCGGTATGGCTGGCGCCCTGCCGTACTGTGATGCCTTCGCGGGCGGCCAAGCGCTGTCCGCGCGGGCCGAGGTCGTTCAGGCGATCCCAGACCCCGAAAATGACGGAGTCGGACCGGTCGGACAGGGAAAGGTGAGGGCTCGGTGAAGGATGTGCTGGACGACATCGACCGGTGGACGGCTTCGGGGCACCGGGTGGCCGTGGCCCGGGTGGTAGGGCTCGAAGGCTCGGGCCCCCGTGACCCGGGAGCCACCATGGCGGTCAGCGACCACGGCGAAGTGGCCGGGTCGGTATCCGGTGGCTGTGTCGAGGGCGCGGTGGTGAGTGAAGCGCTCGACATCCTCTCGGGCGACGGCCAGCCCCGGCTGGTGACTTTCGGCTACTCCGACGACCAGGCGTTCGCGGTAGGCCTCACGTGCGGTGGGACCATTCACGTGTTCATCGAGCCGTTGGATCGCTGGTAGGGGTCGGCACCATGGCGGGCGAGCTGTACGACCAGTTGCGTCAGGCGCTGCGGGCGTCGGAACCGGTCGTCCTGGCCACGATCATCGTGGGACCGTCCCCGCAGCTGGGCATGACGATGCTGGTCCGGCCGGGCAGCGCGCACGCCGACCCGCCGGGCAGCGCGCACGACGACCCACCGGGCAGCGCGCACGTCCGGCCGGGCAGCGCGCACGCCGACCCGCCGGTCGTGAGGGGCAGTCTGGGTGATCCCGAACTCGACCGGGTGGTCGAGCGCGACGCCCTGGGCGAGCTGGAGGTCGGCCGGACCGGGACCCGGCACTACGGCCCTCGGGGTGAGGCGCGAGGTACCGAGCTGTCCGTCTTCATCGAGTCCTTCGCCCCTCCACCCCGGATGATCATCTTCGGGGCTGTCGACTTCACCGCCGCGCTGGGGCGGGTCGCCAAGATCCTGGGGTACCACGTGACGGTATGCGACCCACGACCGGTCTTCGCCACCGCGACACGCTTCCCGATGGCCGACGAGCTCGTGGTCGACTGGCCCAACCGCTATCTGGAGAAGGTCGGTCCTGACCTGGGTCCGCGCGACGCGGCCTGCGTGCTGACCCACGACGCCAAGTTGGACGTGCCCGCCATTACCGCGGCGCTGGCCACTCGGGTCGGGTATCTCGGGGTCATGGGCAACCGCCGAACCCACACTGAACGCATGGCCCGCTTGCGGGAGGCGGGCGTCGACGACGCGGGCCTGGCCCGCCTCATGGCGCCGATCGGTCTCGATATCGGGTCCCGCACACCCGAAGAGACCGCCCTTTCGATCTGTGCCGAGATCATTGCCCTGCGCACCGGCCACGATGCGCCGTCTCTGCGCGACCGTGGCGGGCCCATCCACGCCCGGACCGAGGTGGACTCCGCCCCCTGACGGTCGGGCCGCCGCACCCTTGCGCAGCCGTTCCTCCAGTGGCAGGGTTGGCCCAGAGGGGATGTTCTGTTGATGGTGGGAGGACGAATGGCGCATCGTTTCGTGCAGGCAATGGCCGCGGCGGTGCTCACGGCGGGAACGATCGCCTCGGCCGGGGGCGTGGCTGGGGCCGCTCCGCCGGGACCCCCCGTGATCCTGCACGTCGGTCAGGTCACCGCGCAGGACGTCGCGCCCCAGCCCGGGTCGGAGCCCGACACGGTCGTGGAGCCGGACGTCGCCGTCTCGCCGGTCGATCGTAACGTCGCCATCGCCGCCGCCCACGACGGTCGCTTCCCAAACGGCGGCGCCGTGGACATCTCCATCGCGTGGACACACGATGGAGGAGGGACATGGCATCACTCGCCCGTGCAGGGCATCACCGCGGCGACCGGTGGTCCGTACGAGCGGGCATCTGATCCGGTCGTGGCGTTCGGGCCCGACGGCACGGCCTACCTATCGGTCCTGCTCATCGACATTGCCTCATGTCCGTCGGCGGTGGCCGTGCTGCGATCGATCGACGGGGGACAGACCTGGAGCGCGCCCTTGTACGCCCACCAGAGCACGACGTGCGACTACTCCGATGACAAGAACTGGCTGGTCGTCGACAATTCGGCCGTCAGCCCCCATGGCGGACGCCTCTACCAGTTCTGGACCCCGTTCATCGCGTCGGGTCGTCACTTCCTGGGGGCCCCGCAGGCTGTGCGCTGGTCCGACGACAAAGGGTCGACCTGGAGCGCCACGTCCTATGTCACAGCGATGAACAGCGTCACCCAGAACTCCCAGCCGATGATCCTCGCCGACGGCACGATCGTGGACACCTACTACGACTACGGCGTCGGTGCGCCGGCACCGGACGCAGTGCCCGGGGCCGTGCCGGAATCCCCGCGCCTGGCGGTCAGCCGCAGGCAAAGTGTCACGGCGGCCGCCGTCCCCACGGGCATACCGATCTTCGCCGCACGGTCGAACGACGGAGCGGCGACGTGGCAGCAGGTCGGGCAGGTGACCAACAACGCCATCGACACGCTGCGCGACGTGCGGTGCTGCCTCTTCGCAGCCGACATCGACCCGGTGACACAGGTGATGTATGTCGCCTGGTTGGGCGTGGGCGCCAGCGGCACCGACCCCGTGCTCGTCTCGAGGTCGCGCACCGGAACGCAGTGGACGTCGCCCGTGACGGTTTCACAAGGCGACGTCGCCGGGATCCAGCGGGTCAACGTCGATGTGGTCGCTCGCTCCGGCGACGTGTATGTGTCCTACGGGACCCGCACCCAGCCCGCCTCCAATGGGGGCTTCGTCCAGCAGCAGCTGTCGTTCTCGCATGACCGTGGTGTGAGCTTCGCCGCCCCGATCTCGATCGGGCCGGTCTCGGCGCTCCAATACGCCGCCCAGGCGGGGGGCTACTTCCCGGGCGACTACATCGGTGCTGCGATCGCGCCAGGCCGGCTCTACCTCGTCTGGGCCCGCTCCTCGGCGCCACCGCCGCCGTCCACGTCGCCGTTCCACCAGGTGATCGACGGCGCCACCCTGAAGATCCAATGATCTGAACAACGCGGCTGCACCGAAGACCAGGTAGATCTACCCAAGGAGGAGTGGTGGGAGCAGCGGAGAATGAGGCCCGTATTCGCGGGGCATACGAGGCATTCAACACCGGCGACGTCGCGACCCTGCTCGACGTGTTCGACGAGGACATCGTGTGGCATTTCCCGGGCAGCAGCAAGCTGGCGGGGGAGCACATCGGCCGAGACGACACCATGGCATTCCTTGGTGCCTACGGCGCGGCAGGCGGAGGGACCCTCCACGCGACCGTCATCGATGTGGTCGCGCGCGAGGACCTGGTGGCGGGATGGGCCCAGGACACCGCATCGGTCGACGGCAAGTCGCTCGACGTGCGAGCAGTCGTCATGTTCGCCATGCGCGACGGCAAGGTGATCGAGGCGTGGCACCACTACGAGGACCTCTACAGCCTCGACGCATTCCTCAAGTAGCCGCCATCCGGTTTCCGGGCCGGTTCGGGGCCGGGTCGGGGCCGGTTCGGGGCCGGTTCGGGGCCGGTTCGGGGCCGTGTGCACGCCGGTTGGAGCACTGGCACCCCGGTTGGAGCACTGGCCCGACGAGACCCCGGCTTTCCTGGCAAAACCCAGCGCCGGGGTGCCCGCGGTGGGCTTTCGTCCAAGAAGCCGATCGGTTCGCGGCACCGACCCAGGTCGCGGCCACCTCCATGTGCATTCGTGCTGACCCCTGTTGAGTGTCCGAAAGGATGGTGTCGGGCGCTCGGCCGGGCCGGTGATGGCTACCCTCTAGCTTCGTGACAACACGTTCGTCCGATACGGCCGAGGACTTCGACGTCGTCGTGGTCGGGTCGGGATTCGGGGCGTCGGTGATCGCCTACCGGCTGGCGGAGGCCGGGGAAAGAGTTTGCGTGCTGGAGCGGGGCCGCCCCTATCCTCCCGGCTCCTTTCCCCGGGACCCCCGCGGCTTGGCCGAGAACCTCTGGGACCCCGGCAGCGGCATGTACGGCCTGTTCGACATCTGGGCGTTCAAGGGCATCGAGAGCGTGGTGTCGAGCGGCCTCGGCGGCGGCTCGCTCATCTACGCCAACGTCTTCATCCGCAAAGATGAGCACTGGTTCGTCGACGAGGCCCTCCCCGGAGGCGGGTACGAACGCTGGCCGATCGACCGGGCCCTTCTCGACCCCCACTACGACGCGGTCGAGAAGATGCTCGACCTTCAGCGCTATCCCTTCGACGTGGCGCCGTACAACCAGACGCCGAAGACCATCGCCATGCGCGACGCAGCCGAGACCCTCGGACTCGATTGGATGCTGCCCGAGCTGGCAGTCAGTTTCCGCAGCCCCGGCGACGCCCCGATACCCGGCGTACCGCTCCATGAGGACCACCCCAACTTGCACAACCTTCCCCGGGAAACCTGCCGGCTGTGCGGCGAATGCGACGCCGGGTGCAACTATGGCTCCAAGAACACGCTCGATTACACCTACCTGTCGCGGGCCAAGGATCACGGTGCGGAGATCCGCACGTTGTCAGAGGTGCGAAGCCTCGAACCGTTGGACGGACCCGGTGGCGGCCTCTCGGGGTACCGGGTGACCTACGTGACGCACCATCCTGACCAGGACCGCATGTCGGTGCCGACCAGCCAACTGCCGACCACCACGCTCAAGGCCCGCCGGGTCGTTCTCGGTGCGGGGACGTTCGGCAGCACCTACATGTTGCTGCGCAACCGGGCCGCCTTGCCGAAGCTGTCCCCGGCGCTCGGGACGAGGTTCTGCGGCAATGGTGACGTGCTGTCGGCGATCGTCGACGCCCATACACGCGTCGGCGGCCAGAGCCTCCCCCGTCACCTGGATCCCAGCATCGGCCCGGTCATCACCAGTGCCATCCGGATGCCGGACGGCCATGACGGAACCGGCGCCACCGGCCGGGGCTTCTATGTGGAGGACGGCGGTGTCCCGGCGTTCCTCGACTGGGTCGCCGAATCGGCCGGGGCGATCAGCCTGGCGGGCCGGGCGGCGAGTTTCCTGGGCAAGCGGCTGGTCGCGCATCTGAGCGGCCACCCCCGTAACCACATCAGTGCTGACGTGTCCAAGCTGCTGGGGGGAGGCCAGGTCTCGTCGACCATGCTGCCCACCCTCGCGATGGGCCGTGACATCCCCGACGGTGTGATGCGGCTTCGTGAAGGCGGGCTCGACCTCGACTGGACCACGCGAACTTCGGAAGCGTATTTCGACCGGGTGGAGAACACCATCAACGGCATCGCCTCCGCTCTGGGGGGCAAGTTGCTCAACACGCCGATGTGGTTGTTCAAGCGGGTCATCACGGTTCACGGCCTCGGTGGCTGCCCCATGGGGGCCAACGACCAGGAAGGGGTGATTGGAGTCGACGGTCAGGTCTTCCACTATCCCGGCCTCTACGTGGTCGACGGGGCGGCCATGCCCGGCCCGGTCGGGCCCAATCCTTCGTTCACCATCGCCGCCTTTGCCGACCATGTGGCTGACGGGATCCTCTCGGCGACCGAGGTGGCGTCATGACGGCTGCTGGTAGGCCGGCCACGGCGGCGGTCAAGCCGAAGTACCACCTTCATTTCACCGAGGAGATGAAGGGTTTCTTCACCTTCGACGAGACCGAGTACCAGCGAGGTTTCGAGGCGGGACGCGCCACCGGCTCCGCGGTGATGTTCCACCTCACCATCGGCACGGACGACACCTATGCCTTCATCGCCGATCCCAACCATGTGACCCCGGCCGTCGGGTACGTCGAGAGCGACGTCCTCGGGGGGCGCCTTGCGGTCGAGCGCGGTGTGTTCAACCTGTTCGTGGACGCGGGCGAGATCAATGGCGAGCCGGCGCGCCACATGCTGTACCGGCTGTGGTTCAGCGATGCCGTCGGCCACCCGCTCACCCTCACGGGATTCAAGGACATCCGCCATCCCGCCGCCGCCCTGTCGCAGTTCAAGGATGTCTGGGGTGAGACGACGACCCTTTACACCAAGATCCTGGCCGGCCATGTCGAGGCGGCGGACGACTACGCGGCGGCGGTTATCGGCGCCGGCATCATCCATATCCTGCCACTCGACTTCGCTCGCCAGCTGACGACCTTCAGGGTCAAGGGGGCGGCGCTGTCGGGGCGATGGAAGGCCTTCCAGGCCTTTGGCGCGTTGTTCATGGGTCAGCTGTGGGAGGTCTTCCAGCCCCGGCTCCCGTGGGTCGGTCGCGGGCGCGGACGGCCCTGAGACGCCAGGAGCAGCCGATGCCCGACATCCGTTACGTGTGCCTCTCCGATCTTCATTTCGGCGCGGAAAACAGCATCCTCAGCTCCCTGAAGGACGACCACATCACCGTCGACCCGTCGAAGGCGAGCTCGGTGCTCGACGGGCTGGTCGCCATCCTGAGAACCCTGATCGAGGCCAACGAGGATCAGACCCCCAAGCCCACCTTGATCCTGAACGGCGACATCCTCGAACTGGCCCTGGCCAATGACAACGTGGCTCTGATGGTGTTCGAACTGTTCCTCGACCGCGTCTTCCCCAGCGGGGGCGACGCGCTGTTCGACCCCGTGATCCTGTACCAACCGGGCAACCACGACCACCACCTGTGGGAGACGGCCCGCGAACGGCAGTACGCCAACCTTCTCGACACGCTCAAGCCCGACGACGTCCTGCCGGTGCCCTGGCACGGCACCTCCCTCTATTACTTGGAGGATTCCCGGCCGGTGCACTCCGAGCTCCTCGAAGAGCTGGCAAAGCGGCGGCCCCACGATCAGACCATCGAGTTCCGGGTGTCCTATCCCAACCTCGGGCTGCGGTCGGATGACCAGAAGACTTCGGTGGTCTTCCACCACGGGCACAACGTCGAAGCCATCTACCACCTGATGACGACGCTCAAGGACTATGTCTTCCCCGGCCGTAGACCCGCCACCGAGGTGTGGGACATCGAAGCGGAGAACTTCGCCTGGATCGACTTCTTCTGGTCGACCCTCGGCCGATCGGGCGACGTGGGCGCGCAGGTCGGACTGGTGTACGACATGCTCCAGGACGACCACGCGATACAGCGACTGGCGGGCAATCTTTCCAACGGGATAGCCATGCGGGTGGCACACAAGGGAATCGCGGGTAGGTTTCGCTGGCTCATCAAAGGCGTCCTCCACAAGGTGTTGAACCTGATCGCGTCCAAGGTGGCGGCGTCGGAGCGGAGGATCCCGACGGTGCCGCTGAGCGAAAAATCCCGGGTCGGGATGATGGCATACCTCACTGGACCGCTGACCCGGCAGTTGGCAGGGGAGGCCCCCAAGCAGGACGGCCAGCTGCCGGAGCAGGTCAAGTTCATCTTCGGCCACACCCACAAGCCATTCGTGGAAAGTACGAAGGTAGAAGGCGGGCTGGCCAACCCGGTGCGGATCTTCAACAGCGGGGGCTGGGTGGTCGACACCAAGGAGATCGAGCCGTTGCATGGCGCCAACTTGGTGCTGCTCGACGAGAATCTTGAGGTGGCCTGCGTCCGCTTGTTCAATCAGGCGACACGCAGCACCGATTACCGGGTGCGTCTCGATGACGGGTTGCCGGCCGAACAAGGACCGTTCTACCAACGGCTCTCGACACTGATCCGGCCCGACGACGACGTCTTCAAGAACTTCTCGAAGGCCGTGGCCGGCTTGGTCACCGAGCGAGGTAGGTCGCTGACCGACATCATCGAACACGCTTTCGACACCGAAGCTCCGGCCTCGTGATCACGACGGCCGCCATCGACGGGTGAGGAGGGGCGAATGGGCGGGGTGGGGATGAACGACGAGCGGTCACGCTTGCTCCGGCAGGCCTTACTGGGCATTTCCGTGACGACAGTCGCCTCCGGAGGACTTCAGATGGCGGCCCCGGGGTTCGTGCTCAAGCAGCTGGATGCGTCACGAGCGGATACCGAGCGCCAGTTGTTCGCCACCGTTGGCATGTTCATGGTGGTGGTGGGCGGACTCCTGATCCACGACCTGGTCCGCCACGAGGACGACCCGACGGTGCTTCTCTGGGCCGGGCTGCAGAAGGTGGGCGCCGCCGGGGCGGTTGCCATAGGCGTCAAGCGGCAGGTGTTCGCCCGTCGCGCCCTGGCGGTGGCGGGATTCGATGCGATATCGGGGCTGGGCTGCCTGGCGTACCGAGCCCGGATCCGCGGCGCCAGTTCCACCGGCGGCCCCGGCACCGGCGGTACCGCCACCGGGACCGGCCCCGGCCCCGCCGGCACCGGCAATCGGTGACGTGGCTGACGCACGGTCCCGTTTGGGGCTGGCTTCGGACGCATTGTTCTACGGCTACGCCGGCGCGTGCGTCCTTGCCGGCGCGTGGGGAACGGTGGGGGCGACGATCGACTTCCCCTGGTTGCTGCACCAACCTCTCGGTGACCTGACCGCGGACGGCCGCCCGAACGTGCTCGCCCAGTACCGCTTCCTTCGGGCCATCGAATGCGGCTTCGGCGTGTTCGCCATTGCTTTTCGACGCGAGATCCACACCGAGCGGAGGTTCAACCGGCTCTTCCTCGGCACGATGGGCCTCGGGGTCGCGGCCCGGGCGTTGAGCATGAAATCGGACGGGAGACCTTCGGACTTCATGCTCGCAATGCTCGCTTGGGAGGCCGTGGGTGCACCCGTGATCTTCGCCCACACCCGCCGGACGCTCGGGGTCAGTGCTGGAACGCCTGGGCGAGGTGGCCCCGCCCGATGAGGAACCACATCATGGCGGCCCAGGTGACCGTTGTGGTCAGCCAGCGCAGGTCGTTGAAGAACATCCACCGCTTGAGCAGCGGCGTCAGGGTGGCCTGATCAGTCGCAGTTTCGATGGCCTGATTGATCGGGCGCAGGAAGAGGCTGAAGATCACCACGGCGCTGGCGTTGAGGCTCAGGAAGGCCACGATCACCTGCCAGAGCTGGGCCTTGCCCCACTCCTCGACGATCAGCACCACCGAGGTGATGAGCATGAGCGGGATGACAACGGTGAAAAACTTGGTCGCGGCCTTGACGGGGATCGTGAAGTGCTCGGGAAGCGCCTCGACGGTCATCTTGTCCCAGCTCGGGTAGAAGAACAGCCGGACCGCCCACATGGTCCCGACGTAGATCGTCGAGCCGAAGAAGAAGACGACGAGATCCAGGATCAGCAGTGACTGGCGCATCGGGAACGGCCTCCTGGTGGGTCCTCGGCGCGACGCCTGCGGTCGCGGCAGTTGACGGTATCGGGCGACGCGGACTCATGGGAGGACCCGCGGAGCGCCCGGGCGGCGATGTTCCCGGCCGTTGTGGCGGGCTTGGAGCCCGTGATGGAGTACCACCCGGGCGAGTGCCCGCATGACCCGCCCTCGGTCGCCGGACGAGAGGGCGTGGGTCACGTGGGCGCTCCGCAGCGCCGACGACCAGAGCGCACGATCCTGGTCCAACTCGCCCTCAGCCACGATCGCGCCGCCGGGCTGCTCGCCCAGGGACAGCGACACCGGGAGCACGGAGTTGCCAATGGTCGCCTCGCCGGCCAGGCAGTACCGGCCGTCGGGTCCCTCCAGGGTCGCCTCGAACGACAACCGGCCGCCCGTCGTCACCGTCACGCGGGCATCCCGAAAGGGAACTCGTGTCCCCACGGCAGGGAACGTGGCGTGCCCGGTCGCAGGTGCGTCGATCCGAGAGCCGGATTTCATGGTGGCGGCGTCGGGGATCTCGGGAGCCAGTCGCACCGCAAGGTCGTGGTCCCCCAGATGGCCGGTAAGGTCGGCCCGGATCAGGAGGGCCGGTCGGTCGGAGCGCATCGCGGTGGCGCCGGGCTCCCACGCCACGCCGGCCGGGTCGAGGTGATCGAGGTAGCGGCAGCCGTCCCGGTAGCCCATCTCCACGAGGGTGCCCGCGTCGATCCGGCCCAGGAAGTAGTCCGGGTCGAGCGGGATCGGCGACTCCGGCTTGATCAGGTGGAGCACGACCGGCGACGGCCGCTCCTTCGTGGCCGCCCGGACCTGTTCGAAGTCGGCGTAGAGCGAGGCACTGGCCGCCACCTCGATCATGTGCACGTACTGGCGGAACGAGCCGTTCAGGTACTCCGGGGTGTTGCCGATGCACCACACCAACCACACCTCGTCGGCGTCGCGGCGGACCGCTTCGAGCACATTCGAGTCGCGGATCCACACCGCGTCCAGGTACGACTCGCCGTGGTGGGTGACGGCGGGCATGAGCATGGGCAACGAGATGCCTGCCACCAGCAGGTCGAGGTCGATGGCGGAGTGCTCGAAGACCTCGGCGACCTTGCGGGAGAAGTTGCACACGTTGAAGGTGCCGACCATGCCCTGGGCGGCCCGGATCCGTTCGACATCGATGCCGAGATGGGGGAACACCCGGTCCCGCACCCCGCGGGTGCCGCCGAAGGCCGGCCAGCGGAACGACCGCACGTACTGCCGGAGCGGGAGCAACGACATGAACTGGCGCTGGTCGAGCGTGCGCCACCGTTCGCCCATCTCGACGGGATCCTGGCCCGACAGGATCATGGCCAGGTTCATGATCCCGCCCGAGGTCCCGTCGCCGTGGTGGAAATGCAGGCCCGCCTCGGACAGCGCCCGCAGCACCCCGGCCTGGTACGCCACCCGCATCCCCCCGCCCGCCAGGACGAGCGACCGGCGGGGCCTTTCTCCAGATGGTTCGACACCGCCAGCTGCAAGCGGCGGGGTGTGGCCGGCCATCGGGACTCAGCCCCTCAGGACGCGTCGTCCTGGCGGCCGGCCGCACTCGGCGGCGCCAGCCAATCCTCGTTCAGGTCCAGGCTGACCACGCTCTCCATTCCTTCGGGCGCCAACTCCGGCGGCTGCGCAAAACCCAGGAACCAGCCCTCGAAATGATCGTCGAGCACCCCGCCCGACGAGGGGAACCAGGCGGTCATCAGGGCCTTGTCGGAAATCTCGAGCGTGTGCAAGGCCTTCACCCGGGGATGGTCGCCGATCAGCAGGCGGGCGTTGCCACCGCGCAGCAGGGAGAAACCGACTCGTCCTTCGAAATAAATCTTCGATTGCATCAGCATTCCCCGGAAGGCGCAGAAATTGCTGGCAGCCAGCTTCACCGGCAGCCACGCCCTCGGCTTCTTCATTTCGATTCGCGTGCACAGTTGGTCATCGAGGTCGTACTGGCTGGAGACCCAGCGGGAATCGATCCGGAAATCCAGGTTGGCCTGGTGCTTGGGCATGCCCCAGATGCCTTTGCCGCCCTTGACCGAGATCTCGGTGCTCACGGGCAGGTCATACACGTATTGGCCCACCCCGTAATGGGACTGACGAAGCAGGGCGAGCAAGGTCGGCGCCGGCTTGGCGCCGTGGGTGCACGCAATAGCGATGCTGTACTCGATGTATTTGCCGATATTCGTGTTTCGATAGTCGATCACCGTTATCACGAGAAGCCCCTTGCCATTCGGGAGCCGAAACGGGTGCAGCTCGTTGCCCGGCATCAGGTCCGCCGCCCGGTCCGCGTTGATGGTGAAGGCCGCCATCAGCGCCGGGGATTGCTCAGAATGGACCGGCATGGTGAATGGGATTCCGTCGACCAGGGCGTGGCGGCCCGCCTGGCGGTTCAGGCGTGCGGGCTTTTTCATGATGGCCTCCCGGAAGGGGTCAGCAACTCCTGGCGGATGAGCGGAAACACATCGTGGGCGGCCCGCTGCCCCATGAAGACATCGAGATGGCCATAGAGCGGCAGGATCCGGACGCTGTGGTAATCGGGCCGGATGCCGTTGAAATACTCGAACGTGCGCTGCTGGCTCTCGGGGATGAAGCAGTGATTGCGGGCCCCGGACAGGAAGGCGAAGCGGGCGTCGGTCTCGGGTGGTTGGGCGCCGAAGTTGGCCGGGAGCTGCTTGAGGCCCGCCACCGAGACCAGGTGGCCCTCGTGGACCGACGTCATGATCTGGCGGAAGAAGGAAAGCGGGACGTGGCCGAACTCGCCCCGCAGCCACTCGTGGGTGGCGTCGTTGAGGTTGGCGTGTGACCAGAGGGTCGGGTGACCCATGCCGTAGGTGAAACTGACCATCTTGCACACCTGGTTGTCGCACTCGTGGTGCGTCAGGTGGACCCAGAGGGCGAGCGCCCGTTCCTTGAGGCCGGGGGCCCGGTTGACATCCCACTGCGGATCCAGGTACGGCATCAGCTTGGCCACCAGAGGCGTCATGGTGCGCTGTTTCCAGCCGGTCAAGGGCGGGACGACCGGGTGGAGGGCCACCGCGTTGGACACGATCGTCGTCACCTGGGGGACCAGCCCCGCAACCGCCGACATCATGAAACTGGTCGACCCCTGGCAGTGGATGACGGCCTGCATCGTGTCGGCGCCCGTCGCCGCGATGACGGTCTCCACGGCGCGGGGATGGTCGTAGACGGCCGCCTGGTCGAGGTTCCATTCGCACGGCGTGAAATCGATGCTGGCTCGCCAGTTCTCCAACCACACGTCCCATCCGTGGGCGATCAGGTCGTCGACCAGCGTCGTTTCCACCGGGGCCTGGAAAATGTTGGCCCGTACGCCGGCGCCGTGCACGAGCATGACCGGGCCCCTCGACGGAGGCGAGTCACCGAGAATGTGGATGACGTTGCCCGGCCGGCCGTCATCAGTGGTGAAGGGAACGACTTCTTGGCCGTGCTCCGGCATCGTGGCTGTGCCCCTTTTCCTGCTCCGACGTGAAGACCAAAGCTCCCTCGAAGGTTACGTCGGCCTCCCGACCATTGGCGCCAACAACGTTCTTTCGGCTGTCCCGTGTATCCAGCCGGGCCCCAGCCGGGCCCTGACCGGGCCCAGGACCGAAGGACAGGCCGAGCCCAGGACCGAGGTTACGACCCGTTGAGCCGAACGGATGGTTGTCGACGCATACTGTTGACTCGCTGGCAGCCGTGCGAGATGTTGGACCTCGCCCGGTTCGTCGCTTCGACCAAATGGGGGGGTGGAGCATGGCACCGACGATCGACCACGTGGTCGTTCTCATGTTGGAAAACCGTTCGTTCGACCACCTGCTCGGGTACCTGCCGCACCCCAACAAGAACTTCGACGGCCTCCTCAGCGGAGGCCCCTACCAAAACGCGGGCTGGAAACACGGACCCACCGTGCCCGTCTCCTCCGACGCCAAGTACGTCCTGCCCGTCGACCCCGACCACTCACACGAGGCGGTCATGCTGCAGCTGGGCGCCACCGGCGAGGGGGCGACCCGTGAGGTCACCAACCAGGGGTTCATCGACAGCTACGAACGCAAGGGCCGGGGCTTGGCCCCCCCGCTTTTCGAGGGCTTACTGGCGCCCATTCTCGGGCCGATTTTCGCACCCAAGGCGGGACCCGGCATTCCTGACCGCGGGTCGCTGATCATGCGCTGCCAGTCGCCCCAGCAGGTGCCGGTACTGAGCACCCTGGCGTTGGAGTTCGCCGTGTGCTCCCGTTGGTTTTCCTCGGTGCCGGGGGAGACGTGGCCCAATCGCAACTTCGTGCATTCCGCGACATCCGACGGGGAAACAATCATCATCCCCCGGTTCTACGACAACCCGACCATCTTCGAGACGCTGGAGCAGGCCGGTAAGAGCTGGCGTATCTATTACGACGACACGCCCCAGATCTGGGCCTTCGACAAGCTGTGGGACACCGACACCAATCGCCCGAAAAACTGGTTCCGTTCCGCGGCGTTCGCGGCCCACGTCGAGGCGGGCGACCTGCCCCACTATTCGTTCATCGAGCCCAACCACCGCCCGCCGGTGCACATGGCCGGGTCGGACCAGAGCAACAACCAGCACCCCGGCAACGCCATCGTTCCCGACGATCAATACAACACCTACGCGTCCAGCAGCGACGGCGACTTCAAGCGGGGCGAGGGCCTGATCGCCGAGGTGTACGAGGCGCTGCGGGCCAATCCCGCGCTCTTCGAGCGGACATTGCTGGTCATCACCTACGACGAGCATGGCGGCTTCTACGATCACGTCCCGCCCCCGGTCGGCATCCCGGCGCCCGGTGTCCCCAACCGTCCCGGCCCCATCGGCAAGCTCATGGCGCTGTTCTTCCGACGCAAGTCGAAATGGTTCGACTTCACCATGCTCGGGCCCCGGGTCCCGGCGATCGTCATCTCGCCTTTTGTCGCAGCCGGGACCGTGGACGCCACGATTCGCGATCACGCCAGCGTGCCCGCCACCCTCCGGGCGCTGTTCGCGCCCCACGTGGAGCCCCTGACCAAGCGCGACGCCTGGTCGCCGCCATTCCACGGGCTGGCCACCCTCGACGTAGCCCGTTCCGCCGACCTCCCCGACCTGAGCTTCTACGTGCCCGTTCGGCCCCCCGCCGCAGCGGCCGCCGGGGCGCCGCCCGCCGGGGCGCCGCCCGCAGCGGCGGCAGCGGCCGCCGGGGCCGCCCCCCCTGCCCCGCCGCTCCCCAACGGCCCCGAGCCCCCCGTCCCCAGCTATTTCCAGGAGCTCCTGGACCTGGCGAAGATGGTGGACCAGAAGTTGCCCGGCCCCAACACGGTCGGCGACGGTCCTCGGGACCTGGCCAACAAGATCACCGGAGCATTCACCGATCTCACCGACCAACTGAGGGGGTAGGACGATGCTGAACTCGGTCTGGCTCGATATCGCCATCGGCGTGGTGCTGGTCTGGTTTCTCTTCGCCTTGGCGGTGTCGGCGATCAACGAGGCGGTGGCCAAGCTCCTGGCGTTGCGCTCCAAGAACCTGTGGACGTCGCTGCGCCAGATGCTCGACGGGACGGAGAACCCGCAGGGGATTCTCCGCAACCTGATACGCCTCCCCACCCGTACCCGGCCGTCCAGCCCCTACCCCGCGGCCAACGCGCCGGTCTCCGCTCGCCTCTACGCGACCGAGACGATGCAGGCCCTGGAGATCCGCAGCAAGCCCACCCAGAAGACCAGGATCGAGCACATACCGCCCGGCGTCTTCTCCCACGCCCTGATCGAGTTGGCCATCAAGGCCGAAGGGGTCGCGGCGGGCGAGCTGGACGGGCCGGGCAAGGTCGAGGACACCGTGATGCAGGTCCGGTCGTACATCGACAACCTCCCGCCCGGACCATTGAAGTCCCAGCTCCAGGCGGTCCTGGCGGGCGTCGGCAACGACATCACCCGGTTCCGGGGGGGCGTCGAGCACTGGTTCGACGGGCAGATGACGAGGCTGTCGCGCCTTTACCGTGCCCAGGTGCACATCATCCTCATCCTGATCGCGCTGGTGGTGGCGGTCGTGAGCTTCGGCTTCGGCCTGCAGAGCGACTCGCTGCAGTTGGTCAGCCAGATCCAGAACGACCAGAACGTCCGCACCGCGATCGTCGGGGCGGCCAGCGACGCCGTCCGAGGCGATCTGGCCAAGGCGGGCGGCTGCGACCTGGCCGATGCCTCGACCGCCGGCTCGACCACCGCGACGACCAGCGCCGCCGATTCGCCCGCCCAATGCCAGCTCAGGGGGCTGGCCAAGCTCGACCAGATCAACTTCGCCCTCCACAGTCCCTTGCCTCCCGCCGCCAGCTTCGGCGAGCGACTCGGATACCTCGTCCCGTGGCGGCACTTCTACACCCTGCTCGGCGTCCTGATCACCGCCATCGCCATCTCATTCGGGTCGTCGTTCTGGTTCGCGCTCCTGAAGCGCCTGGTCGGCCTGCGCAGCGGAGGCGGCTCACCCGCCCCGGCATAGCCCGCGGCCCGAGCCCGCCGCCCGCCCGCCGCCCCGCCGCCCGCTAGCCCGCCGGGGGCGGAGTCGGGGGCGGAGCCGGAGGCGACTCGAACAGCCTCCGCAGCTCCTCACGGATCGCCGGGCGCCCCGCCGCCACCAGCAGGAACATGGCCTCGCGGGCCAACCGCTGCGGATGCTGGTCCAGGAGCACCGACCGGCTCCCGGTCGCCACGACGAGATCGCCCGCCGCCCGGCAGGCCAGGTGCGACGCCGCCGCCCGCGCCGCGGGCAGCGAATCGGGGTCGAACAAGGCGGCGTGGTCGAGCGCCGCCCGGCAGGCGTCCACGGCGGCGTCGAGCGGCCCCGGCTCACTCCCCGGCCCGAGCAGCCGGCAGCACCGCCGGGCCACGCCCAGCGCCAGTGAACCGTTCGTGCGCAGCTTCCGGGGTTCGTGGGCGGCCCACTCGGTGGCGGACTCGACCCCCGTGACGCGCTCGGCAGGCACGAAATGGTCGGTGAAGCGGACGGCGACGGTGGCGCTGGCGTTGACCGCCACCAGCCGCAGTGGTTGGCAGGTCAACCCGGGCGACTCCACCGCGTCGAGCAGGGCCCACACCACCTGCCCGCCAGGGGCGAGGGCGACGGTGTGCACCACGTCGATCATTCCCCAGCCGGTCACCCAGGGCACGACACCGTTGACCAGCCAGCCGCCGTCGACGGCCCGGGCCGACACGCCGTCGGGTCCCGGGCGCAAACCCACGATGGCGATACCGGCCCGGCATTTTCCCCGGCACATGGCTTCCAACCACCGCTCCCGGAGTCCCGGCGTGGCGCTGTTGGCCACCGCCAGGAGGGCCGAGTGGTGCTGGATCCAGACGAAAGTGGTCGTCAGGCAGCCCCCCGCCAGGACCTCGACTACCTGCAGGCCCGTCGCCGGGTCAGCCGCCAGCCCGCCCGCCTCGACCGGCCCGAACAGCCCGTACAGGCCCGCCTCGGCCAGCCGGTCGAGATGGCGGGGCGGCACCCGCTCGCCCGCGTCGGTGGCCAGCGCGGTGCGGAACAGGAGCTCGTCGGCGATGCCTTGCGCCGATTCGAGCGGGGAAAAGGGGCCCGTCACGGCAGCCGGCGGGAGCGGGCCGCGCCCGATCCTACCGAGGTGGCCCGCGGCCGGGTCCCGGCTCCCGCCGGGCAGCGCCGCTCTCGGTTGGATCCCACTCGGCAGCGGTGATCGGCGTTCATGGCGCAAGGACTTTCGCACATGGCCGGGTGGGTCTGGCACGCTGGGCCGATGGACACATTTGGGGCACGGGCCGAGGCCGCGGCCCGGCTGGACGGCAAGTTCGACGTGCGGGTCCTGGAGCCGTCGCCGCCGGCGGTGACACAACCGCCGTTCGCCGACGACGCGGTGGCGGGCGGCGACGTGGTGCCACTCGAGCGACCCGACGCCCGCAGTTGGGCCTCACTGTGCGAGGAGGACCCCTCGCTGGCGAGGTGGTGCGGCGATCGGTGGCTGGCCGGTTGGCACCGGCTGGAACCTGTGTCGGGGTCGTTCGTCGCGACCCGCGAATCGTTGCATGCCCTGGCCGAACACGTCGTGGCGCCGGCGCGCCACCAGGCCAACGGCAAGATCGGCCTGCGGTTCACCCGGGGCGGGTTCGGCACGCCGTGGTTCGGGGAGGATCGACAGGTTCGGATCGACGACGGCGACCTAGTCGTGTGCGAGGGGGCGGACACCAAGCGGACGCCGGTGACGACGCTGGCTGACGCCGCACGGTCAGCCGGGATCGGGTCGCCGGGCGCCCCAACGGACGTGTACACCCCGAGCACCTCCCTGGCCGTCGATGAGGCACTCGACATCGATACCGCCGCCGCCCACGCCCTGGGCGAGTGGTACGGGTTCTGCGCCTCGGTACTCGAGCAGGTGCGCTCGGAATCGGCAGGGGCTTCGCTGGTGCAGTTGTGGCCCGAGCATTTCGACCTGGCCGTCGACCTGGGCGACGAGGCGGCCGGCCAGCGGGCCAACTTCGGCGGTTCACCGGGTGACGCGGGCCATTCCGAACCCTACCTGTACGTCGGCTCGTGGGTGTCACAAGAGGGCGAGTTCTGGAACGAGCCATGGGGAGCCAGCCTTTCGTACCAGGAACTCCTGGCCGCCGACGATCAGCGGGGACGGGCCCTGGATTTCTTCCGCAAAGGTCGTGACCTTCTGGCGAACGGCTGAATCTGTCGATGCGCCGATAGAAACCCGCCAATAGAAACCTTGGTGTCCATACAGGTGGACATCGCGGCAGATCAGTGGCGCCATTCTGCTCCGTCCCGCACCTACTGGGGCGCGCCCTCCCGGCGACCACACGACAATTCTCGTTGCCGCTTCCGATCGGAGATTAGAGAGGTGAACGACATCACCATACCGACTCGTCGGGCTGGGGCGAAGCCCCGTTAGTTTTCTGTCCTTTGTGTTGTGACGAAATGTAATTATCCAGCACAATGCGGCGCTAAGCCTATGCGCTACCTGTCTACAACTCTTGACATCTGGCAATTCTCGTGATAGCCACACGACAACGAAAGTGCGAGCCGCAGTCTGGGGAGGACCGGTTATACTTGTACTTGCAATAGTCCACATTCCACGAAGATTGTGCCCGCAAAGACGAGGCGACGATCTGTCGGTCGTCAGGATTTCCGGCCATCCGGGGAGGACTCGGCGGAACGGTATTCCGTAATGAAACCGCCATTCATCTCCGCCACACTGGACATCTGACTGTACCCTTAACCCGCTGGCGTCCTTACTAAAACGACGGGCGTATTGTTAATGCGCGGGCCTACTTGTGAGCTAGAAGGAATCAAATACATGTGTGATGATCACAGCCGTCCGCAAGAGCCGCCTGGTCCGGATCCGGTTGTCTTCTACGATTCGGTCATCAGCCGGCGCAGGTTCCTGAAGGGAGCAGGCATCGCCACGGCCGGCTCGCTTCTATTGCCCCGCATGGGGATATTCACGGGTGCTTCGCCCGCATCAGCGTCCACGATAGGTGTACGGCCGGTCTCGATGGCAATGCATGTGCATGCGTCGTTTTCAGAGGGGACCGGCAGCATGACGAGCCAGCTCGAGTGCGCCCGGGATGCCGGGGTGGAGGTGGTGTGGTTCACCGAGCACGACTGGCGGATGAGCACCAAGAGCTACCGGACTCTGGTGCATTTCGACTCCCTGAGGAACGAGTCCCAGTTCGGAAAGCCCTGGCGGTGGGACCCACGATATTTCGGCTCCTTTGCCGAGCACGGTGGAGAAATCGTCTCGAGTCCTGTGAGCCCGAACGATCCGAGTCCGATTGCGGGCGCGCTACATGTCTGGGCCAGATCGAAGTCGTCGGTGCAGGCGAGCCACCGCATGAACGCCAACACAGTTACGTCCCGACAGAACCACGCCGGCAACATCACCGGAACGCGGTACGTGGTCGATGTCCTCGTGCACCAGTCGTCCCCCACTGATTACCCCGAACTGCGGATAGACCTCTCCAACCATCCGGCGCGCGGCGGCCTTCCTGCCGGAGGTTATGTCCTCTCCTATCGGTTCGGTTTCGATGGGGCGCCGTCGGCGCAAGGGTTGCTCGGCGTCGTCCCCGTTCCCGTACCGCCCGACACTTGGACGACCGTCACGCTCGACCTGACCGCCGATGTGGCCCGCATCTGGCCCGCGATCATCGCCGAGGACAACTCCACAGCGACCATCCAATTCGGGGCCGTGAGCACGGGTGGTTTGGCCGAGGGTTGGTTTGACTACCTCCGCATCGAGCGATCGCGCTCTGCCGGGGACGACCCGCTTGGTCTGCAAGCGTCGATCATCGACCGCTTGCAGGCCGATTACCCCGATATCACGATGTACTGCGGTCAAGAAGTCTCATTCAGTCCACAGCATCTCAACTGGTTCGGCGGAGCCCAGTTCTTGCACCAATACACTGAGTCCGGGCTGCACCCGGGCGGCCTGAAGTCGAGATTGCTCTCAGCCCTCGTGCGCCAAATGCAGGGATCGAATGGGCTTGTGTCGTTGAATCACCCATTCGGCACCGACGGTCTTCCCGGTGACGTCGAAGCCCGCCGTCGAACACTGGCGACGGCGTTGCTTCAGAACGGCGCCTACGGCATCGATGCCCTCGAGGTGGCGTATCAGGACCGAGCGGGAATACCGCTTTCGGGCTACCTCGAAGTCTGGGACGCGCTCTCGCGCAACTGCCTGTTCGTCTCGGGCACAGGAGTGAACGACAGCCACGGCGGCCTGGAAAACGGCGGATGGGGCAACACCGAGCACAGGTTCAACACCAGCGCGTGGTCTGCCAGCGTCGACCCGGATTCGCTGATCGCGTCGCTTCGTTCCGGCCGGGTGTTCAGCACCGAGGTGGCGTCAGGCGTCACGGCCATCGACGTCGCGGCCGACGGCGTCGCCATGGGGCAAGTGTCGGTCCGTCCCGACCTGCTGTCGCGTGACCTGCAAATCACCGTGGCCGGGTTGCCGCCGGGCGGCACTGCCCAGGTCGTGCAGGGCACGGTTGACTATGCGGGTGCATCCCAGCCCGACCCGACCTCCGTTGTGGTGGCGACGCTCAGTGCCGCCGACTTGACATCCGGTGTTGCAGTCCAGTCGGTCGACACCCGTACGTCGAGCTTCCTCCGCGCCGTGATTTATCGCAGCGACGGGCGCGCCGTCGGTGTATCCAATCCCATCTGGTTGCTGCACGAGCGCCCACCCGGAACCGTCCCGGCAACGAGACGCGCCGCTGACAGCACCTGGACCTAGCCGCTTTGCCATGTCACTGCGTCACCACACTCGCAACTGAGCTGGGTGTGGGTCTAAGCCGACAATTCGTGAACCATGAGCGCGAGCTATGGCTACTCCGAGGACCAGGAACCGGCGAAGAAGAAGAAGAAGAAGAAGGAATACAGGTTCGACTTCGTGTTATCGAATTGTCGGTCGGCGTCCGAAACAGGGCAGGGCGGGTGACGCGGGCGCTGACGACGCTTCGCCTACTGCGGCCAGCGACTAAATGCCGGTAGATCTCCTTCGTTCCTCATTCTTTGATGGTTGCACGGAGCATATACGGAACGGCCGCCGACCCCAGCCCGAAGGGGCCGGGGCCGGGGTCGGCGGCGCCGTGCACTGCCCAGGCTGGGAGGCGGGCGGCACGGGAACCATCAAGAGGTCGGCAAAATGAGTCGCTGTCCGTCATCACTTGCCCTTTACCTCCGCTCAACGTCGTGACCAACTTTGACGCTGCCGGGGTCCGGGGCAGGTGGAGCAGGCTTCCGGGCGGTTGCCATAGCAGGCACTCGCCCCTAGCCACAACGTATTCCGAATAGCGGACCATGTCAAAATGGACTGCCTCGCCCGCCGCGCTCTTTGGTGCATTCCGCCCCCTTTGTCGCGGCCCTGGGACCGAACGTCCGGCGCCGGGCGGGACGGCTCGCTGAACTCGGGCTAGTCTCGCGGGTGTGATGAGGGGGCGACAGGTTTCGTTGGGCGGCGTGGTCTGGATCGTGATCGGCATCATCGTCGCGGCGTCCCACCATTTCCTGGACACACTGAACACCGCGTCTACGATCGGCTCGGCGATCCTGGCGATTATCGTCTGGCCCCTGGTGCTGCTTCACATCCATCTCGCGATCTGACCACTGCTTGGTCACAGGTTTGACCTGCGGGCAGGATTCCATCGCGGCCTCGCCCCAAAGGGTGGAAGTGAAACCGAACCGGGCGCTCGTTGCGCCGGCAATAGCGAGGAGACAATGGGACGACCGGGTGATACGTCGGCCGGAACCACCAGCATGTCGGTGGCTGTGACATGTTCTATGGCGGCCACCACCAACGCTGCCGTGGCGGGCAGTGTCGGTACTGTCGCCAGCGCGGCGGTGGCGGGCAGTGTCGGTACTGTCGCCAGCGCGGCCGTGGCGGGCAGTGTCGGCACCGTCGGGTCGGTGGCGGTCGCGGGCAGTTCGCTCACCGGATTCGGGGTAGGCGTCGCCGGTTGCGCCCTGTCGGTGGCCTGCGTGCGCTGTCGATGGTGCGCCGCTTGCTTGGCCTGCGTCGATTGCGTCGGGTGCGTGGGCTGTGTCGGTTGCACGGGCTGCACCGGCTGTGTTGGGCTGCGAGGTGCGGTTGGGGCGACGGGAGTCGTCGGGACGAGGGGAATGGTCGGGGCCCGCTCGGCCCGGTAGGGCGGGGCTCGCCCGCCCCGCCTGACAAGTGCAGGCTTCGCCCGCCGGCCTCGAGCAACCGGCGGGCGCAGCTTGAACATGTCTCGTCACCGCTTTCAGTCACCGGCTCGGACCCGGCGGTAACCGAGCTCGGTGAGCACGCTGGCCAACTCCGTCTGCCGGTCGCGGCAGTCGGAGCAGCGGCGGAGGTGGTCGCCGGTGCGCCGTCGGGCGCTGGCAGCCGGGCGCCGGTACGGCTCCTGGCAGAGGAAGGCTGTCACTTCGGCGCATGCCCCGATGGCCGGGCGTAGCTGATGGGAAAGGAAACGCTGCCCCGCGATGCGCCGGGCTTCTGTGCACTGGCGGCGAATGGTCCCGGCCGGCCGGCCGAGGGCCAGGGCGATGTGTTGGACCGAAAGGCCGGCTTCGTAACGCA
>JAUTXN010000088.1 GCA_030838045.1 Acidimicrobiaceae bacterium
TATCGCGGATGCCCAGCCGACCGTCGCTCTGGTCGGGAAGGGGGGATTTGAACCCCCGGCCTCAGCGTCCCGAACGCTGCGCGCTAACCAAGCTGCGCTACTTCCCGGCGGCGCTGATGCTACCCGAAGCCGGGGAGACGAGGACTGGCGCAACCAGGATGGGATTGGGCTTGTACGACTCGTCGTAGTACGTACCGCCTGCCAGCACGGCCTGGCTGGCGCGCCGGAGGCGGATGGGATCGAGGGGTCGGACGAGCCAACCGTCGGCGCCCGACCGGCGGGCGAGGAAAACATCGGCCCGCCGGTCCAGCAACATGATCACCTTCTGGTGCCCCAGCCGACCGGCGCTTTCCTCTAGGCGGAGGTCGAGGCAGACCGCCATACCGCCCATGTTGCCGATCTGAAGGTCGAGAATGACCAGGTCAGCGCTTCGGCGGCGCAACGCGGGAAGGACCCGCGCCCCGGTGCTGACCATCCGCACCTTGGTCTCGGAGGTCGCGAGAACCGATCGAAGCTGGTCCCGAACCCACTCGGCATCACTTGCCACCAGGATCTCGGCCACACTGGCGAGGGTAGCTCTCGCTTCCGTGTGGGTACCATCCGGGACACGCCAGGCAGTTTTTTCCCCTGCCCCCGGGGAGGACGTGTGTTGAACATAGAGCTCGATCAAACCGAAAACGGGCTCACCATCTGCCGCCCTGTGGGCGAACTGGACGCGTTTACGGTGAGCCAGTTCCGCCAGACGCTGGCCGAACTGGCATCGAGTCCGCGCCTGCTAATCGACATGTCGGGGGTGCCGTTCGTCGACTCAGCCGGCCTCGGTGCCCTGATCGGCGGGATTCGCCGCGCTCGGGAACTCGGCGGAGACGTCGCCGTCGCCTGCAACCGCCCGACACTCACCCGGCTCCTTCGGACCACGGGCTTCGACCGCATCGTGACGGTGGCTGAGACCATCGAGGAGGCGGCCGCGGCACTCGAGCCGCGCGATGACCGCGACGGCGGGCGAGGGTCCGAACAGACCTGAGAAAAGAAGCCGGCTGACCCCGTCAGCCTTCTTCGAGGCCGAGGAGGTAGCGACCGACCTGGCCGAGTCCGTTCAGGTCGTGGACGTCGTGGTCCAGTAGAGGGACCCGCACGACGGGTGCCGGCGCGACCTGGCGGGTCAGGCTCTTCAGATAACGCTCCTCGCGCTCGGCGATGCCTTCGAGGTCGCGCAGGTTGCCGACGAGCGCCGCCAACGGTGCCGCCGCGGGCGCCGCCGCCGCTTCGGGGCTGGTCAGCACGGACGGCACTTGGCCGAAGCGGGGATGCAGGCGGTTGACGATCAGTGCCTCCACCTCGATGTCGGACTCCTGCAGCCGGCTGGCGAAGAAGAGTGCCTCTTCGATCGCATCCCTCCGGGGTGCCGCCACCAGCACGAAGGCGGTGACGGGTTCTGAGAGCAGATCCAGGACTTTCTGGGCCCGCTCACGGAAGCCTTGTTCCATCCCTTCGAAGGCGGCGAAGAAGTCGACCGCGTCCTTCACCACGTCCGAGCCGACCACCTTGGCGACGGTTCGCAGGAAGGCCTGGGTGGCCACCCCGACCATCCGCATGTAGGTCCGGGTCGGCATCACGAGCAGGCGGAAGATCCGGTTGTCCAGGAAGCGGGTCAACCGGCGGGGGGCGTCGAGGAAGTCGAGGGCGTTGCGAGTCGGTGGGGTGTCCACGACGATCAGGTCGAAGCGTCCCTCGTCGTGCAACTCGAAGAGTTTCTCCATCGCCATGTACTCCTGGGTGCCCGAAAGGGCGCCCGCGATGTTGCGGTACAAATGGTTGCTGAGGATGAGTGTGGCCTGCTCCGGGGTGGCGGCGTAGCGGCCGACGAGGTCGTCGAATGTGGTCTTGGTGTCGAGCATCAGGGCCCAGAGCTCCCCCGGTTCCTCCCAGTCGCCCTCGATCCGCCCGGGCTCGTTGGTGAGGGATTCGAGCCCGAGTGCGTCGGCCAGGCGCTTGGCCGGGTCGATCGTGACGACGCAGGTCCGGCGTCCGAGCCGGGCACCCTCGACCGCCAGCGCGCCGGCGGCCGTGGTCTTGCCCACGCCGCCCGATCCGCAGCACACCACGATGGTGCGTTCCTCGATCAGTTCCCGCAGGGTGGTGGCCGTCTCGCGGTCGGTCACGTCAGCCCGGCTCGGCCGGCTGCGGGTTGTCGGCACCGGAGCCGGCTCCAGCGGCCTCGGACTCCGCGCCGGCGCCGGCTTCGGCGCCGGCGTCCTCCGGCAGGTTCAGCGGTGCGAGGTCGGGGAGTTTGGCGATCTCGGCCTCCAGGGCGTCGGCGAGCAGGTCGATCTCCGCCGCTCCCAGCTCAGTCGTAAACAAAAACGGGAGGTGGAGCTGCGACAAGGGCAGCGCCTGGGCCAGCCGATCCGTCTGGTCGGTCTGCAACTCCTGGCGGTGCATCCGAAACGTCGCCGCCCGGCGGAGACTCGCCACCTCCGCCTCGGTCAGCGGGACGCGGGCCGCCGTCGCCGCCACGGCGGGATCGATGTCCAGGTCGTGCACCGGGTACAGCCCGTTCACCACCACCGGCGTCAGATGGACACCGGCCTGATCCTCCAGCTTGAACGCGGTCTCGACCACCTCGTTTACCGGCGTTTCCTCGGGCAGGGTGACGAGCATGACCTGGCAACGCCCTGGATCCGACAGCATCTCCAGCACCTCGGCGGCCTGCGCCCGGATCGGCCCGACGGTCACGGCGTCGAGCAGCGCCCGGGCGCTGGCCAGGAAGGTGAAGGCATGGCCCGCGGCCGGCGCATCCAGAACCAGCAGATCCGCCGCGCCGGGGGCGCCGGCAACGCTGGCCCGCTCCAGCTGTTTGACCTTGCCCAGTACCAGGATGTCCTTGATGCCTGGGGCCGCGGTCGCAACCACGTCGAGGGCCCCGCTACTTGCCAGCCGCTTGGAGATTCGGTTCATGCCGTGGTCGACCAGGTATTCCAACAAGGCGTCGTCGGGCGTCAACGTGCGGGCCCGGATCTCACCTGAGTCCGGGCCCCCGGATTCGGCCAGAACGGCCTCCTGATACGTGAGCGGCTCGAGATGACCGAAGATGTTGCCCAGGCCGCTCTTACCCTCGACGTCGATGATCAGGGCGTCTCGCCCGGTGCGCGCCGCCAGGCGCGCCAGTGCCGCCGTGACCGTCGTCTTGCCGACTCCGCCCTTCCCGGCGACGATGAGTAGCCGGGCCTGGGCGCAGAACGCTCCTGGATCCAATCCCTCTCCTCTTGGAGGTCGTCGCATTCGCAGACTAGCCATGGTCGCCGGGTTGATCGCCGCTCTCATCGGGCTGGCGGCCGGACCGTCCGCCGGCGCCGCACCCAGCGCCGCACCGGCGCCCGCCGCCGCACCAACCGCTCCAGCCGCGGCCGCCGCCACCCCCCCGCTCGGCCACATCGACGTGGTTCAGATCAATGGGCTGATCGACCGGATCCAGGTTGACTTCCTGCGCCGCGCCGTTGCCTCGGCCAACAAGGGCGGCGCGGTCGCCCTCATCGTCCAGCTCCAAAGCGGCGGCGGGGTCATTTCCCCGACTGTCCTGCATCAGCTAAACGACACCATCGCCCGGGCCCCGGTGCCCGTCGCCGTCTGGGTCGGGCCGAACGGCGCCCATGCCCTCGGCGCCGCCTACCCCATCTTCCGGGCGGCAGCTTTGCGGGGCATGGCGCCCGGGACGCGGGTCGGCAAGGCGCCGGCTCCCGATCCGCTGGCCGGCCGCACCCTCGACCCCGGCCAGGCGGTTGCCGAGGGCATCACCATCGCCGCCCTCGACCAGCCGACGCTCGGCGACTTCATCGTCAACCTGGATGGCCAGCAGGTCGGCTCCGGCGTCTTGCACACCGCTGCCGTCGTCCAGTCCAACGGACAGCCCCGGCGCCAACCCAACGTGGCGGTCCGCTTCGAGAAGCTCAACCTGGTCCAGCAGCTGTTGCACACCGCCGCCAGCCCGTCGGTCGCCTACCTCATGCTGCTGATCGGGTTGCTGCTGATCGCGCTGGAGTTCTTCACCGCCGGTATCGGAATCGGGGCGGTCGCCGGGACCGGCGCGCTCATCCTCGCCTCGTACGGACTCGGCGCCTTGCCGGTCCGGGTGTGGGCGCTACTGCTGATCGGCGTCGCCGTGTTCGGCTTCTGCATCGACCTGCAAGCAGGGGTGCCCCGGGTCTGGACCGCGCTCGGCGGCCTGTGCCTGCTGGCCGGCTCGCTGTGGCTGTACCGGGGGGTGCACCCGTCGCTGCTCGCCTTGGCCGCCGGCATCGCTGGCACCCCTTTGTTCATGGTCGCCGGGATGCCCGCCATGATCCGGGCCCGGTTTTCGACGCCGACGATCGGGCGCCAGTCCCTTGTCGGCGAGATGGGGGTGGCGCTGGGGCCCGTCGAACCCGAGGGAACCGTGGAGATCCGCGGCGCCCCGTGGCGGGCCCGGACCAACCGGGCGACCCCTATCGCGGGCGGCGATCGCATCCGGGTGGTGGCCATCGACGGGCTGCTCCTGGAGGTCGAACCGGATTCCGGCGGAGCGCGCGATGCGCATCATTGATACTGCTAGTGTCGGCGCCACGCCGGTCGGGGTCGCGGTTCGGGACTGACCGGCGCACAGACCAGGGCGAATCGGGCAAACCCCCTGGTTGATGACGCGCTCGCGAAAGTTCACCCCTTGTTGGCGGCAGCAAACGGGAGTAACTTCCCCGCCAGAAAGGGGGGGACCCTTTGAGCGTCCAGCAACTAGATCAGCTTTGGCAGGCGAAAGCGGCCTGTCGTGGGCCTCATGCGTCGGTTTTCTTCCCTCCGTCGCATTTCGAGCGCAAAGACGAGAAGGAGGCGCGGGAAAACCGGGCCAAGACCATCTGCGCCAGTTGCCCGGTCAAACGGGCATGCCTCGACTACGCCCTCCGCATCCGTGAGCCCCACGGCATCTGGGGTGGCCTGAACGAGGTGGAGCGCAAACAGATCCTGGCTCGCTCCGCTTCCTAGCCCGCCTCCGCCCCCCTAGCCCGCCTCAGCCCGCCCGCCTCAGCCCGACTCGCCCGAGCCCACTCCAACCCAAGAGCACCTTGCGGTAACGGTGCTCCCGCGACTTATCCTGTGCTTGCAGTGGCAAGCGCCGAGCCAGCCGATCACCTGGAGTGGCGGCGCACGACCGTCGACGGCAGGGAAGCGTTCTACGGGACGGCCGGAGAAGGCCTGGCCGTGGTGTTCCTGCACGGCTGGGCCCTCGGTCAGCGCTCCTACCGCCGAGCCCTGAAACGCCTCGTCCCCCTCGGCTGCCAGGTCTACGCCCCGGCCATGCCCGGCTTCGGCGGCACGCCGAATCTCCGCCCCGCACCGACCTTCGACGGCTACGCCGAATGGGTGGCCGCGTTCCTCGACGCGGTCGGCGTCGACGAGCCGGCCTTCGTCGTCGGCCATAGCTTCGGCGGCGGCGTCGCCATCAAACTGGCCCACGACCACCCCGACCGGGTCCGCTACCTCGTGCTCGTCAACTCCGTCGGCGGCACAACCTGGTCGTTCGCGAACCTCGTACATTCCGTGACATCCCGGCCGCCGTGGACCTGGCCGTTCCGCCCTCCCGAGGACCTGGTCCCGGTCCGCTACCTGCGGCGGATGCTGCCGATCATCGTCGAGGACGCCGTTCCCAACCTGATCCGCAACCCGCTCGGCCTGCTCAACGTCGTCAACCTGGTGCGCCGCTCCGACCTGCTGGCCGAACTGCAGGAGCTCAGGCGCCGGGAGCTGCCCGTCGTCGTGCTGTGGGGCGACCACGACACCGTCATCCCCCGAGCGTCGTTCGCCGCCTTGTGCCGGGCCATCGGCTCCGAAGGCGAGGTGGTGGAGGGCCGGCACTCGTGGCTCCTGGCCGACCCCGACGCCTTCGGCGCCATCCTCACCAACTCGATCGCCGTGGCCAAAATGGCCGGTGAGCTGGAGGAGGAGGAACAAGAAGAGGAGGGGAAAGGCGACGCCGGTCCCGGCCTCGCCCGGCGCATCGCCCGTCACGTCCCGCTCGGCCAGCGCCAGGAGCCGGCTTCGTAGGAACGCTGGGAAGCGCCGCTCGCCCGAACATCAAACTCGGGCCAGAAGCGGCGACGTTCGCCGGCTCTGCCAGATGGAGCGCAGGTCCGACCAGAAAAAGGGCACGAACGCGCCGACCACGAGCAGGCACGTGGTCCACGACACCAGTTCGTGGACCATGACATAGGTCGTGGTCGACACCCGCAGGATCATGGCGAGCGAGATCACCGCGGAGACGATCTGCTCGCCGCCCCAGACCATGGACCCGATGCGGCACAAGCGGGCGGTGCGAGGGTCCTCGGTGTCGATCCACGAGGTGGGAACGAGATCGCCGATCACCCGACCGAGCAGCGGCTTGGTGCTGGCCGCGGAGGCGATATAGACGACTCCCATGACGACCGTCACCAAGGCCGGGGCGATGAGGTAGGCCCGTTCGGAGTGCATCGCCAGGGAGACGCCGGCGCGCAGGATGAGCGTCGTCATCCCGACGATGAGCAGCCCCGTCATCCGCCGGCCCCGCAGCTGGCGCAACGCCATGCAGGCACCCGTCCATCCGAGTGCCAGGGCCAGCGCCCCGTTTACACCCCAGAGCGCCCGACCGGTGAGGAAGCAGGCCGTCGGACCGAGCGTCGCCTCGAGCAGGTGGGGTCCGGCGTGGCGCACGATGCCGCGGACCGGCAGCAACAATCGCAGGAGGTTGGTCGCCGCAGCCATCTCCTACCTGTCGGCACGGGCCGGGTCGTCCTTGCCTACCTTTCCGAATCCTGTCAGGAGGGCTGCGGAATCCGGGGCCCGGCGATACGGAGGTCACCCCGGCGCCTGGTCACCCCGGTCGCATCGAGCTGCGCCAGGAGGGGCAGGACGTGCTTGCGGGTGATGCCGAGGGCGGTGCGCACGTCGGCCACGGTGACCCCCTCGGCCGCCTCGCCCAACATGCGGGCGACGACCCGGGCGGCATCGTCGACCGCCTCGGCCGCGAAGTACACGCCGTCGCGCTCGATGACCACGCCCCGCCGGACCAGTTCCCGTATGACCTGTCGGTCGACCCCGTCAGGCGCCGGCGGCGCCCAGCGTGAAGCCCGCAGGGCGACCAGCCACGGATGCTCGGCCAAGTGGTCGGCCACCGGGTCGGCTTCGGTTTGCGCCGGGCCGGCCGGGCCGGGCGCTGCCGCGGGAAACGCTCGTCCGTTGCGCACCACGATCTTGTCGGCCAGGGTGACCAGGACAGTCCGTTGGCGGGTCGCGAGGGTCGCCAGGTCGAGGCCGAGGGGACCGGCGGCGCCGACCGCGTCGACGACTGCTTGCTGGGCCTCGGCCAGGGCGGGCGGGGAAACGACCCAGCGCCCGACCACGGCCGGACGTCGTTCGCCGGTCACCTGTTCGAGGAGCGCGGCATCGATCCATCCCCGTTCCGCGATCACCCGGTCGACCGAGCGCGTCGGGCGGGCCTTCGATGCCGGCAGAACCGGTGCGACGTCGAGGACCTCCCCACCGCCGACGGTCTCGGAGCGCCCACTCTCGCGCAGTACGTACCGGTCGCCCGGCATGAGGGGCAACGCCACAGGCAGATGGCAGCGGATGACGCCGTCGGCGCCCGGGGTGATGACGCCGCCACCGCCGATGAGACGGACCCGCACCGGGTACTCACCCGAGCCGGCATGGAGGAGGTAGGCGCCCCGGCGGGTGACCTCGTGGTCGAGGGCCGCCAAGACGTGCAGTGAGGCGTCGAACGTGGTCGTGGGCGCCCACTGCGCCCCCCGTACCAGGGCGTCGCCTCGGCGGACGTCGCCGTGGTGGACTCCGGTGAGGTTGACGGCGATGCGGTGACCGGGCCCGACCGAGTCGCGCGGGAGCTGATGGCTCTGCAGCCCCCGGACGCGCACCGGAACCCCTTTTCCCCCCTTGGCCCCGGCGACGACGCTGAGCTCGTCGTCGACCGAGATGGTGCCGCCCGTGAGAGTGCCGGTCACGACCGTGCCCGAGCCCTTGGCCGCGAAGGACCGGTCGACCCACAGCCGGGGACGGTTGTGATCGGGCGATGTGGGCGTGGCCGCAAGGAGCTGGTCGAGGGCCGCCCGGAGCTGTTCGAGACCGGTGCCGGCGGGCGCGTCGACGGGGATGACGGCGGCGTCGGCCAGGAACGTGCCGGCGACCCGGTCGGCGATCTCCATCGCCGCCAGCTCCCGCCATTCCTCGTCGACCAGGCCGACCTTGGTCAGGGCGATCACGCCGTGGGTGATGCCGAGCAGTTCCAGGATGCGGAGGTGTTCCTCGGATTGGGGTTTCCAGACCTCCGTGGCGGCCACGACGAACAGGCAGGCGTCGACCGCGCCCACCCCGGCCAGCATGTTGCGGATGAACCGGACATGGCCGGGCACATCGACGAACGCCACGCCGCGACCCGACGGCAGCGTGGTCCAGGCGAAACCGAGGTCGATGGTGAGGCCTCGCGCCTTTTCCTCGGCGAATCGGTCGGGATCCATGCCCGTGAGCGCCAGCACCAGGGTCGACTTGCCGTGGTCGACGTGGCCGGCGGTGGCGATGACGTGCATCAGGTACCCGTGACGGCGCCCAAGGCGGACCCGAGGACCGGGTCGTCGGCCGCGTCGACGGTCCGCAGGTCGCAGATCGTGGCGCCGTCGTGGGCCCGGGCGACAATGGGCGGCCACCAGGCCCGGAGGGCCGCGGTGTGGTCGCCCGCGACCACGAGGCCGGCCGACGGTATCTCCATCCCGGGCACCGAACCTCCGCCGGGGACGCTGGCGCAGTCGGCCACCGTGACCTCTGTTCGAGCCAGGTTGGTGGCGAGGGTCTGGGCTCGCCGGCGCAGTTCGCTCACGGGGATGGTGGCCAACGACCAGAAGGGGAGGGCAGTCAGGTCACGGCGCAGGTAGGCCAGGGCCGTTGTCTGGAGGGCGTCGAGCACCAGCCCGCCAGGGCGCAGCGCCCGGGCGAGGGGGTGGCGGGCGCAGCGCTCGACCAGGTCGCGGCGCCCGGCAATGATGCCGGCCTGCGGGCCTCCGAGCAGCTTGTCCCCGGAGAACGTGACCAAGGCGGCGCCCGCGGACAGGGTCTGGCGGGCTGCAGGTTCGTCGCGAATCCAGGCGGGCGGGGGGCCGGGCAGCCATGGTGTGGTGGCGTCGAGCAGGCCCGAGCCGATGTCGGCGACGATCAGCGGACCATCGGGACCCGCGGGCGGGAGGCGGCTCAACTCGGCCACGGTGGCCGAGGCGGTGAACCCCACGATCCGGTAGTTGGACTGGTGCACCTTGAGGACGAGGGCCGTCTCGGCGGTGAGAGCGGCGGAGTAGTCGGCGACCGCGGTGCGGTTGGTGGTCCCCACCTCGATCATGCGGGCGCCCGACGCCGCCAGGACGTCGGGGACGCGGAAACCGCCGCCGATTTCGACCAGTTCGCCCCGGCTGACGATGACCTCGCGGCCGGCGGCCAGGGCGGTGACGGCGAGGAGGATGGCGGCGGCGCCGTTGTTGACGATGAGAGCCGCCTCGGCGCCCGCGGCTCGCGCCAGCAGGCTGGCCGCATGGCGCTGCCGGGATCCCCGGCGTCCCGTCGCCAGGTCGAACTCCAGGTTGGAGTACCTGACCGGTCCGGTCCCGTGGGTGTCGTCGGTCCCGTGGGTGGCCCGGGGCGCCCGCCCCAGGTTGGTGTGCAGCAGGACACCGGTGGCATTGATGACCGGCCGCAGCAGCGCCGCGGCCAGGGCCTCCGCCTCCCCCCGCGCCGACGCCGGGTCGCCCGCCGCGATGGCCGTCCGGGCGGCGTCGACCAGCAGAGCGTGAGGCAGATCGAGATCGGCCAGGCTTCGGGCCAGGGCATCGACCGACGGCGGGCGGTTGGACACTGGCCGTGAGCCTATTGGTGGTCCGGTGTAGGAGGTCGCGACCCGAGCCGCGGCCCCCAAGGTTCGCAGCCCGCGCGAAGCTCTGGGCAAGATGCTTCCCCGCCCGGCCCGGCTCGTCCTCGATTCGGTCCTCCTCCTCGTCACCGTCTCGGTCGGCGTCCCCATCGCGGTCGTCGTCACGATCCTGGGGGCGCTCATCTTCCTTCCGTTGCCTGCGACCATCCCGCCGCCGAAGCCCATCGTGGCGATCGCGCCCACCCAGGTGTACGACCGCAACGGCGCGTTGATCGCCACCTTCCACCAGTTCGACCAGCGCATCCCGGTCACGGAAAAGGACATCCCGACGGTGCTGAAGGAAGCGGTGGTCTCAATCGAGGACCGCAACTTCTACAACCACGGCGGCGTCGATATCCGCGGCAGCCTCCGAGCGCTGTTCGCCGACCTGCGCAACGAAAAGACGGTCCAGGGTGGCTCGACCATCACCCAGCAGTACGTCAAGCTCACTTACACCAACGGCAAACGGGACCTGTCGCGCAAGATCAAGGAGGCCATTCTCGCCAGCCGGCTCGATCGGGCCAGCTCCAAGGACGAGATCCTCTTCCAGTACCTCAACACCATCTACTTCGGTGACGGCAGCTACGGCATCGGGGCGGCGTCGGAGAACTACTTCCGCACCCCGGTAAGCCAACTCTCCCTGGCGCAGGCCGCCATGCTGGCCGGGCTCATCCAAGCGCCGACGACGTTGGCCCCTCGCGAGAACCCGTCGGGAGCCGAGGCCCGCCGCCAGGTGGTTCTCGACAAGATGCTGGAGCAGGGCTACATCACCCAGGATGCGCGCGACGCGGCCGGGGCTGCGCCGGTGAACGACCAGCCGGTGGGCTCGGACCCCGTCGCCGGTACGACGAACGTCTTCCCGCCCCAGCAGGACAAACCGAAGTACCCGGCGTTCGTCGACTACCTACTGCGCTACCTGCTCCAGAAGTACGGCCCCGAGCAGGTCTACCAGGGCGGCCTGCGTGTCCAGACCACGCTGGACCCGGCCGTCCAGCAGGAGGCTGAGCAGTCGGTGCAGAATTCACTGAAGGGGACGAAGCCGCCGCTCGAGATGGCGCTGGCCACGGTCGAGCCCCAGACCGGTTTCGTGGACGCCATCGTGGGCGGCCGGGACTTCGGCGGCTCGGGTGCGTACGCCCAGGTCAATCTGGCCCTCGGCGGCTGTGAGCCCAAACCGGCCGCCACGGTGACCGTCGAGGTGCCTGCCGACTGCTGGAATGGCAACTACATCACCAGCCGCACCGGGATCGCGGGCCGCCAGCCCGGATCGGCGTGGAAGCCCTTCGTTCTGGCCACCGCCTTCGCCGAGGGCATCCCTCCGACGAAGGTGTACCCGGCGCCGCGGGTGTACACGATTCCCAACTGCAAACCCAGCCCCAACAACCCCTGCACGATCTCCAACAACGAAGGTGAGGGCGGGGGCAGTGCCAACCTCCGGGTGGCCACCGCCCAGTCGATCAACACCGTGTTCGCCCAGCTGATCCGCGACACGGGCTGTACCCAGGTTGCCCAGATGGCCGAGAAACTCGGCATCACGTCCGCCTGGTACAGCTCCCAGGTCCACACCTGCAGTGGGGCGTACGCCCTCGGTGAAGTGGGCGTTTCCCCGCTCGATATGGCCTCGGCCTATGGCGTGTTCGACAACCACGGCCTGCGGGCCGTCCCGACGCCGGTGCTGAAGATCCTCGACGGCAACGGCAAGGTTCTGGTCGACAACATCGCCAAGGCGCCGGAGACGACGCGGGTCATCGATTCGGTCATCGCCGACAACGTCACCGACGTTCTGCGAGGTGTCATCACCTCGGGGACCGGCGTCACGGCCAACATCGGGCGACCGGCGGCGGGCAAGACCGGGACGACGAGCAAGTTCACCAACGCCTGGTTCGTCGGCTACACCCCGGCGCGCTCGACCGCGGTGTGGATGGGCTACGCCAACAACCAGTCCACATCGATGGTCCTGCCCGGTGTCGGCAACGTGTTCGGCGGCACCGTCCCGGCCGCGACGTGGAAGAACTTCATGAGCCAGGCGCTCGTCAAGGTGGCTCCCACCGACTTCAGCCAGCCTCCGCCGCTGGCGTCACTCACCGACCAGTTGAACGCCCAGAAGCGGGGCAACATCAACCCCGGCGCACCCATCGCCCCGGCCGACACGCCCCTCGGAGGTCCCTACGTGGTCGGACCGGTCGGCCCCAGTGCCGCCCCCCTGCCCACGACGCCGACCACCATCGTGATCTCCCCACCGCCGCCCTCGTCGACCACCAGCACCACCCACCCCTGAGCCCCGGCCGCGCCGCGCCGGCCGGCGGGGGTCGCCGCCGGACGGGTGGCGTCGGGCTTTGTTAGCAGTAACCCCCCCGTGGCGGTCATGTTCTGCTACCAAAGGGCTCCGGCCGCGGCGCGCCCACCCTGGCCGTGACACTCCACTGACGGTGGCAAAGGGCGCCGGCTGGGAATGAGGTGGGTCGGCGAAAGGAAGCCGAGCCCACCCCGGGTGACCGCCCCTAGCTGTGGGCGCCGGGTCCTGACAGGGTGCCGTTCGGGCAGGTCAACACCCGGCTGCAGGCAGCTCGGATCATGGGTGCGAACCACACTGAGTCGGTCTGGAAGTTCAGCGGGGCATAGCCCCGTGACGCCACCGCCACGACTTGGCCCTCGGCGTTGACCATCGGTCCGCCCTGGAACGCCGGGCCGACGGGTGCGGTGTGCTGAATCCCCGACGCCGACACGTCGCTGATGGTGCCCTGGGTGGCCTCGGCCCCGAGGCCACCGATGCCGGCGACGCTGAAGAGGCGGTCACCGATCTGTGGCCCCGGTGACTCCGGCGCCGGTTGCAGCGCGGGGGTATTGCCCTTGGGCAGCAGGATGAGGGCCAGGTCGGTCCCCGGGTCCCAGTTGTACACCTGAACCGTCGTCGTGGATCCACCCTGGCGGACGGTCACGGGCGGTCCGGGTTTCTTGGTCGCGGCCGCGATCGTCGTGTACGAGGTGAGAAGCAGTGTCTGGCCCGAGTCGGACGCGATGGCGAACGCCGTGCCGACCGATGCCTGCCCGTTCTGATCGAGTGTCGAGACGAAGAAGAGCGACGGCGCCACCTTCTTGTCCAGGTTCTGCAGCGCCGTGCCGCTCAGGGCGTTCAGCGGCCCCAACGCGCTGTCAATCTGCGCCTTGGCCTGGTTGGCCTGGTTGGCGAGGTCGCCCGAGGCACTCTCGAACTGCTTCTGATAGGTGTTGATCAGCGTGTTCACGCGGTCGTTCGTCTTCTGCAGCCGGTACTCGTAGTACGAGTACAAGATGGCGCCACTGAAGGCCGCGCCGAATGCTGCGGCCAACACGACTGCGGCCATGCCTGCCGCGGTGCGTGGAATGAGCCGTTCTCGGACCGAACGGCCGGATGCTCGGCTTACCACTGGAAGGCGCCGCTACTGATCTGGTCGCCGGGGCACAGGTGCCTGATCCGAGCAGAAGTGCTGTATATCCCCATTTGCCCACCGTAACGCCCCGGCGATCAGGGCGAGGCTGCAGTCCCGGACATGGCCCCCAGACATTTCACTCCAAGTTGTACAAAGGATGAAATCGGGCTCGACTTCGAGGTCGACCCCTTACTCTGGTCGGGTGCAAACCGAAGTTGATCGCCCTAGTGACGCGCCTGTCGGACAGCGCCCGCCCATCCTCGTCGCCACGGGAGTTCGGAAGGTCTACCGGACCGGAGCCGAATCGGTCGAAGCCCTCCGGGACATCGACCTCACGGTCGACGCCGGCGAGTTCCTCGCCGTGATGGGGCCCTCCGGGTCGGGCAAGACCACCCTGCTCAACTGCCTGTCGGGTCTCGACGAGATCGACGGCGGACGGATCGAGATCGACGGTGAGGACCTCACTGCCATGAGCGACGCCCGGCGCACGGCGCATCGGGCCAAGGCCATGGGATTCATCTTCCAGGCCTTCAACCTGATCCCGGTCTTCACCGCGACCGAGAACGTCGAGCTCCCCTTGCTCCTCGCGGGCACGGCCCCCAAGAAGGCGCGGGCGGCGGCCCAGAACACGCTGAGCCAGGTCGGGTTGGGTCACCGACTCAACCACCGGCCGCCGGAGCTGTCGGGCGGCGAGCAGCAGCGGGTCACGATCGCCCGGGCCCTGGCCGGCCAGCCCAAGATCGTGTGGGCCGACGAGCCCACGGGCAACCTCGACACCGAGACCGCGGCCCAGGTGATGGGGCTCCTCGACGAGCTGCACAAGGAGGGGCTCACGATCATCTTGGTCACCCATGACAAGGAGATCGGCGCCACCGCCGAGCGCCGCATCGAGGTGCGCGACGGGCGCATCGTCTCCGACGAACGCCTTGTCGGGACCGCCCGCGCCGGCAACGGCGTGGACCTGCGCTCGCCGGGCGGGAACCAGCCCCCCGGTCGCACGGACCGCCCGCGCGCTCGTGAAGCCGGGCGAGACAGCAACTTGCCATGACGACGGCAACCGCCCCCCCGGCGCCCCCCGCCCCCCCGCCCGCCCCGCCGGCACCGACCGATCGGGCCGAGCCCCGCCCGGGCTCGGCGCGCACCGAGCGGCTGGCGGGGATCATCGCCATCGTCGTGGCCCTCGGGCTGGTCGCGGTCGGGCTCATCCCCGTGCCCGCCGTGATCCTGTCGATCCCGTTCATCTACATGCTGATCCGCAAGCCCATCCTGCGGCGCCTGGCCATCCGCAACGCCTCCCGCCGTCCCCGCGAGACGATGCTCATCGTGATAGGCGCCTTGCTCGGCACGGCCATCATCACCAGCTCCTACGTGGTAGGCGACACTCTGACCGCCTCCATCCACCGCTCGGCCTACACCCAGCTCGGACCGGTCGACGAAGTCCTCCTGGCCAACGGGCCGCAGGCGGGCCTGCAGGTGGCCAACGCCATCCACCAGGCGCACATCACGGGCATCGACGGCTCGCTCTCCCTTTCAGCCCTGCAGGCGGCGGTGTCCACGAGTGGGTCGGCCCCCCGAGCCGAGCCCCGGGCACAGATCCTGGAAACCGACTTCGCCCAGGCCCGGACGTTCGGAGGCGACCCCTCGGCCACCGGCATCAGCGGGCCCACCCCGACCGGCGACAACGCCGCGATCGGCGCCGACCTGGCGCGGACGCTCGGCGTCAAGGTCGGGGACCCGGTCACGGTGTACGCCTACGGCGGCTCGCGCACCCTCCACGTGGACCGCGTCCTGCCCCGCCTGGGAGTCGCCGGACTGGCCTCGTTCTCCACCTTCCAGGGGAGCGCATCGCCCAACCTGTTCGTACCGATCGGAACCCTCACCGCCCTCCAGGAGGCCGGGCCGGCGGGCAGCCGGTCGGCCCCGCCGCTGTCGGTCTTCGCGGTGTCGAATGTGGGAAATGTGACCGGCGGGATCCGGCTTACGTCGTCGGTGCATTCCCAGCTGGTCACCGCCTTGCATGGCCTCCCCGCGCGTGTGCAAGACGCCAAAAAGGACTTGGTCGACGCCGCCGACACGGCTGGCAAGGGTTTCAGCCAGCTGTTCCAGACCTTCGGTTACTTCAGCGTCGCCGTCGGTGTCCTGCTGCTCATCAACATCTTCGTCATGCTGGCCCAGGAACGGAAGCAGACCCTCGGCATGTTGCGCGCCGTCGGCCTCCGCCGGGCCAGCCTGGTCGGCTCGTTCTCGCTGGAGGGTTGGCTGTACACGCTGGCGTCGGCCCTGGTCGGGATGCTGGTCGGGGTGGGCATCGGGCGGCTGGTGATCACGGCCACCTCCCGGATCTTCAACCAGGCCGGGGGCGGGCGGGCAACCCTCAGCCTGCAGTTCGCGGTGACCCGGCGCAGCCTGCAGGCAGGATTCATGTTCGGGTTCGTCGTGGCCCTGCTGACGGTGGTGTTCACCTCGTTGTACGTCGCCCGCCTCAACGTGATCCGCGCCATTCGTGACCTGCCCGAACCGCCCAACGACGGACGCCGCCGCTCTGTCCTGATCGTCGGTTCGCTGTTCACGGTGGCCGGTTTGGCGTTGTCCGTCGTCGGGATCTCAGGCGGCACCGCCGTCCTGGCGCTGATCGGGCCGGCCCTGTTCGGCGCCGGCCTGTGCCTGCTGTCGCTGGGTCGCCTTCCGATTCGGCCGACGGTGACGATCGTCTCGGCGGCGGTGATCGTGTGGTCCATCGTGGTCTCGGGGATTCTCAAAGACGCCTTCGACAAGGCCGGTATCACGGTGTTCTTCGTCCAAGGCGTGATCCTGAACGTCTTTGCCGTCCTCCTCGTCACGTTCAACCAAGGGACGATCGGCGCCGGCATCCGTGCCCTCGGCGGCGGTGCCCGCAACATGTCGTTGCGCCTGGGCTTGGCCTATCCCCTGGCCAAGCGGTTCCGGACGGGACTGCTCCTCGCCATGTACGCCATCATCGTCTTCGTCCTGGTGCTCTTGACGACGATCTCCAGCTTCTTCAGTGGCCAGATCAACGATCAGATCCGCAAGGTGGGCGGGGGCGCGGCGATCATCGTCGACTCCAACTCGGCCGAGCCGGTACCCGTCGCCGGCGTCCAGCAGCTCTCCGACAAGATCACACTGGTCGCCCCGACCGCCGCGGTCCCAACCGACTTCCAACTGGGCGCCACCGGAAAGTTCAATACCTACACGGCGGTCGGCTACGACGAATCCTTCATCGGTCACGGGTCGCCCGAACTGCACGCTTGGTCTCCCGCCTTCAAGACCCAGGCCGACGTCTATCGTGCGGCGGCGGCCGACCCGACCAAGATCATCGTCGGTCGGGACTTCGGTGGGAACGGCTTCGGCGGTCCGGGGGGCGGCCAGGCGGCCACCGGCGCAGGCGTGACCATGCGCGACTCCATCACCGGCCAGACCGCGCAGCTCACGGTCATCGGGATCGTCAGTGACTCGTTCTACAACGGAGCCGACCACGTCTACCTCGCGCGGACGCTGAGCGACCGCTTGTTCGGAGCCCGGTCGAGCTCCAACCTGCTCTTCGTCTCGACCGCCCCCGGTACGGACAACGACGCCTTGGCCAGCGCCATCAACGGTCGCTACGTCGCCAATGGCGCCGATGCCGCCTCGTTCCGCAAACTGGTCAACGACCAGTTCTCGGTCCAGAACCAGTTCTTGACGCTCATCCGGGGATACGTCGCCCTGGGTCTCCTGGTCGGGATCGCGGGCCTCGGTGTCGTCATGGTCCGGGCGGTCCGCGAGCGCAGACGCGAGGTCGGGGTGCTGCGCGCCCTCGGGTTCAGCTCGGTGGCGGTACGCCGGGCGTTCCTGGCCGAGAGCAGCTTCATCGCCCTCGAAGGGATCTTCATCGGCGTCGGCCTCGCGCTCATCACCGCGTGGCAACTGGTCAATACCGGCAGCTTCGGGAGCGGGACCACCTTCACGGTTCCTTGGGCCCAGCTGGCGATCCTGGTCGTGGTGACCTACATCGCCTCGCTCCTGGCCACCGCGGCGCCGGCCGTCCAGGCGTCTCGGATCCGCCCCGCCGTGGCACTGCGGATCACCGACTGACGGGCGCCGCTCAGCGAACCGCTGACGGGCGGCGCTCAGCGAACCGACTGACGGGCGGCGCTCAGCGAACCGCTGAGTCCTCGTCCTTGGCCGAGACCGCGGCGTGGACCAGGTCGAGGATGCGGGCCGTGCAATCCTGCATTTCGACGACCGGTACCGCCTCGATCACTGCGTCGGCCAGCGCCGAGAAGGCCTCCGCCACCCGCCCGCCGGCCAGCGCCGCCGGCTTCCCCTCGTCGCCACCGGTGGAAACCGCGGGCTCGAGGGGGATACGGCCGAGCAGGGGCGCGCCGATCTCGTCGGCCAGGCGCTGGCCGCCCCCGCTGCCGAACAGCTCGTAGGTGTCGCCGTGCTCGCAGGTGAACCCGCTCATGTTCTCGACCACGCCGACCACCCGCAGGTAACCCTTGCGGGCCATGTCGGCGGCCCGGACCGCGACCTTCTGCGCCGCCAGCGCGGGCGTCGTGACGATGATCATCTCGGTTCGGGGCAGCATCCGGGCCAAGCCCATCTGGATGTCACCGGTGCCCGGCGGCATGTCGACGAGCAGGTAGTCGAGGTCACCCCACACCGCGTCCTCGAGGAAGTGCTGGACCGCCCGGTTGAGCATCAGGCCCCGCCACATGATCGCTTCGTCCTCGGGCGAGAGGAAGCCCATGGAGAGGACCTTGACCAGTCCCTCGCCGATCCGCTTCTCGATGGGCCGCATCCGGGGCCGCTCGGGGTCGTTCTCGTTGGCCTCGGCCGAGATCTGGCCGTCGATTCCGAGCATTCGAGGCACCGAGAACCCGGCGATGT
>JAUTXN010000133.1 GCA_030838045.1 Acidimicrobiaceae bacterium
GTGGTGACCGTTGCCACCATGATCAGCTCCGCCCTGGGCGCGAGCAGTAGCGCGGCCGTCGCCCGTCCGGTCGATCGGCCCACGCAGGGCGTCGTCGCCGGCTTCCGTTTGGCGGCCGACGCGCCCAGCGCATTCGCCCGCGAGATCGTTCCCCCCAGCTCCACCGCGGCCACAACCGCTGCCGCCACGACCGCCGCACCCACGACGGCCGCGGCCGCGACGACGGCTTCGGCCGGGTCGTCGGCCACTCCGGCGCCCCCCGGCGCACCTGCCGGAAACGCCCCCAGCGCCAGTGACTTCAGCCGCATCGGTTACCGGTGGAACCCGTGCCGCGTGATCACCGTGGAAAGCACCGGGCCGAACGTCGCCGACGTCGTCGCTGAGCTGGTCTCGATCACGGGGTTGCACCTGCAGATGGTGACCGGCGCAGCCGACATCACCGTGGCGTGGGGCAGCGTGCCCGGTGCCGGCAATCTGGCCGACACGGTTTGGCGGGCCGGCGGGGGATGGCTCATCCATGCGAGCGTCACCGTCGACCGCAACGGCCAGCCCTTCCTCGCCACGCTGGTGCGCCACGAGCTGGCCCACGCCCTCGGCCTGCGGCACGCGGCCTCGGCCAACGAGATCATGTACCGAACGGCGGGGCCCGATTCGCCCACGGACTACCAAGCCGGAGACCTGGCCGGGCTGCGGGCGGTCGGCGCTTCGGGAGGCTGCGGAGGGCGCTAGCGGTGCTCGAAGCGCCGGAACCCACGCAGGAAAAGGAACGTTATCGCGGCCGGCAGGGCCACCCACATCGGTCGCTGCAGCCACCAGCCGACTGACGCCCGCTGCGGCACCGAGATGCCGGCCAGCACGACCAACCCGTATGCCGCGGCAAATGCGGGAAAGTGCCACAGGTACACCGTCATCGAGCGGGAACCGGCCCACGCGGTGAACCGTCGCGGCCGAGGCCGAGAGAGCCATGCGGTCGCCCGGGCCCGTAGAAGGAGCACGAAGCCGACCTGGAGGACCGTCAGGGCGAGGATGCATACCGTCGGGGGGCCCATGTTGGAAAAAGCCTCGCCGGGCACGCCGACCATCGAACGGGGGTAGGTGCCGATCGTGGTGAGCGCGGCCAATCCCGCCAGACCAGCCAGCAACAGGGCCCACGCCAGCCGCCGGGGAGCGGAAATCAACCGCTGCCAGAAGAATCCCAGTTGGTGGGCGAATCCCCACACCAGCACCATGTTGAGCCATTCGATGTGCGCCACGTGACCACCGAAGCGCAGCACGTCAACCAGGACCCCTCCGGCCGCCAGGGCGAGCAGGCCCCAGACGCCGGTCGCCCGGTGCAGCCGGATGAACAGCGGGGCGAGCAGGACCAACCCGACATAGATCGCCAGGAACCACAACGGGCTGATGAGGAGCATGACGCCTGCGGTCAGGTGGGGAACCGGGATCGACGCCAGGCGCAGGAGGCCCCAGGCGGTCGCCACCACGCCCAGGCAGATCCCTGCCGGGGGGAGCAGTCGCTTCAGTCGGCGGGCCAGGAACTGCCCGTATCCGCCGCCTGCCCGCTCAACCGACTGCCAGGTCACCAAGTGGGCGAAGCCTCCGACGAAGAAGAACAGCGGCATCACCTGCAGCACCCACGTGAACGCCCAGAGCCCAGGCGTCGTGCCGATGGGGCTGGTGGTACCGGGGCCGGGATGCCACGTCACGATGCTGAACACCCAGTGCCACCCCACGACGACGAGCAGGCTGGCCGCCCGGAGGAAGTCGACGTAGTGGTCCCGCCCGGGCCGGGCGTCAGTTGGTTGCGGTACTACGTCGAGGAGCGGCGAGGTGGTCATGGCACCACCGTGCGCTTCTCTGGGGACGACCGCTATCGGGGCTGACCCCCATTTTCCCCTGGGTGACCCCTACCGAATGTCGTGGTCGGCGGCCCAGCGGATCAGCTCGGCCCGCCGGGTCAGATGGAGCTTGCCCAGGATGTTGCGGACGTGGTTCTCCACCGTCTTCTCGGCGATGAAGAGCTCCTTGCCGACCTGCTTGTAGGTATAGCCCCGTGCGACCAGGTTGAGGACCTCGCGTTCGCGCTCCGACAGCGGGTTGCTCCCCGTGGCCTGGCGGGCGACGCGGCGGAACTCGCCCAGCAACAGCGTCGCCAGCTGGGGGGCGAACGGCGGGTCGCCGCCGATGGCCCGCAGCAGCTGGCGGTGCAGTTCCGGCCCTGGTGTCGACTTCGTCAGGTATCCGTAGGCGCCGCTCGCAACCGCATCGAGGAGATCGCGCTCGTGCTCCGAGACGGTGAACACCACGACCTTGACCGTGTCCCCGTGGCGGGCCGTCGTCTCACGCACGACCCGCAGCCCACCGCCTTCGGGCATGTTCAGGTCGCACACGACCAGGTTGGGCAGCAGGGCGTCGATCAATGCCAGGGCCTCGGTGGCGTCGCCCGCCTCACCCACCACGACCAGCGGCGGCGACATGTCGGCCCGGATCCCCGAACGCACGGTCGGGTGATCGTCCGCAATGACCACCGTGTAGGCGGGGGGCGCTGGTCCCGAAAGGTCAGTCACGTCAGCCACGGGAGGCTCGGCGCTTCGCGAGTGGCGGTAGTGCGATTCGGACCTCGGTGCCGTCGCCGCCAGCGGAGGCGAACTCGACGCGTCCCCCGAGATCCTCGACCCGTCCCCGGATGCTGCGCGTCATCCCCACTCCCTCCACGATCGTCGCCGGATCGAATCCCTCTCCATCATCCTTGATGGTGAGGAACAGCCCGCCCGACGACTCGTCGATGTCCGCGAACACCACGACCGTTGCGGCGTGACCATGCTTGGCGGCATTTGTCAGCGCTTCGGTTGCCGCGCCCACCACGGCCTCGACCTGCACCGGGCGGAGGGGCGGGACGTCGTCGGTGACGGTCACGGTCACCGAGGTGGCGGGCCAGTCGCGCTCGGCGCGCGCTGCGGCCTGGCGCAATTCGGCCGGAAGGTTGCCCGACCCGGTGCGGTCGCCGAACAGGTACGCACGGAGGTCGCGCTCCTGGTCGCGCGCCAGGCGGGCGATTTCCACCGAGTCGGACCGACGTTCGATCATGGCAAGGGTCTGCAGGACACCGTCGTGCAGGTCCCGGGCGATGCGGTCACGGGCCTCGGCTTCGGCCACTTGGTCCTGGGCCCGGCGCAGCAGGTGAATGATGGTCCCGCACACCGCGCCGAAGATGACCCAGGACATGCCGGTTGTGAAGGCGCCCAACAGGTCACGCCCGGTCGGCCCGGCGCTGCCGGCGGCGACGAAGATGGCGACGAACCGGGCGGCGCTCAGCACCGCCCCGACGCCTGCGCCCCAAGCGACCCCACCTGCGACGGCCGCCAGCAGGATGACCGGAAGAGGCCAAATGCCGGCCAGGGTCTGGCCGGTTGCCTGCGCCTGGTGGACCCACCCGTCGGCGCCGATCACCAGCGCCGCCACCGCCACCTCGGTGCCGATGAGACGCGGCCCCAAGGCGGCGCGCCATCCGGATCCCACGAGAACCAGCTGGTCGGCTGCCGTCATCGCGGCCGTGGCGGCGATGACGAGGATCACCAGCGCCGGGTGATGGTCGCGGTGGAGGTTGACCAGGGCGACGACGGTCAGGCCCACCCAGGCGGCCCACCGGAGACCGGCCAGGCCGATCAAGACTCCTCGTTCCACCTCTCCACGATGCCCTACGGGCCGGGGCGGCGCGTGCAGCATCGTGTCGAGTTCGGCCTTACCGGTGGCCGCGGGTCCGGCGGTTCGGGACGGCCGGGTCCTCGGCATCGAAGCGGTGGAGAAAGTTGAAGGCCCACAGTCCGAGTGGCAGGGCGATACCGACGGTGATGGCGACGTTGACCGCGCCGGCGCCAGCCGAGTCACCCGATGCCCAGTGGGCGCCGACCAGGGCGCCGATCAGCTGGGCGGCGTATATGACCAGGCGGCCGATACCCACGATTCCGCACCCCCACACCAGTGCGCGGGCGAGCGATCGCCGCGGTTGGGACCACACGGCCACGGGGTCGTCGCGGTCGACATGGGCGGCCCAAACATGGGCCCAGATGGCGAAGGGCAATGAGACGACGAGAATTGTGAGCCAAGTAGCCAGGGTGTCGCGGTTGACGCGGTGATCGATACCGGCGGCCAGAGCGTGGCCGGCGGTGCCGGCGGCGAAGGCGGCCACCCCGGTCGAGACCAGCAAGGCCGAATAGCCCAAGCGGTGCTCGTCGAAGCGGCTCCGGTAGCGCGCCGCCTCCAAGGCGGCATGAGCGGGATGCCATCCGGCACGACGCATGCCTTCCTGCACCACAAGGGGGTGGGCGACATCGCGTTCCTGCTCGTCCAGCCATTGGGCCAGGTCAACCGGCCGTAGGTCCTGCGGTGACAGCAGAACGTCGGCTGCCCTGGGGGGTTGCCACGTCGTTGGCCAGGGAGCGTCGCTCGTATCGGCAGTGGGCGCGGGTGTCGCAATCATGTCGGGCTCCTTGCTCGGCTGGGTCACACTCTCAGTAGACGCTTCCGGCGTTCGCCCAGAAAGCCCCTAGCGATCAAATGAGGGCCAGCCCCTATGGTCGCGGCGCCTCATGATTGGGTTCCCGAAAGACCGGGTACAGGTGAAAATGCAAACCCGCCGAGAGGAGATATTACTGATGGCTGATGAGAAGACCGAACGAGCTGAGGGCGTCAGCCGTATGCTGACTGGAGAGGACGCCCCCGAGGACACCAACAGCGAGAGTCTGACCGGTCCGACCGGTGGTGGCGGCGGCGAGATGGCGCCCGAAGGCGCTGGCGAAAAGGTCGAAGGCGTGACCGGCGGCGAGAGCATGATTGAGAAGGACGGCAAGGAGCCCGGGCGCCAGGACGCGGGCACCCAGGGCCCGACCAACCGCCCGGTTGGCACCTCCACCGCCCGTGACTCGAGTGGTGTCGATCCCCAGGAGTCCGTGACGGACAGTTCGACTGCCCCGACCGGCATGGGAAGCGCCAGCTAACACATCACATAGCTCCAACCACTGCCGTGTTCGGTCGATCCGGGCACGGCAGTGGCGCGTCCGGCGCCAGATGGGGCGCCTCACCGGTTTACATTCCGAACACCTTGGCCAACGCGCTCTTTTCCAGCCCCTGGCGGAGTTCGGTGGTGTCGCGATAGACCGCTATCGCCCCGGCATCGACCAGTTCCGAACGGCTAATGCCGCCCGTCAACACCGCGACGCACGGCACTCCCGCCCGCCCCGCCGCCTCGACGTCCCACACGGTGTCACCGACGAACACCGCTCGGTTGGCCGGAACACCCGCCCGCTCCAGTGCCACCTCCACGAGATCGGGACGGGGCTTGGCTGCGTCGACGTCCTCGGCCGAGGTGATCGCGGCGACGACACCATCGGCGTCGAGCGTCTCGCGCAGGGCGGAGAGCTCCGCCGGGCTGGCCGACGTGGCCAAGACCACGGTTGCCCGTTCGGCGACGGCGCGAAGCAGCTCGCCCGCACCCTCGAAGCGGCGCATCAGCGGGAACGTCTCCTTGTAGCGGGCGGTGTGTTCCTCCTTCGCCTGGTCGCCGAGGCGCTCCGCCGTGTCGGCGCCGAGCAGCCGCTCCAGGAGCTCGGGCGCTCCCATCCCGATCGCCCGGTGCACGTCGGTGCCGTCGACGGGATGGCCGATCGCTTGGAAGGCTCCCAACCAGGCGAACACGTGCAGGTAGTTGGTGTCGACCAGGGTGCCGTCGACATCGAAGAGGACCGCCCCGGGCATTGTTTCGTCCTTCATGTCGCAGCCCTACCCCGGCGTCGCGCCGGTGATGCACGGCGCGGTGGGCGCGGTGGCGCAGTCGCGGCGTGGGGAATGTCGCACAATGTGGTCATGGCGAACGAAGAGGCAAAGAAGCAACCCGCCGACCGTCACGACCAGCTGGCGAAGCTGGTCCTTGCCGGCGTCGTGATCGCGCTGTTGGTGGCGTTCATCGTCGGTAACACCCAGCAGGTGAAGGTCAGCTTCGTGTTCCTCCACACCCGATCTCGTTTGATCTGGGTGCTTCTGGTGACCAACCTGCTCGGCTTCGTCGCCGGCTATCTGCTCCACGGCCGCCTCGCCGGTCGCAGCCGCCGCAAGCGCTGAAGAGGCTGAAGCGTGATCGGCGGGTGGGCTCAGGCTCGAAGGACCTGACGCGACGAGGTCCCCGGACAGGAGGCGCTCGGGGACCTTCGTCGGCTTTCAGTTGACAGCCCTGTGGCGCAACGGGCCTGCTTCGACGCCGGCAATCACCGATGATGCCGACGTTTGTGCCCCAACGGGGATCAAAGGGTCACGGGAGAAGGATGCCCAATGCGGATTTCCGGGCTGTCTCCCGGCTGTCAGCGTGGCGTGAACATGCCATGACCCCATCCTGAACGAGGTCTTCGATCGGAACAGGGTCCTTGGAGGACCTTTGGGATGGGTGGACGCCGTTGGAGCGGGTCAGGCCACCACGTCGACCGGGGTGCCGAGAGGCACGATGTCGATGGCGTTGATGGTGTCGGGGCTGGCCCGGACGCAGCCGTGTGACGACGCCACGCCCTTGGTCGAACCGGGGTCCGACGGGTAGCCGTGGATGGCGACGGTCCCGTCACCGCCGTCGAACTCGGTGAACACGTCGGAGTGGCTGCCCAGGATCAGCACGGTCGGACCGTAGATGTACGTCTGGAACTTGGGGGTGGCCACGACCGCGTCGACGAACGTGCGACCCAACGGCGTCGGCCAGATCGGTTTGCCCACGCCTACCGGCGCGCTGTGGATGACCGTCCCGTTCTGGTAGAGGGTCAGGCTCCGCTTGCTGATCGAGATCTCGATGCGGTAGGCGGAGAGCGCCAGGTCGACCTCGGAACGGGGTACCCAAGCGGTGGACAGGTTGGGCCGCTTGTCCATCGCGATCTGCACCCAGGTGTCGGTCTGGCTGACGACTGGGCGGACGGTTGGGCCGCCCCAGGTCACCGTCGGCAGGGTCCCCGCGGGCGGGCCGCCGGGGGTGGATGAGTACTCAAGTGGGGTCGACTTGGGTGACGCCACGAGGAATGTCCCCTGCGGGGGGGCCGTGGTCGTCGTCGTCGTGGGTTCAACGGTCGTGGTGGTGGGCGGCGGCGCGGCCACCTTGGTGTGGCCCTTGCCCCCACAGGCGCTCAACAGCAGAACCAATCCCACCATGGCAACCGTCACTCGCCGCACGGTGCCGAGGGTACCGCAGGGGGTCTCCCCGAATGCGGGCAGGGCGACCCCATTGCTTGCCGTCAGAGGCGACGGGCGGTCCACAACCAACAGTTGTAGGGGTGGTCATAGATGCCGCCGTGGGCGTCGATGACCGCGCTCAGACGGTCGAGCAGCAGGCGTCGTTGGTCGGCACCGAGCATCCGGTGGTCGGAGTGGGTCTGCGCCAGGTCAGTCCATTCGGTGGTTGTGTAGCGCCGGACCCAGGGGAACACCTGCCAGGCGGCGACGCCGAATCCGGCGTCAGGTGGCGGTAAACCGGCCGGTGGGCGGCCCGTGGTCAGCGTGCCGTGGTGCGACAGCCCGGGGAACAGTTCGGTGTAGACGGCATCCACGTCGCGGCGGACCGCGGAGGCGTCGTCCGCGGTCCGGTTCCAGAACAGGGCCAGCCAACCGCCCGACCGGAGGAGCCCGGCCGCGAGCTGGAAGCGTCGTCGGGGGTCGAGCCAGTGCCAGGCCTGAGCACTGGTGAGCAGGTCGAACGGCCCCTCGGGGAGCTCGGCGTGGTAGTCCTCGAAGTCGCCGGTCGCCACGGACCAGCTCGGGAACTGCCCCAGGTTGCGGCGGGCCACGGTGGCCATCTCCACGTCCGGTTCCAACCCCACACCGGAGAGGCCCCGTGCGGCCAGGAGCACCGTCGCCTTGCCCGTGCCGCAGCCCACGTCGAGCACCCGGCCTCGGGGACCGGCCAGTTCGGTGAGGTGGTCGATCAGCGCCCGCGGGTAGGTGGGGCGAGCCTTGTCATACAGTTCGGCGACCTCACCAAAGACCAGACGCTGCTCACGGACCACGCCACGCAGTCTGGCGCTCCGTCGCCGGTCCGAGAAGTCGTCGAGTGACGCTTGGCCGACCCGCTGCTTGCGGCTGGTCCCGGGGGGCGGCTTTTATAGCAAAACACCACCGCCACGGGGGGGTTTGTGCTAACAAAGCCACCCGGCGGCGGCCGGAGTGGCTGGTGGGATCGGAATCACGCCGGCTCGACGTGCCAGGACCCGCCGTGAAACCGGAACAGGTCGCTCGTCATCTTGCGGTGACCGACGGCGAGGGCCCGGTCCCGGGCGGCTCGAAGCGCCAGCTTTACGGCGTGGTTGCCCGCGCCGCAGAAGAGCACGATGTCCGGGGCGGGCACCGCAACGAGGACCTCGTCGCCGAGTATCTCGCCGATGTTGTCCCACAGCTGGGGCACGAGCAGGGCCGAGGCTTCAAGGTTGCCATCGAGGCGCACCATGCCGCATCCATCTGGTCGCTCGAGGATCTCCAGGTCGCCCATCCGGTCGAGCAGGTGGTCGTGGGCGGCAACAGCCAGGGCGGCCTGGTCCACTCCGAGCTGGGCCAGATCACGCTGGGCCACGGTGCGGAACCGGGTTCCTTCGTCGAAGGCGTACACGACCACGAGCGATCCGACCAGGAAGTCGCGCACCGGTGCCGACGGATCGTCAGGTGGCTCCTCCCGGCCGACGTCGAGGCGAACGAGGGGCAACACGGAACCGAGCACGGAGCGAGGGATGCTACGGCTACGGCTACGGCCGAGCCGAGAGCGGGTGACGGGAATCGAACCCGCATGACCAGCTTGGAAGGCTGGGACTCTAGCCATTGAGCTACACCCGCAGCGGCCGACACGTTACCGCTGGTCGGGGAGGGGGGATTTGAACCCCCGACCTCCTGCACCCAAAGCAGGTGCGCTTCCGCTGCGCTACTCCCCGTGGCCGGGCCCAATGGTACCGGCCCCGTCCGTGTCCGAGCCTTGGCCCGCATGGGACGGTCCGGTCGGTAGACTGCGTCACCCGTATGGAAACCGTCGTAGAGCCCCTCGAGGGGAACAAGATCAAGCTCTCGGTCACGATCGACGAGCAGGAGTTCGAGAAGGCTCTCGACGCCACCTATCGCAAGATGGCGAGAGATGTGCGGATCCCCGGGTTTCGACCCGGCAAGGCGCCTCGGCGAATCCTCGAAGCCCGACTCGGCAAGGAGACCGCCCGGGCCGAGGCCATCCGCAGCTCGCTGGCCGGGTACTACAGCGAGGCGATCCGCGGCCACGACGTCGACGTCATCGCACCGCCCCAGATCGACATCACCGGCGGCGAGCACGACGGGCCGGTGAGCTTCGACGCCATTGTCGAGGTCCGGCCCCAGGTGAAGCTGGCCGGATACGGTGGCCTTCGCGTGACCATTCCCTCCCCGGTGCTCGACGCCGACGAGGTCCAGATCCAGCTCGACAAGTTGCGCAACAACACCGGCGAGCTCGTGACGGTCGACCGACCGGCCCGTGCCGGTGACCACGTCACCATCGATCTCAAGATCAACCGGCCGGGAGATACCGACCCCGAGGGCGGGACGTCCAACGAAGACCTTCTCTATGAGGTCGGTTCCGGCAACTTCGGACCACAGCTCGACGAACGGCTCGTCGGCGCAGTCACAGGCGACGCCATCCAGTTCATCATCGACATCGACGCCGCCCGCAAGGCGGCCGAAGCGGCCGC
>JAUTXN010000139.1 GCA_030838045.1 Acidimicrobiaceae bacterium
CGCTGGTGGGCGCGGTGGCGGTTCCCCAGGATCCTCCCGGGTCGGGCGACGCGGCGGTCACGGGCGGCGCCCAAGCGGCCGGAGCCCGCTGATGTTGACCGTGTCGGGCGTCGATGTCGCCTACGGCCGGTCGCAGGTGCTGTTCGATGTCTCCCTCGAAATTCCCGATCGGTCCCTGGTGTGCGTCATGGGTCGCAACGGTGTCGGCAAGACGACCCTGCTGCACGCCCTGATGGGTCTCTTGCCGTGCTCCTCCGGCCGGGTCAACTTCGACGGCACCGACATCACCGGGTGGCGCCCCGAGCGACGGGTCAAAGCCGGGATCGGCTACGTACCGCAAGGCCATGAGGTGTTCGGCCAGCTGACGGTGTGGGAGAACCTGCAGGTCGCATGGGAAGTCAGTGCCGCCGCCAAGGCATCGGCGATCGACGAAGCCTTGGACCTCTTCCCGAGGCTGCGCCCACTGCTGAAGCGCCGGGCCGGCTTCTTGTCGGGCGGCCAGCAACAGCAGCTGGCCATTGCCCGGGCGCTGGTCGGCCAACCCCGTCTACTGCTGCTCGACGAGCCGACCGAGGGCATCCAGCCGTCGATCATCCTGGAGATCGAGGAAGCCATCGTCGGGCTGCATAGAGACGGTCTGTCGATCCTGCTGGTCGAGCAGTACCTGGACTTCGCCATCCGGCTGGCCGACCGTTACGTCGTGCTCGACGCGGGCGAGGTGGCGCGCGCCGGTCCCGCATCGGAGCTGGCCGAGGCGTCGGTGCGCCAACTGCTGTCGGTCTGAACGCGCCACTGCTCGATCGAGTCGGCCTGGAGCAATGCCAGTTCAGCCGGGTCGCCAGGTCGTGGCTCGACGCCCACATCCTCCCCCTCACGCCGTTACCCGTGGCCGTTTTCCCGACTTGTCAGTTCTCCGAATTACGGGTCAGGGTCAAAGCGCGATCCGTGGATCGGCTATCGCCTGGAGGACATCGACGATCGTGTTGACGATGACGTATCCCGCCCCGAGCACCAGGGTGATCCCGGCGATGGCGGGGAAGTCGCTGCGGGGGATCGATTGGTAGGTGTACAACCCGATGCCGGGCCAGGCGAAGATCTGCTCGATCACGACCACGCCGGCAAACATGAGGCCGACCTGGAGGCCACCCATCGAGAGAGCCGGCCCGATCGAGTTGCGCAAGGCGTGGCGCCACAGCACCACGACCTCGCGCAGCCCCTTGGCCCGGGCGGTGCGCACATAGTCGGTACGCATCGTCGACACCAGGCTGGAGCGCAGGACCCGCCCGATCGAGACCGCCGGGATCATGGCGATGCACAATCCGGGGAGGATCAGGTGGCCGAAGGCGTCGGTGAAGCCGTGCAGGTTGCCGTGCACGAGGGTGTCGATCGTGAGGAACCCCGTCGGTCCGCTCGGAGGGTTGGCCAGGCTCGAACGGCCGGTGGCCGGTAACCAATGGAGGTGGCGGTAGAACAAAAGAATGCCGAGCTCGGCCAGGAGGAACTGCGGTGCCGACGCCCCCGACAAAGTGAGCACCCGGAACACTCCGGCGCCTTTGAACCGGGCGGCGGTCGTGACGCCGAGGACGGCGCCCAGGATGCCGGCCAGGGCGAGGCTGAAGATGGCCAACTCGGCGGTGGCGGGGAGGTAGTGGCGCAGATCGGTGGCGACCGGCCGCCGGGTCCGCAACGACATCTGGAGGTTGCCGTGCAGGAGGTCGCCCACGTAACGCAGGTACTGCACCGGGAGCGGCCGGTCGTAGCCCAACTTGTGGCTCTCCACCTTGACGGCCGCCTTGGACGCGTTGGCCCCGAGGAATGAGTGGACGGGGTCGGTCGGCGACAGGTGCTGCAGCGAGAACACGACGACCACCAGGAACAGCAGCACCAGGATCATGGCCCCCAGGCGCCGCGCGACCAGGCGGCCCACTACGCCACCCCGAGAAGGTCACGGGCACCGTCGCCCGCCAGGTTGGCCACGAAGGCGAGGAACATGACGGCCAGCCCGGGCATGATCGGCACCCACCATTCCTGGAGCAGGTAGGTGAGCCCCCGGGCGACCATGGCGCCGAGCTCGGGGGCCGGCGAAGGGGCACCGAGGCCGAGGAAGGACAAGATGGCGAGGGTGAGCACCAGGTTCCCGACGTCGAGGCTGGCGGTGACGACCGTTGCCGGTATGGCACCCGGCAGGAGATGGCGCACCGCCAGGCGGATCCGCCCCACACCGGCCAGCCGGGCCGCTTCGACATGGGGTCGGGCGGCCAGCGACTTCACCTCCCCGCGCACGATCCGGGCGTAGAAGGGCCACCACACGATGGCCACCGCGATCAGCGTGTGCTGGAGCGAGGGGCCGAGGGCGGCCACGACGGCGATGGCAAGGATGGGGCCCGGGAGGGCGAGGAACACATCGGTGATCCGCATCAGCACGTCGTCGATCCAACCCCCCGCGGTGCCCGCGACCAGCCCGATCAGCCCGCCGATGATCACGCCCGAGGCGATCACCTCGAGCGAGGCGAACCAGCTCGCCCGCAGTCCGAACAGCACCCGGCTGAAGATGTCGCGGCCCACCTCGTCGGTGCCGAGGAGAAATCTCGCACCAGGGTGGGAGAACGAGTCGCCCGCGATCAGGTTGGGTTTGAACGGCGCCAGGAGCGGTGTCACGAAGGCCATCAATGTCAGGGCGGCCAGCAGGCCGATGGCGATCCGGTCGAGCACGGCGGCGTGGGAACGCCGGCGGCGCTTGACCCGGACGTACACCCGGCTGCGCAGGGTGCCAGTGCTCGGCGGCAGATAGGGCTCAGCGACGGCCATGGCACCCTTCGCCGAGTCGGCGGTGAGTCGACACCGCTTCAGCCTCGCCCGGCAACGACGACCTCTTTGGGGTGCGCCCGCCCCATCGAGTCGAGGTCGTCGGCCCGAACGCAGGCCACCGACCGGCTCCCGATCTGCAGCAACGGCACATCGATGCTGGCGCACGATTC
>JAUTXN010000186.1 GCA_030838045.1 Acidimicrobiaceae bacterium
TGAACGCCTGAAACTCGGCGTTGGTGACCGGCCACCGGTCGATCCAGAACGCCGGGAGGTCGACGAGGTGCCCGGGCCGCTCGTTGTCGTAGGCCCACGCCTCGTCGTCGGTGCCCATCTCGAACGGCCCGGCGGGGACGAGTACCTCACCGGGCCGGTCGCGAGCCGGCCGTGCCACCGCTACCGGCGGCGCCGCTGCCATCGGGCGGTAGCCGTCGCCGTCCATGAGTTGAAGCGTCGCCAGCATGGTCTCGTCGTGCTGGTGCTCGTGCTGCACCACCAGGCCGACGACGAAGCCGTCCGCCAGCAGGGGCACGGCCGGGTCGAACTCGATCGCCTCGACGACATCGAGGGCCCGGTCCCGGACGTCGCCGATATAACGGCGGGCCGCGACCGGATCGAGCAGTGGCAGCCCCGGACGATCGGCGCGGCCATGGCGGAAGGCGTCGTACATCTCGTCGAGCGCCGGGGCGACGCCAGGCCGGGCCCCGGCGGCGCGCACCAGCCAGAGGTCCTCGTAGTTGCCGACGTGCGCCAGGTCCCACACGAGCGGCGACATGAGCTGGGAGTGCTGCCGGGTGAGCGCCCCCTCGTCGAGCGGGGCCAGCAGGTCGAGGGAGCGGCGGCGCACGGCAGCCAGCTCGTTGGCAGAACGCTCCTTGATATCGGCGATGCCGCCGAGGTCACGCCGGGCGTCAGTCACTACATCCATGGCGGCTCACACCCCTTCCGGACCGTGGTGACCCACTGCTCGACCATGACGGCGGTGCCGATGTCGACCCCCACCCGGTGGAGGCCCGTGAGCGAGCGCCGGGCACAGACGGCGGCCGCGGCCGCGATCGGCGGGTCGGCCAAGCCGTCGATGGCGGCCTGCCACCAGCGGTCGGCGACCGGTTCGCAGGCCGCCACCGCCTCGTCGTCGTCCACCAGTGCCGCTGCCACCGCGACCGGCACCCGCCACCAGGGGTCGGGGAGGGCGTCGATCATGCGCAGCTCCAGCCAGCCCCGGGGCCGCACCGGCGGAAACAGCGTCGTCAGGTGGTAGGCCACGTCATCGGCGCTCGGCCAGCCCCGTGGGTGGCCGTGCCCGATCCACGCTCGGGCGGTGATCGGCTCGCCGACCAGCGCCTCGTCGCCGTCATCGGTGCGGATCAGCATCACATTGGCATCGAGGGCGTAGTCGATCCACGCCTGGCGGGGGTCGACGCCCGGGTCGCAGCGCACCGGGCCGGTGCGGCTGGGATCGAGGCGGAGCCACGTGCCCAACCGCCTGTTGCCGCACCCCTGCTCGGTCGGAGACGACGAGAAGGCGGCCGCCAGGACCGGCCCGAGCACGTTGGCCGCCCTCCACCGCCGCGCCCCCCGGCCCCCTGCACCCAAACCCAGGTTGACCTGCACCGAGGCGGTCTGGCGCATCATGGCCCGCCCGGCCTCGGGCCACTCGGTGTCGAAGTACGCCTCCATCGCCCGGTAGCGAGGCGTGTCGACCAGCCGTGCGGCGGGCTGCTCGGAGGCGGGGCGCAGCCCGCATTGCACCAGATTCACACCGAGGGGGGAAAATGCCTCCCGCGCCACGGCCAGATCGGTGCTGAGGGAGTCGCACGCCGCGGCGACGGACCTCTGGGGCGGTGAGCTCAACTCGACCTGGCCACCAGGCTCGAACGTCAGGCGGCTCCCGGCCGGCAACTCCACCGCCGGTAACCGCTCGGGGTGGATCGGGGGAAGGGCGAAACTCTCAAGTTCGACGCCCACGGTGCGGTGCTCCCCAGGCTCAGCGCCTGCGGGTCCGAAGCCGCACGATGCGATCAGTGAGCAGGCGTCGGCCAACTCCAACTGTCTCGTCGGTGAGGCCATGACTCAGCGGTGCCCGCATTGAGCCGAAACCCATGCCGCGTTACGGACGGGGGCAAGCCAGAGCTGCAGGCAAAAGTACGGCGCCATCGCTCCTCCTTTTCTGTTTGCGAGTTCTTGTTCTTGTCGGCGAGTTGTTGTCGCGAGTGACGGACGATCTTTTCCCGAGGCCGTCTCGCAATAACCTACGAAGTGCACGGTGATACTGGATCACTTACGGGCCTGAAGTCATTGCGCGATGCTGAACTTTCGGTGACAGAGGCGCCACGGTGGTGGGTTGAGGGTCTCCGGGCGGCCCTCGACGAGGCCGGCCGGGTGGACGATGCGTCGGCGCTCGCCGAGGCGTTTGCCGCTCGCGTCCCCAACGGCTACCTCGAACGCACCGAACCAGCGGTGGCGGCGGCCGACCTGCTGGAGCTGGCGTCGCTCGGCGAGGGGGCCAGCGATCGCAACGGCGCGGCCGGCCCTGGGGGTGGGCTTGCCGGTGGGCTCGCCGGTGGGATTGCGGGTGGGGTTCGCATGGCGGCCCAGCCCGACCCTGATCCGGGAGCCGGGATGTTCCGGCTCCGGCTGTACGGGCGCCGGGCAATGGAGCTGTCCAGTTTCGTGCCCATCCTGGAGAGCTTCGGCCTCACCGTCGTCGAAGCGGTGCCCCATCAAATCTCGGATCCGGAGGGGGGCGAACCCCTTCATCTGGACGACTTCGGCCTGCGGGCCCGGTTCCGGTGCCTGTTCGAACCGGTCGTCGACGGCCCGCGACTGGTGGCCGCGGTCCAGGCGGCCTGGCGGGGCGAGGTCGAGGTGGACTCGCTCAATCGCCTGGTCGTGTGCGCGGGCCTGGACTGGCCTGACGTCGTGGTGTTGCGGGCCTACCGCCGGTACCGGCGCCAGGTCGGAACCGCGTGGAGCGACCGTCAACTCGACGATCCGCTGGTCGACTTCCCCGCGGTGGCGCGGGCCCTGCTCGAATACTTCGCGGCCCGGTTCGACCCTTCTTGGAGCCCCGAGGAAGCGCCGGCCGAACGGGCCCGGCAGGCCGTGGTCGATGCCATGGCCACCGTCGAGCGCCTGGAACAGGACCAGGTGTTGCGGGGGTACCTCGGGCTGATCGACGCGACACTCCGGACCAGCCACTACGTCCGAACGGCCGGCGGCCAACGCCTGGCGACGGTCGCGCTGAAGCTCGATGCCCAGCGCGTTCCCGACCTGCCGCCGCCGCGCCCGTATGTCGAGACATTCGTGTACTCCGCGCGGGTGGAGGGCCTGCACCTGCGGGGCGGCCCGATCGCCCGCGGCGGCATCCGTTGGAGCGACCGCCAGGACGACCTGCGCACCGAGGTCCTGCGCCTGGTCCGGGCCCAGATCCTGAAGAACGCCGGGATCGTGCCCACCGGTGCCAAGGGGGCATTCGTCTGCAAACGGCTGGGCGGAAGTGCCGGCGGGAGCGGAGCCGGCGGCGTGGCCCCGAGTGGAGCGGACGTGGATCCCGGCGCCGAGGTTCGAGAGTGCTACCGCCTGTTCGTGAGCGGTCTGTTGGATCTCACCGACAACGTGGTGGGTGGCCGGGTCGTGCGCCCGGCGGGTGTCCGGGCCGCGGACGGCGACGACATTTATCTGGTCGTGGCGGCCGACCGGGGGACCGCCGCCTTCTCGGACCTGGCCAACGAGATCAGTGCCGACCACGCCTTCTGGCTCGGTGACGCGTTCGCCTCGGGGGGCCACCACGGCTACGACCACAAGGCCATGGGCATCACGGCCCGGGGCGCCTGGGTGGCGGCCCGCCAGCATTTCCGCCAGCTCGGGATCGATCCCGAGGGTGAGGAGATCCGGGTCCTGGGCGTCGGCGACATGTCGGGGGACGTGTTCGGCAACGGGATGCTGCAGAGCCGGACCATCAAGCTGATCGCGGCGTTCGACCACCGCCACGTCTTCGTGGATCCCGACCCCGACCCGGAACGGGCGTTCATCGCCCGGTCCCGCCTGTTCGAGTTGGCCCGTTCCAGTTGGTGGGACTACGAGCGGTCGGCCCTGTCCCGGGGCGGCGGCGTGTGGCCGCGGAGCATCAAGGAGATCACCCTGTCTCCCGAGGCCCAGGCCGCGCTCGGGATCAGCGCCGCCGCGATCAGCCCGCCGGAGCTGGTGTCGGCCATCCTCACGGCGCCCGCCGACCTGCTCTGGCTGGGGGGCATCGGGACGTTCGTCAAGGGGCCCGGTGAATCCGACGCCGACGTCGGCGACCGGGCCAACGACGTGATCCGGGTCACGGCCGACCAGGTGAGGGCCCGGGTCGTCGCCGAGGCGGGCAACCTGGGCTTCACGCAACGAGCCCGCATCGTCTACTCCCGACGGGGCGGCAAGATCAACGCCGACTTCATCGACAATGCCGCCGGCGTGGCCACATCGGACTACGAGGTGAACCTGAAGATCCTCCTGGCCCTCGCCTGCGAACAGGGCCGGATCACGACCAATCAGCGTGACCACCTCCTGGCCTCGGTCCAGGAGGAGGTGGCCGACGCCGTCCTCCACGACGTGGGACTGACTGCTCTGGCAGTGACCCGGGCGGTGCCGGCCAGCGCCGCCGACCTCGATGCCTACGAGGCGTTGATGAGCTATCTCGAGGTCGCGGGTCGGCTGGACCGCAAGGTGGACGCGCTGCCCGAGGACGAGGACATCGAGCTGCGCCGGCGGGCGGGAGCCGGCTTGACAAGGCCGGAAGCTGCGGTCGTCCTTGCCCTCGCCAAAGCCGACCTCGCCGATGCGCTGGAAGCATCGGCCTTGGTCGTCGCCCCGGCGGTCCACGACGCCGTGGCGGCGTACTTCCCCAACACCATCGCGACCGGATTCGGCGACCTGATCGGGGCCCACCGGCTCTACCGGCAGCTGGCGGCGACGCGCGTGGCCCACGAGATCGTCGATCGGATCGGCGTCACCTGGGCCCACGAGACGGCTGACGAGTTCGGCATCGGGCTGGCCGATGCGGGCCGTGCGTATTGGGCGGCCCGCCAAGTTCTGGGTGCGGAGCGGCGATGGCGCGAGATCGAGGAAATCGCTCCTTTTGTCTCCACAGACGCGCAAGAGGTGCTCGACTTCTCGGTCGCAGAAGGCGTCCACCGCCTCGCCCGGCGGTACCTGCTGGACGGCGATCGTGACGGTGACGCCGACCGTGCGGCGTCCATAGAAACCGGGCGAGACCGAGCGGTGGCGCTGAGGTTGGAGTCGGCGCCGTTGAACGGCGATGGCACGACGACGGCCAAGAAGCTCGTCGAGCTCGGCATCAACGCTTCGGTGGCAGAGTCCTTTGCCCGGTTGCCCACCGTCGCCTTGGCCGCTGATGTCGGCTGGGTCGTCCGACGGCTCGGCGCCTCGGATGCCGATGCATCGGTCGTGGTCGAGGCGTTCGACGCCTACGACTTGGCGCTCGGCCTCGCGGACTTTCGTCAGGCGCTGGGCGCGCTCGCCATGAGCAGCCGGTGGGGCCGCTGGCAGGTCCGCCGATTGGAGGACGACTTGGCCACGCTGCGGCGACAATCGGTGCTGGCGGCCCTGGGGTCAGGGCCGGTGATCGGGGATCCCGCGGCCGTCATGGCCGCGTGGCTGGCGTCGCGGACCGCGCAGAAGGCCCGGTTCCGACGGTTGGCGGCGCACCTCAGCGACCCCGAGTCCGACGGCCAGTGCCTGGCCGCCCTGGCGATCCGCTCGCTCTCGGACCTCTTGCGATCACCGGTCTGAGACTCGCCCGGCAACGCCCGAGCCTGTTAGACATTGAAAGCATTGGGAAGGAATCGACTATGCGCAAATCAATCTGCGGCTTGATCGCCGTCGTTCTTTTTGGCTTGACCGGTTCCGCGTTGTTTGCGGTGGGGGCGGTCGGTGGCCACAGTCACCCGGCTCAGGCGAAGGCCGCGGTGGCGGCTGCACCGGTAGCTCCCGCAGCGCCTGCAGCCGACTCGACGATCCAAGCAGCCACAGACGTGGCCGCCGTCAACCTCGCGGCCGGCACCACACAGCTGGCATCACCGAAGGACGCGAGCATTGGTCTGATCTACTTCGATCATCCGTGGGGTCAAGTGGCGGGCAGCGTGTCGGGGACGACGTGGGGTGGCCCGACGGCCCGACCGATCATCAAGACGCAAAACGGCTGGGTGCAGATCCGTCTCGACTCCCGGCCGAACGCGTCCACCGGCTGGGTGTACCGAAGCGACGTGAACATCACCACGACGAACTACCGGATCGTGATCTCGGTCGGACAACGCAACCTGACCCTCTTCCAGAACAACCTGCCCGTCTATTCGGCGCCTGTCGGCGAGGGCCGGCCCCAGTGGCCGACGCCGCTCGGCCCGTCGTTCATCGATGCCGTGGTGTCGGTCCCGTCGCGCCAACAGCGGATCTATGGTCCCACCGCCCTCATCACCGCGACGCACTCCAACGTGTTCACCGAGTTCGACGGCGGCGATGGAACCGTCGCGATCCACGCCTACCCGTCTGATCCCGCCTCCACGCGGGGGGTCATGTCGTCACACGGTTGCGTCCGTGTCAGTCCGCAGACAATCGACGCCATCTCCATGGTGCCGGCGGGCACCCCACTCGACATCGTCGCCTAACCCGCTCGGCCCGCTCAGCGGCCGCTCGGCCGCTCACCTGCGCAGCCCGTCAGCCCGCTCAGCTACCTCGCCCGCCCAGCCCGCTCAGCCGCGGTGTGCGTCGCCGATCTCCTGGGCCGACGCGCCCTGCTCGCGGAGCGCCGCCACCAGGTCCTTGAGCTTCCCCTGGAGTTCGTCGATGGCCGCTTTGGTGGTTCGCAGCTCCGCCAGCAGTCCTTCGTCCAAGGCCA
>JAUTXN010000211.1 GCA_030838045.1 Acidimicrobiaceae bacterium
GGCGACATGGTCGGGAATGGGCACCTGGTCGGCAGCGGCGCCGGGACCGGGAACGGGCACGTGCCCGGTCCGGCTCCGGCAACCGCCGATCCCAAGGCGGCGGGGGCCACCCCCACCGCCGCCCCTACAACCGGCCCCTTCCCAACCACCGGCGACCCCACCCCAGCCACCGGCGACGCCACCTCAGACGAGGGCGGCCACACCACAGGCCCCTCCCCGGCCACCGGCGATCCCGCCGCCGGAGCGCCCGCCCCTGCCACCGGCGACGCCACCCCAGCCACCACAGTCCCTTCCCCGGCCACCGGCGACCCCACCCCGCACGCGGCCGGCCACACCACGGGCCCCTCCCCGGCCATTGCCGATCACGGCGCCGGAGCAGCCGGCGATCCGCCCGCCGCGGAGTCACCGCCCGACCCAGTGCCGGTGGGCGCACACCCGGCGACGAGTTCCCTGTCCTCAGTCGGAACGTATTCCCGGCCCACCCCCCACCATCTGTCCCGTCTGCAGCCGACTTCCGCGGCCACTGAGACCGCTCCGACGACCGACCGAGAGGACGACCCCAATGCGTAGGCCCCGGCTGCTCGCCCTATCCATATTGGCCCTGGTTGGACTGTTGCTCGCCGGTTGCGCCAAGTCCAAGCCCCAAGCCGAAACGGTCGAGAAGGCCGCAACGATCATCCCGATCCCCGGGACCAACCGGGTGCAGGTCCGGTTGACGCCCGAGGCCGTGAAGCGCCTGGACGTCCACACCGCCACCGTCCGGGACCAGGCGGTCGCCCCCCGGTCCACGGCTCCGGTGGACGGGGCACCCGCCTCGGCGCCGGCATCGACCGTACGCCGGGTCATCCCCTTCGCCGCCCTGCTCTATGCGCCCGCAGGCGATGCCTTTACCTACGTGAACGTGCAACCCGATCTCTACGAGCGGACCTCGATCAGCGTCGACTACGTGGTGGGCGACCTGGCTGTCCTCTCTGCCGGACCCCCCACCGGACCGCCGGTCGGAACCGCGGTGGTCACCGTCGGTGGACCCGAGCTCAGCGGCGCTGAGTTCGGCGTCGGCGAATAGCGAGAGGAACGGCCTCGCCATGATGCGCCGGATCGTCGGCACCAGCATCAAGCTGCGGTTCCTGATGGTCGCCATGGGCGCCGTCTTGGTCTTCGTCGGCATCGGACAGGTCCGCAAGGCCCCCGTTGACGTGTTCCCCGAGTTCGCTCCGCCGACCGTCGAGGTCCAGACCGAGTGTGTCGGGCTTTCCCCGGCCGAGGTGGAGCAGGTCGTCACCACGCCGCTCGAGCAAGCCCTGAGCGGGATCCCCGACATCAAGGTCATGCGGTCCCAGTCGATCGGGCAGCTGTCGGACATCACCATGCAGTTCAAGCCGGGGACGGACCCCCTCAAGGCCCGGGAGCAGGTGCAGGAGAAGCTGTCGATCGTCCGGCCCACGCTCCCGAACTGGGCCGCGCCACCCGCCATCATCCAACCGAAATCGGCGACCAGTCGGATCATGGAGATCGGTATCACGTCGAAGACGCTGAGCCCGATTGATGCTTCGATCCTGGCCGACGTCAAGATCCGGCCCCGCCTCCTGCGGGTTCCGGGGGTGGCCAACGTCCCCATCTGGGGTGAGAAGCAGCAGATCCTTCAGGTCGAGGCCGACCCGGTCCGGCTGCGAGCCAGCGGCATCGCCCTCAGCCGGCTGATGGAGGTCACTTCCAACGCCCTCGACAACGGCGTGCTGCGCTTCGAACGCTCTGGAGTCGGCTCCTCCGGGGGCTTCGTCGACACCGCCTCCCAGCGCATCCAGGTCGAGCACAAGGTTCCGATCGTGACCGCTGACGAGCTGTCCCAATCCGTGGTCGAGCTCAAGGCCGACGGCACCCCGCTGCGCATCAAGGATGTGGCCGACGTCGTCGTCGACCATCCGCCTCTCATCGGCGACGCCGTCATCGACGGCCGGGTGGGGATGATGCTCATCGTCGAGAAGTTCCCGTGGGGCAACACGCTGGCGGTCACCAAGGGTGTCGACGCCGCCTTGGCCGAGATGAAGCCGGGCCTGCCCGACCTGCAGATCGACGCCACCATCTTCCGCCCCGCGACATTCATCGACGACGCGATACACAACCTCACCAACTCGATCGTCCTCGGGTCGTTCCTCGTTCTGCTCGTCCTCGCCCTGTTCCTCTTCGAGTGGCGAAGCGCCATCATCAGCATCGTCACGATTCCCGTGTCGCTGATGGCGGCCCTGCTGGTGCTGCGGGCCCGGCACGTGACGATCAACACCATGATCCTGGCCGGTCTGGTGATCGCTCTCGGGGCGATCGTCGACGACGCGATCGTCGACATCGAGAACATCGTGCGACGCCTCAGACTGGCGCGCGCCAACGGCCAGGTCGTGTCGACCAGCCAGGTCATCATCCAGGCCTCGGTCGAGGTGCGCAGCGCCGTCGTCTACGCCTCGTTCATCGAGGTCATCGCGCTGATCCCGATCTTCTTCCTGAAGAGCCTTACAGGGTCCTTCTTCCGCCCGCTAGCCACCGCCTACGCCCTGTCGGTGCTGGTCTCGTTGCTCGTGGCCCTGTTACTCACGCCCGCCCTGGCGATGCTGCTCCTCCGGGGCGCCAAGCTGGAGCGCCACGAGTCGCCGTTGGCCCGCGTCCTGAAGCGGGGCTACGGCAAGATGCTGGGCGGGATCGTCCGCCGCCCGGCGCCCGCCGTCATCCTCACCTTGGCCATCATCGGGTCCGGAGCGGTCGTGTTGCCGAGGATGGGCCAGGAGCTGTTCCCCACCTTCAAGGAACGTGATTTCCTCATCCACTTCGTCACCAAGCCGGGAACGTCCCACCCGGAGGAGGTGCGCATCGTCCAGCAGGTCAGTAACGAACTGACTGCGATCCCCGGCGTGCGCAACTTCGGCTCGCACATCGGCCGGGCCCTGCAGGGCGAGGAGATATCGGGCGTCAACTTCGGTGAGAACTGGATCAGCATCGACAAGAACGTGGACTACGACAAGACCGTCGCCCGTGTCCAGGCGGTCGTAGACAGCTATCCCGGGGTGTTCCGGGACGTGCAGACCTACTTACGGGAACGCACCAAGGAAGTGCTGACCGGCTCCAGCGACGCCATTGTCGTACGGATCTACGGCGACAACCTCCAGGTGCTGCAGGACAAGGGCAAGGAGATCAAGGACACCGTCGCAACCATCCAGGGCACCAAGGATGTCCACCTCGAGTTCGAGGAGGACGTCCCCCAGATCGAGGTGCAGGTCGACCTGGCCAAGGTGCAGGCCTCGGGCCTGAAGCCGGGGGACATCCGCCGAGCCGCCTCCACCCTGATCGGCGGCGAGGAAGTGGGCACGGTCTTCAAGGACGGCCGCAACGTGGACGTCTGGGTGTGGGGCACCCCGGCCAACCGGTCGAGCGTCGCCAGTGTCCAGGATCTCCTCATCGACACCCCCGCGGGCTCCCAGGTCCGCATGGGCGATGTGGCCCGGGTGGAGGTGAAGCCGGCGCCGAACGTGATCCGCCACGAGGGAGGCTTCCGGCGACTCGACGTGGGCACCAATGTCGCCGGGCGCGACCTGGGTGCGGTCGCCCGGGATGTACAGCTCGCCGTCAACAAGGTGCAGCTCCCGCTCGGCTATCGCGCCGAGGTGCTGGGCGAGTACGCCGAGCGCCAGCAGGCCCAGCGCAGCATCACCCTCTACGGCCTGGTGGCCGCGTTGGGAATCCTGCTTCTCCTGCGAATCTCGTTCCACCGGTGGCGGCTGGCATTCCTGGCCTTCTTCACCCTGCCGATCGCCCTGGTCGGTGGCCTCCTTGCCGCCTTCTTCTTCTCCGGCGCCAGAATCTCGCTCGGGTCGCTCGTGGGGTTCTTCACCGTGCTCGGGATCGTGGCCCGCAACGGAATCATGATGATCAGCCACTACCACCACCTCGAGTCGGAGGAGGGGATGGAGTTCGGGCCGGCGCTGGTCATCCGCGGGGCTCAGGAGCGGCTGGCGCCAATCTTGATGACGGGGTTGGCCACCGGCCTGGCACTGGTGCCCCTGGTGCTCCGCGGCAACATTCCCGGCCAGGAGATCGAATACCCGCTGGCGATCGTGATCCTCGGCGGCCTCCTAAGCTCGGCGCTGCTCAACCTCTTCATCCTGCCGACGCTCTACCTCCGCTTCGGCAAGTCCCCGGCCGAGCGGCGCGCGATCGCCGAGGGCCGGTCCCGTCCCAAGGACGTCTCGCCGGGGCCCAAGGATGCGACGGGTGCCGGCGACGGCGAGCCGGGCCGCCCGATTGACGAGCCGGCACCGGCGCTCGTGCCGAGTGCGGGACCAGTGGGCGGTACCTGACACAACCGGCCGTGCCAGCGCCGTTCGGCGCCCCGGACGACCACGCCAGGTAAAAGAGCTTCTCGGTCGATGGCGGTGTCCCGAGCCAGGCCGAGAATGTCGCCGATGGTGGTTTCGCGGCGATCGACTGCGTGAAGCGCGTCGTGCACCGCCGCCCCGCCAGCGTGCGCCGTGCGCCGCGCGCCGCACGCCGCGCGCCGCACGCTGCGCTGAGATTCTGCACAACACCCTGACCAGGTGTTTCAACCACCGAGGGTCCGCGACCCGCGGCAGGGCTCGGGGCTATCTTCGACCATGCTCCACGAGCGCGACCAGGTAGACGAGCCCGAGAAGGACGAGGTCTCCTGATGGCTCGCAACGCGCCCGCGGCGGCACCGGGCGCGGGAAGAAGGCCACTGGCGCTCTTCGACCCTCCGGAAGCCGCGCCTCGCACCAAGGCGGCGCCGAGACTCCAAGCGTCGACACGCTCCGATTGGGAGCGTCCGTTGCGGGCCATCCTGGCGCACGACACCCAAGCACCAGGTCACGCGCCCTCACCCGAGATCGGGCTGCAGTTCGAACTGGTCACGGCCCGGCCCAGGGCTGGCCGGCGGTCCGCTGCCATCGGGCCCGGGATTCGGGTCCGGCCCGTGCTCCCCGGTCGGACCGGCAACTGGGTGCGTACAGGAGTCAACTGGTCCAACCTCGACTATGTCGGCTACGGGCGGCCGAAGACCGCTGGTTCGACCGAAAAGCTGAGCCTGCTGAAGGAGTTCTTGGCGCTCAGCCGCCTGTCGGACACCCCTTACTCGTACGCCTACTCCAACGTGGAGATCTGGCTCGAAGAGATCAAGAGCCGCCGCCTGTGGGACCTTCTCCGCCAGGCGCGGGACCTGCAGCTGCCGCTCGTCAGTTCGGGCCGCAAAGCGCTGCCTGTCGTGTTGACCTCCTCGTCCGCCGAGGT
>JAUTXN010000213.1 GCA_030838045.1 Acidimicrobiaceae bacterium
GGCGGGGCGTTCATCTATGACGCCTGGGAGCTGTACGCCGCCGGAGTGCTGACCAACCCCAACATGGTCGTATTCGGTCAGATCGGGCGGGGCAAGTCGAGCTTCGTGAAGTCGTTGGTGTGGCGCCAACAAGTCTTCGGACGTCAGGCGTGGGTCGTCGACCCCAAAGGCGAGTACGGGCCGCTCGCCGAAGCGGCGGGCGGAACGTCGTTACGCGTCGCCCCCGGTGGTTCGGTGCGCCTCAACCCGCTGCAACCCCCGCGAGGCAAGGCGGCCCACGGGGAGGATCGCGACACGGTCCGCCGCCAAGCCGAGTTGCTGTGCTCGTTGGCTGCGGGATCTCTCGGCCGCCCGCTGCTACCCCACGAACGCACCGCGGCCGAGCTGGCGATGGCCTCGGTGGCGACACGCACGGCCGAGGCGACCCTTCCGGCGGTGGTCGACGCCCTGCTCGTCCCTGACGCCGACGCGGCCGCTTCGGTCCACACTGATGTGGCCTCGTTGGCGGCGGATGGCCGCCAGGTTGCCTTGGAGTTGCGCCGACTGGTGCGTGGCGACCTGGCCGGGATGTTCGACGGACCCACCAGCGACGGGATCGACCTCACCAGCCACCTGTTCGTCATCGACTTGTCCGCCCTGTACACCTCGCCCGCCCTGGGTCTGTTGATGACCTGTGCCACCGCGTGGCTGCAAGCCGGACTGCAACATGACGACGGCGTTCGGCGCCTCGTGATAATCGACGAAGCGTGGGCCGTCATCGCCAACCTTGCGATCGCCCGGTGGCTTCAGGCCGGGTTCAAGCTGGCTCGGGCCTTCGGCGCGGCCAACGTGGCGGTCGTCCACCGACTGTCCGACCTTCGCGCCGCCGGCGCTGAGGGGTCGGAGCAACAGCGCCTGGCCGAGGGCCTACTGGCCGACTCCGAGACACGGGTCATCTTCGGGCAGCCGCCGTCGGAGGTCGAGTCCGCCACCGACCTTCTCGGGTTGACCAGCACCGAGGCCGATCTCCTGCCCCGGCTCCCCCGGGGAGTGGCTCTGTGGAAGGTCGGCCAGCGGGCATTCCTGGTCGAACACCGCCTCGGACGCCACGAGGCGACCCTGGTCGACACCGACCGTCGAATGAGTTCGTTCACGTGACGCCGTCGTCGGGCCGCTACGACCTCGTCCTCCTCGCCGGGTTGGGACTGGCGGTGGCGGCCGGGGTGTTGGTGTGGTCGACCGGGGAAATGGTGGCCTTCGTCCATGGTGGCCGTTGGCTCGATGTGTCGCCCGCCGCGGTCGGATCGATCCTCGCCCGACTGCCGTTCACGCTTGGGAAGCCGGCCGAAGCCTGGCCGCCGGAGGTGCACGGGCAACTCCCGACCGAGCCCTGGTGGTACGTCGCCGGTGGCGCGGTCTCGTTGGTCGCGGTGCTGGCGGCGATGGCGGGTCTCGTCGCCGTGACTCGCGTCGTCGGCCGAGTGGCGGCGGGCCGGGGGCCTGGCTCGCCCACTGGTCGGGGGCGGGCCAACGCGGGGCGGCGGCTGGGTGACGGGGCGCGCAGGTGGCCCGGGAGGGGCGGGCGAGGCTTTGGGGGCGGCGGGGGCGCGGGCGGATGGCTCGGACTCGGTGGGCTGGGCACCGGAGGAATGGGCACCGGAGGGATGGGTACTGGAGGGTTTGGTAACGGGGGCCGCCACTGGGTGGGTGGCGCCCACTGGGCGGCGCGGCGCGACCTGGGGCCGCTCCGGGTGGGCCGGGCCGGTGGCGGTCGCCTCGTCCTCGGTCGGGTCGGGCGCAACCTGGTGGCGACCGAAGCCCGGCACTCGGTGTTGGTTCTCGGGCCGACACAATCGGGCAAGACCTCGGCCCTCGCCATCCCGGCACTGCTCGAGTGGGACGGGCCGGTGATCGCCACCTCGGTGAAGGACGACCTCGTCGCCCACACCGCGGGGTATCGGGCCACGCTGGGACGAATCTGGGTGTTCGATCCGACCGGATCGGCGCGGGCCGGCGAGCGATCGAGATGGTCGCCGGTGACGGAGGCCTCCACGTGGAGTGGGGCCCAGCGGGTGGCGCAGGCGCTGGTCGGAGCCACGCCTGCGCAGACCGGGTTGAGCGACGGGGCATTCTGGTTCTCAGCTTCGGCCAAGCTGCTTGCGCCCCTCCTCCTGGCGGCCGAGCGCGGCGGCCGCTCCATGGGCGAGGTGGTCCGGTGGACCAACCTCCAGGAGACCGACGAGGTCCGGTTGCTACTCGAGTTGGCCGGCGAGGGCGAGGCGGTCCAGGCGCTCGTTGCCGGAATCTCGCGTGACGAACGAATCCGAAGTTCGATCTACACGACGTTGGAGACCGTGCTCGCCCCCTACGAGGATCCGGTCGTGGCGGAATCGTCTCAGCGCTCCGAGATCGATCCCGTCGCCTTGCTCCAGGGAGCCAACACCTTGTACCTCTGCGGCCCCGCTCACGAGCAGGCCCGGGTCCAGGGGGTGTTCAGCGCCCTGGTGGGGGCGGTCGTCCAGGCTGCGGTCAGCCGATACGAACGTGAAGGTCCGCTCGATCCGCCCCTGCTGGTCGTCCTCGACGAGGCGGCCAATATCGCGCCGCTCCAGGACCTCGACCGGCTGGCATCCACGGGAGCGGGAATGGGCATTCAGCTGGTCACGGTGTGCCAGGACCTGGCGCAGCTTTCCTCGCGGTACGGCCCCGATCGTGCCCGCTCGATCGCCAACAACCACCGGGCCAAAGTGGCGCTGTCGGGTATCGCCGACGTCGGGACCCTGGATACGGTGTCGGGCCTCGCCGGGGAACAAGCGGTCCGCGAACAGACGCTCACGGCCGACCTCCGCGACGGACGCCGGTCGACCTCGTCGTCGATCACCTACCGGCGGCTCGTCCCGGCCGACGAGGTCCGCAGGATTCCGCCCGGCCACGGCGTCCTGATCTACGGGCACCTCCCACCGGCGAGGCTGGTCCTGCGGCCCTGGTACCGCGATGGCGAACTCCGCCGCCGCGTCAGCCGCGCCGTCGACGCCGAGTCACCGGGGCCGGGTCGCGGCGACGGTCACGGGAGCCGGGCCCAGCACAGGATTCGCTTGAACGGGTAGAAGTACGGCCGTTGATCGCCGAGCACCTCAAGCAGACGGGTGCGGTAACGCTCTATGTAGGCCTCGTACGTCGCCGGATCCAGGCGTTCCCGGTATGGGGTGAGCAGCGTGCCCTTGACCCACTCGACCACGTCGTCGGTCGATCCCAGGAGGTGGCCGTAGACCTGCAAGCGCACGACCTGCTCCGTGTAGCCCAGCCGGTGCAAGGCCTCCGCGTACTCCTCGGGCGCGAGCACCGGCGCCAGGCGCGGATCGCCACCGCCGGCCAGTACGCCGGCGAAGGCGGGCTCGGCCGCCACCTCCTCCGCCACGGAATGGGAGGGGTGATCGTTGTTGGTCGGTACCTGAAACGCCAGCTGCCCGTGCGGTTGCAGGGCGGTGGTCAGGGCAGCCAACAAGCGGTCATGGTCGTGGACCCACTGGAGCGACGCATTGGCTGCGATCACATCGAAGTGTCCGTCGGAACCGTCCGGATCGGGAAACGAGGCGATGTCCCGCTGTCCGAACCAGACCCCTTCGACGGCCCAGCGTTCGCTGTCGTCGAGCATCGCAGCCGAGCGATCGATGCCCACGGTCTCGCCCGCCAGGAGGTGTTTGTGCAGCGCGACGGTCAGTTCGCCAGTCCCACATCCGAGGTCGACTGCCCGGCAGCCCGGCGCCGGGTGAAGCAACGCCAGAAGGTCGAAGAAGGGTTGTTGCCGCTCCTCTCCAAATCGCGCGTACTGGGCGGGATCCCACCCGTCGGCGGGCATGGTGGTCCCAGCCCTCAGGGAAGCGGATCCTGGTCGGGCCCCACGGTCGGCGTCGTCTTCAACCGTCCCCGGCGTTCGTCCCAGATGTCTCGTGCGATGACGTGGATGGTTCCTGCGGCCGGGATGGCGAGCAACGCACCCACGAAGCCCGCCAGCTCGGCCCCGGCCAGCACCGACAGAAGGACCCAGAGTGCGCCCAGGTTGACGGTCTTGCTCATGATCAGCGGGTTGAGCACGTGGTTCTCCAGTTGCTGGTACACCAGGAAAACGATGAGGGTGACGATGCCCGCCAAAGGGGAGTGCAGGAAGGCAAAGGCAACGGTCGGCACGCCGGCCAGCAAGCCGCCGACAAGGGGAATGAAGTCGACCAAGGCGACCCAGACACCGAACACCAGGGCAAAGGGCACCCCGAGGACGAGAAGAGCCACGGTGCAGACCACTCCTGCGATGACCGACGTGGTGAAGTTGCCGATGACGTAACCCGTCACCGACTTGGCGACATCGTCGAGGATCCGCCGGACCCGTCGAGCATGTTGCGGCGACAGGATGCGCAGGGCGGCGTTCACGATCGAGGGTCCCTCGAGCAACATCAGGAAGGTCATGATCGACAGGAGCACCAAGCCACCTAGACCCGACAGGACCGTTCGGGCAATGCCCAGGGCGGGGCCGCCGAGGTGGCTCAGGTAGTCCCTGATCTTCGGTATGTACGTCGCCGCGTCCTTCTGCAGGTGGTACCGGGCGATGATGCTGCCGATACGCCCCTTGCCGTCCTGCACTCGGGCCAGCGTTCCCGGGAGGTCGTTGGCGAAGTGGATCGCCTGCTGGTAGAGCGGGTGGATGAACAGGTACCCGAGGCCGCCGAAGGTGGCCATGCCGAGAAAGAAGACGATGGCAGTCGCCAGTCCTCGGCGGATCTTCAGGCGCACCAAGCCGCTGACGGCGGGGCTCAACACCACCGCGAAGAAGGTGGAAATCACCAGGAGCTCGATCACCGTCCGCAGGGCAAGGACCAACTCGATGGCGGCAACCGCGCCCAACACGACACCGATCGCCGACCAGATGATCCGCCAGGGAACTTCTTCGTGAGGTCGCTTGGATTGCTCCTGGTCTGCGACCAAGGCCTCGGCCGAGGACGGTTCGGCGCCGACCGGCGCTGTGATGGCGTCGCGCGCCATGACCGGAGCAGTTGCTTCGGCGATTGCGGGTAGCTCGTCGGCCGCGCGATCCGCCGGTGGGTCGGCGGGAGCAGCCCCGTCAGTGGTTACCGCCGGGGTCGCCCCGTCGGGGGTTACCGCCGGGGTCGCCCCGTCGGGGGTTACCGCCGGGGTCGCCCCGTCGGGGGTTACCGCCGGGGTCGCCCCGTCGGGGGTTACCGCAGTGGTCGCCTTGTCAGGGGTCGCTTCGTCAGCGTTGGCCTTGTCAGTGGGCGCCTTGTCAGTGGGCGCCTTGTCAGTGGTCGCTTCGACCTCAGTGGCGCGGCCGTCGACGGCCCCGCGGTTGGTGGTGTCGGCCGCCTGACGATCAGCCGTCTGTGCATCGGGGGTCCCGGCGTGGACGGTGGCGACGGCTGGGGTGCCGTCGGGCGCGTGCCGGTAAGTGTCGGTCGCCTGACCAACCCTCTCCGGTGCATGGTCCGCGTCCATGACGCCTCCTCGGTCGGGCTTCAGCTTGCCAGGCCCAAAGGCCCAGTTGTCGGTTGGGCTAGTTTGGGGCCGTCCCCGTGGTCAACAGCCTGGATACCACAGCCGGCGTGGAACGCCTGCCGACCCGGACCCGGTTGGCCGCCCGGGTGGGGGGCGCGGTGGGGGGGTTGTCGCGGCGCCTCGGTCGGGGAACCGGCTCGGTCATCGGCGGTCGCGCCATCTTGGCGATCGACCCTTTGGCGCTACGCCGCCTCTCCCGCGGTCGCCGCATTGCTGTGGTCAGCGGCACCAACGGCAAGACGACGACCACCACTCTTCTCAGCGCCGCCCTCTCCCGGCGCGGCGCCGTGGTATCGAACACCCTTGGTGCCAACCTCACTCCTGGACTGACCGCCGCCTTGGCGGCCGCCCCCGCCGACGCGCAGTTGGCGGCGCTCGAGGTCGACGAGGCGTGGCTCGGCCAGGTGGTCACGGCGACCGATCCCGAGGTGGTCCTTTTGCTCAACCTCAGCCGTGACCAACTGGACCGCAACAATGAGGTGCGGCGCCTCGCGGCCGCCTGGCGGGAGATGATCGCCCAACGGAAGGCACTCGGCACCGCGCCCCACATCGTCGCCAACGCCGACGACCCGCTCGTCGCCTGGGCGGCGCAGACGGCGCTGACGGCACCGGCGCATGACGTGGCGGAAGCAGACGGGACCGTGGCTACAGCGGGGACCGCGGCTACAGCCGGGACCGCAGGAGCAGCCGGGACCGCGGGCGCAGCCGGGACCGCGGGAACGGCGGGGACAACCGGGAGCGTCACCTGGGTCGGTGCCGGCCAGCGGTGGACCGCCGACGCGGCGGGGTGCCCCAACTGCGGTGGCCGGATCCTGTTCCCCAGCGAGCTCGGTGGGGCCTGGGCCTGCTCGGACTGCCAACTGCGGCGCCCGGACCTCGACGTCTGGCTGGACGGAGACGAAGTCGTATTCGGCGACGGTCCGCGGATCACCGTCCGGTTGCAGCTGCCCGGGCGGATCAACCTGGCCAACGCCGCCATGGCCATGGCCGCGGCCACCCGCTTCGGCGTCGACCGCAACGAGGCGGCGGCCGCGATGACCAACACCTCGGAGGTGGCGGGCCGGTACCGAACCGTGAGGGTCGGCGACGTTTCCGCCCGGCTCCTCCTGGCCAAGAACCCGGCCGGCTGGCTGGAGACGTTCGATCTCCTTTCGCCATCGCCGATGCCCGTCGTGGTGGCCATCAATGCCAGGATCGCGGACGGTAAGGACCCGTCGTGGCTGTGGGATGTGCCGTTCGAGCGGCTGCAGGGGCGGCTGGTCGTGGCCACCGGGGAGCGGAGCGCCGATCTCGCGGTCCGGCTGCGCTACGCCGACGTCGACCATCGCCGCCAGCCCGACCTGCTGCAAGCAATCGGGGAAGCCGGTGCCGACCGCGTCGACGTGGTCGCGAATTATACGACGTTCCAAGCGATCAACCGCCGGCTCGCCCATGGCACCTGAACCCCCGGCAGCCCCGTCGGCGGTGCGGGTGGCCCTGGTTTTCCCCGACCTGCTCGGTACCTACGGTGACTCGGGCAACGCCGTCATCCTCGCTCAGCGCCTGCGATGGCGGGGCCGGGCGGCGGAGATCGTCGAGATCAACGCCGGCGGTGCCGTCCCGGACTCCTGCGACCTGTACGTCATCGGCGGCGGCGAGGATCAGCCCCAGTCGCTCGCGGCCCGCGAACTCAACATCCAGCGGTCGCTGCACCGGGCCGTCGACCGGGGCGCCGCCGTCCTCGCGGTGTGCGCCGGTTTGCAGATCCTGGGCCGGACCTTCGTCGGGCCCGACGGCATCGAGCAGCCCGGTCTGGACCTCCTCGACTGCGTCACGGTGCGCGGGCGTGGGCGCCGGGCGGTGGGAGAGTTGGTGGTCGAGCCGGCCGCGAACAGCGGACTGCCGGTCATGACCGGCTACGAGAACCACGGTGGGGTGACCATCCTCAGCCCTGGCGCCCAACCGCTGGGCCGGGTCCGCACCGGGGTCGGCAATGGCCAAGACGGGGACGCCTTGGGCGAGGCCTCGAGCCTGGCCGACGGCGCGGTCAACGGCCGGGTCTGGGGCACTTACATGCACGGCCCCGTCCTGGCTCGGAACCCGACCTTCGCCGACCTCCTCCTCGGCCTGGTCACCGGACCGTTGTCCCCCCTCGATGACCAGGAGAGCGAAGCCCTCCGCAGCGAGCGCCTGCAGGCGGCTCCCGGGGAGGCCTCGAGGGGCGCCCGGCGGTGGGCCCCGCCACCCGGCGTGGCCCGGTGGGTCCGCAGCCGCCACCGAGTCCGATGACCCCGGCGGATAAGGCATCCTCGGCCCGCACTGCGTCCACTGCATCCACTTCGTCGACTGCGTTGCACACCGACCATTACGAGCTGACCATGCTCGACGCGGCCGTGAACGACCACACCGCCGACCGCCGGGCGACGTTCGAGGTGTTCACCCGTCACCTGCCATCGGGTGCCAACTACGGGGTCTTCTGCGGCCTGGGCCGCCTGCTCGACGCCCTTGAGCGATTCCGGTTCGGCCCCGACGAGCTCGACTGGCTGGAGCACGCCCACGTCGTGAGTACCGCCACGCTGGATTGGTTGGCCGGCTACCGCTTTTCCGGGGACATCGACGCCTACCGGGAAGGGGAGCTGTACGGGGCCGGCTCGCCCGTCCTGACCGTCGACGGGAGCTTCGGCGAGGCCGTCCTGCTGGAGACCCTCATCCTTTCGACGTTCAACCACGACTCCGCCGTGGCGGCGGCAGGGTCGCGAATCGTCGCAGCCGCGGGCGGCCGCCCACTGATCGAGATGGGCAGCCGGCGGACCGATCCGGACGCGGCCGTGGCCGCGGCCCGCGCCGCCTACGTCGTCGGCTTCGCCAGCACGTCCAATCTTGAGGCGGGGCGCCGGTACGGCATTCCCACCGCGGGCACCGCGGCCCACGCCTTCACCCTGGCGTATCCGACGGAGCGGGAGGCGTTCGCCGCCCAGGTCGCGGCGCTGGGCCCGGAAACCACTCTCCTGGTCGACACCTATGACACCCGCGAGGGGATTGGCAACGCGGTGGCCGTCGCCGGTGCGGATCTGGGTGCCATACGGATAGATTCCGGCGACTTGGCCGGCGAGGCCCGCCGGGCCAGGGCGCAGCTCGACGAACTCGGCGCCACGAACACTCGTGTCATCGTCACGGGGGACCTCGACGAGCGCTCGCTCGAAGCGCTCGCCGAGGCGCCCGTCGACGGCTACGGCGTCGGCACCGCCGTCGTCATGGGTGGCGACCGGCCCACCGCGGGATTCGTCTACAAGCTGGTGGCCGTCGCTGATGAAGCGGGAGATCCGGGCACTTCGCTGCGCCCGGTCGCCAAGCGATCGCCGGGGAAGGAGGGTGTCGCCGGGAGGAAATGGGCCTGGCGACTGCTTGACGGGACCACCGGCGCGGGCGAGGAGGTCGCCGTCGACCCCAACCCGCCCGCCGGACCCTCGCGTCCCCTCCAGGTTCCGGTCGTCCGGGCGGGCGCCATCGTCGACCGCCCGAGCATCGAGCAGATCCGGGCCCACCACAGCGCGGCCCGGGCCGAATGGCCGGTAGGCCGAGCACTCGAAGTCACCCTCCGCGGGCATTACGACGGCTGAGCACGAACCCACGCCCGCCGCCCGCGGCCCACGCCCGCCGCCCGCCGCCCGCCTCCCGCCGTCTGCCAAAAACCACGACCAGCACGGCCCGGCGGGCCCGGTTAGATCAATTCAGCCGTTCTCAGCCCGGTCTTAACTTGACGGTCGTAGCCTGGGTGCATGGCATCCTCTGCCCGTAGCCGCAAGCTGCGGTGGTCCGCTCCATTCGCCGCCGCAGTCGTCGTCGCCCTCATCGTCGCCATCCCCGGCCTCTCGGCCGCTGACTCCCCCTCGCTACCCGCCATCTCGGCCCAGCAGCTGATCACCAAGGTGCAGCAGGTCAAGCCGGTCGACCTGTCGGGCACCATCAACATGACGACCGACCTGGGAATCCCCAACCTGAGCGCCCTGAGCAACGCCGCCGGTGGCGGCGACCACGGAGGTCCGGCCTTCAGCCCGACCGATCTGCTGGCGGGGTCCCACAAGGCGCTGGTCTGGCTGGCGGGCCCGGACAAGACCCGGGTGGCGTTGCAGCTGGACATGGCCGAAACCGACGTGGTGCACAACGGCAACAACATCTGGACGTGGGACAGCAGCACCAAGAAGGTGGTCCACTACACGATCGCCGCCGACACCAAGCCCACGACGCCGGCACGCGGTGACGCCCAAGCCGCCACCGACCCGGCCGAGGCGGTCAAGACCCCGCAGCAGCTGGCGGACGAATTCCTGGCCAACATCAACCCGTCCACCGCAGTGTCGATGGCCGCTCCGATCTCCCTCGCCGGCCAGAAGGCGTACCAACTGGTCCTGGCCCCCCACGCCGGCGAGTCGACCGTCGACCACGTCGTGATCGCGGTCGACAGTGTCACCGGCTTGCCCCTTCAGGTGCAGGTGTTCGCCAAGGGCCAGAAGAAGGCGGCGCTGAGCCTCGGGTTCAGCTCCCTGCACTACTCGACCCCGGCGGCGTCGCGGTTCGCGTTCGCGCCCCCGCCCGGATCGACGGTCACCAACAAGACCCTCGGCGGCTCGCACGATGCGACCACAGCGCCGGTCACCCCGGGCACCAAGGCCCAGGCCGACCCGAACGCCAAGGCGGACCCGAAGGCCCAGGCCGACCCGAACGCCAACCCGAACGCCAAGGCGGACCAGCCGGTGACGGTCGGCCAGGACTGGACGTCGGTGGCGATCCTCAAGGGAGTCCAGATCCCCAGGCAGCTGAACGACTTCCTCAAGGCGGCCACGCCGGTCAGCGGGTCGTTCGGCCAGGGTCGGGTGCTGGAGTCCTCCCTCGTGAACGTCCTCGTGATGGACGACGGCCGGGTCGCGGTCGGTGCGGTCAGCGCCTCCGCCCTGGAAGCAGCCGTCGCGGCCGCGCCCTAAAGGGTGGACGGCCCCCCCGGGGCCCCCGCCCCCGCTATCGAGACCACCGGCCTGAGCAAGCACTTCGGCAAGGTGCCGGCCGTCGACGGCATCGATCTGCACGTGCCAGTCGGTTCGGTCTTCGGGTTCCTCGGTCCGAACGGATCGGGCAAGACCACCACGATCCGGGTGCTGCTCGGGCTGCTCAACCCGACCGCCGGCACCTGGAAGCTCTTCGGACGGCCGATGCCCCACTCCGCCATGCAGATCCTCCCCACGGTGGGCGCCCTGATCGAGGGCCCCGCCTTCTACCCGTGGCTGAGCGGCGCCCAGAACCTGGCCCGCTTCGACGCCGCCGGCCCCCACAGCGATCGCCGTACCCGCCGGGCCCGCATCGATCAGGCCCTCGGTCGGGTCGGGCTCACCGCCGCGGCGGCCAAGAAGTACAAGGCCTACTCGCTCGGGATGCGCCAGCGCCTCGGGCTGGCGTCGGCCCTCCTGTACCCACGGGATCTTCTGGTCCTCGACGAGCCGACCAACGGCATGGACCCCCAGGGCACCCGTGAGATCCGCCACCTCATCCAGGAACTGGCCGGGGACGGGACAACGGTCTTCCTCTCCAGCCACCTGCTGTCCGAGGTCGAGCAGGTGTGCACGCATGTCGCGGTGATGTCGTTGGGGAAAATCCTCGCCCAATCCAGCATCGCCGAGTTGCAGGCGACGGGCGCCCGGCGCCTGGCGGTGGAGACGGTACAGGTGAGCGTGGCGGCAACGGTGCTCGAGCGCCTGGGCTTGACCGAGGTGAAGGTCGAGGGCGACGCCCTCTCGGCCCGCCTCGACGGCCAGCAGCCCGAGGACTGCTGCCGGGCGCTGGTCGAGGCAGGCGTCGGCGTGCGCAGCCTGACCACGGTCCGGCCGACGCTCGAGGACACCTTCGTCGCCCTGACCGGGGAGGGTTTCGATGTGGCGCGCTGAACTCGTGAGCCAGTTCCGCCGCCGGCGGGTCAAGGCGCTGTTGCTCGTGCTGGCGGCGGTGCCGGCGCTGCTGGCGGTACTCGTGTACCTCTCCGGCGGACCCTCGAACGGCCAAGGTCCCACGTTCCTCGACGAGGTGACCCGCAACGGGGTGTTCGCGGCCCTGGCCGGCCTCACCGTCACCGTCCCGTTCTTCCTCCCGCTCACGGTGGCGGTCGTGGCGGGCGACAGCATCGCCGGTGAAGCCAGCCTCGGCACGTTGCGCTACCTGCTGGTCCGCCCGGCGGGAAGATCCCGACTGCTGTTGATCAAGGCCGCCACGGTCGGGGCCTACTGCCTGGCGGCGGCCCTTGCGGTGGCAGCCGGCGGACTGATCGCCGGAGCCATCCTTTTCCCCCTTGGCCGTGTCACCACCTTGTCGGCCACCTCACTCTCGCTGGGCGCCGGGATCGGACGAACCCTCCTGGCGGCGCTGATCGTCGGGGCGTCGCTGTTCGGCATGGCCGCCATCGGGCTGTTCATCTCGACCCTGACCGACGTTCCGGTCGGTGCCATGGCCGCGACGATCGGCTTCGCCGTGCTGAGCGCGGTGCTCGGTGGCATCTCGCAGGTCCGGGCGATCCATCCGTGGCTTTTTACCAAGGGGTGGTTCGCGTTCAGTGACCTACTGCGCGACCCCGTCCAGTGGACGGCCATCGGCAAAGACCTGGCATTGCAGGTGGCGTACATGGCGGTGTTCGGCGCGGCCGCCTGGGCCCGCTTTACCACCAAGGACGTTCTGGCGTAGAACACAGCTCCGTGGATGTCGCGGGCACCCCGGTCCCTGGGCCGCGGCGCCGCTCCCGGTTCCGGCCGCACCCGCCTCGGTCTCGGCAGCCACGGTGGGTGGCCACGGTCGGCTTGGTGCTGGCGGCGGTCGTGGCGTCGGCGCTGTGGTGGGATGCCGCCGGCCGGGTGGTGAGCCCGGCCACCGGAGCGGGCGATTCCTCGTCCCGCTCTTCTGGGTCCACAAGGGCCCCGCGCGGGCTGCGGGCCCAGGCCGCGGTCGGCGGGGCGCTCACCGGCCACTGGGATGCGGCCGCGTCGGGCACGGTGGCGACCAGCTACCAGGTGCGTGTCGTCAGCGTCGCGGACGGCCGGACGGTGTCCACGGTCGAGACGTGGTCGCGGTCGGTGGTCGTCGACGGCTTGGCGGTCGGCGGGAGCTACCGGCTCGTCGTCGCGGCGGCCGGCGTGGCCCCGCCCGCGGCCTCGGCGACGGCCACGTCCCCGCCGGTGGTGGTGCTCGCCGACCACCCCCCCGACCCGCCGTCGCAGGTCGTCGCCACGGCACTGCCGGGCACCAACGGCCTCGAAGTGCATTGGGCGCCGGCGGCCACCGGCGTCACCGCGACCGGCGCCATGGCGCAGCTGTACGACGGGCCGACCTCCAAGGGGTACGTGCGGTGCCAGGCCAGCTGTACGACCGCCACCTTCCGCGGCCTCGAGTACGCCAGGAGCTACTCCGTCCGGGTCGTGCCGATCAACCCCGCGGGCGAGGGGCCGGCGACCGCGTCCAACGCCGTCGACCTCCACAGTTTCTGCCTGGCGGTGCCATCCTGCAGCACCGTCGACGCCACCGTGGTCATGGGGCCGGCTCGCCAGCGGGCCCAGGGCTTCCTCGACTCGATCTATCCCGTCGGCGACATGGTGGCCCGGGTGCGCCAGCTGAAGCCCCAGTCGTGGCGGGGGGCGCCCACCTACCTACCGGCGACGGGCGCCCTCGACTGGTCGTCGTGGGACGCGGCGGTGGCGACGGGCGCCGAGACGACGCTGTTGCTGTCGAGCCTGTGGCATTCCGAGACGACGACCGGGGCCGGGGCGCGGCCGCCGTGGGCCGACTGGGGTGCCTACGCCACGTGGGTCACGGCGACGGTCCGAGCCATCCGTGCGACCGGCCGTCGCGTCTCGTATTGGGAGATCCAGAACGAGCCGGGCGCCCCGACCTATTTCAGCCCGGCCGACTCGGCCGCGGCCACCGTGGCGGACTACCTCGAACAGTTCCGGGTCGCCTACGGCGCCATCAAGGAAGCCGACCCGGCGGCGAAGATCATCGGACCCAGCCTCTCCCACTTCGCCGACTACCCCGGCGAGTACCTCCCGAACGAGCCGGACCTGGTCACCTTCTTGGACTTCGCGGCGCGCAATGGGCTGCGCCTGGCGGCGGTCAGCTGGCATGAGATCGACGATGACCTCGGTCCCAACCCGCGGGACTACAGCAGCCAGCCGCAGCGGATCGAGGACCATGTGGCCGAGGCCCGCCGCCTCATCGCCGAACGGGTGGCGCTGGGCGGTCCCGCGGTGTGGGTCAACGAGTACGGGCGGCACGTCAACTACGCCATTCCCGGCTGGACGCTGGGCGACATCGCGGCCATCGAGGCGGCCTCGGTGGACCGGGCGGGGCGTTCGTGCTGGCCGGAACAGGGGCCGGGCGGCGCCCTCTACGACGACTGCCCGGCACCGACGCTCGACGGCTTGCTGGCGGCCGACGGTTCCACACCGAGGGCCAACTATTGGGTGTACGCCACCTACGCCCGCATGACCGGCCGCCTGGTCGCCACGGCATCGAGCGACGCCACCATCTCGGTGCTGGCCACGAGGGACGACGGGTCAGAGCGCGTGCAGGCCATGGTCGGGCGCCACGTCGGCTGCCTGCCAGGAGTCAACCTGAGTTGCACCCGGGCGGACGCCGGGACGGTGGCGGCGACCCCGGTCCCGAACCCGGTCCCGATCCCGGTCTCGCTCGAGGTTCGAGTGCCCTGGGCGACCGCGACCGCCAAGGTGACCATCGCCCAGGTTTCGCCCACGTGGGGCCCGCTGCCCAACCCGCCGACGGTCTTCCAAGGCCCGGTCACGGTGAACGCCGGGCGCCTGACCCTGGTCCTCCCTGCGGTGGCAGACGGGGAGGTCTACCTGGTCACCATCGGACGTTGACGTTTCGGAGCTAGAGCTCGTCGTGGTCCCAGAGGCGGATGCCGCCCAGGATCCCTGCGGTGTTGTCGATCACCGAGACCCCGGCCGGAAGGTCGCCGGTGACCTTGGCGGCGTTTCCGCCCCCCAGGTAGAGATGGTCCCAGTAGAAGAGGGTGTGGAGGATGGCGATCATCTGGCGCACCCGTTTGTTCCACTTCTTGCTGCCGGCCTTCTTCCGGGCCGCGTCGCCCAGCACCTCGTTGTAGGTCTTCGTGCCCCGGAAGGGATGCTGCGCCAGTTCCAGGTGGGGGCACAGCCGGCCCTGGTAGAACAGACCCGTTCCGACGCCCGTCCCCAGGGTGACCACGAGTTCGAGGCCTTCACCCGACATCACCGCCGCCCCTTGGAGATCGGCGTCGTTGGCGACCTTGGCCGGCTTCCCGTACGCGGTCACCAGGGCGCCTTGCAGGTCGAAACCGTTCCATGCCTTGACCAGTTCCGGGTCGGCCTTGCCGTCGGCGCCCTCGGAGCTGAGGAAGTGGGGGGCCGTGAGGATCTTGCCGGCCCGGACCATTCCCGGGAACCCGAGGGAGATGCGGTCGAACGGCGGCAGCGACCGGACCAGGTCGTCGATCGTGGCAATCAGGATCTGGGGACTCAGGGGGTACGGAGTCTCCACCCGGACCCGCTCATGCTCCATCTGGCCCACCGGGTCGAGCACCGACGCCTTGACGCCGGTGCCACCGACGTCGATGGCCAAGGTGTCCGGGCCCTTCGTCGGTGTGACGGCGGCCGCCGGAGCTGCGACGGTGTCCGCCACAGTTTTCGCCCCGGTCGCGGTCGCGGTCGTGGTGGTGGTCGCGGTGGTCGCGGTGGTCCGCTTGGTTGCTGCCACAGATGGTGACGTTAGACCCATCGAGACGCGCCCCGTGCGGTACCTTGGCGCGGTGCCTGAGGCGGAGGATCTCTTCAGCATCTTGGCCCAGCTCAACCAACTCCGTGAGGGCATGGGGGCCGACGTGCTCGGCATGACGGTCCCCGAGATACTCAAGGAAGTCATCGACGAGATGGGCGGCTTGGAGTCCGTGGCCGAGCCCCTCTTTGACGTGGTGGCGGGCCTCGGAGGCTTAGGAGCCGGGGGGTTGGGCGAGCTGTTCGGTCCCGAAATAGCCGGGGCACTCGGTGACCTGACCGATGCTGCAAAGGTGCTCTGGGATCTCGGAGGGGGCAGCGACATCGTCGAGCAGATCACCAGGTCGATCGCTCCCGCGGCGCCGGACGACGCGACCTAAGGGCGGCAGACGGTGAGGCGGTAACACACCGCCATCAGCGCTTCGGCCCGGGCCACCTCCGACGCCGTGAACCGAACCGACGACGCCCGGGCGGCGAACCCGACCCGGCTCGGATTGAGCTGGTCGTCGGGCACCGCCATGACCCAGTTGGGCCCCGGCTGCTCGCCGCGCACCTGGGTGGGCAACTCGGCCTCCCGGGTCACGACCGCGGTGCCGAGGGCCAGCGCTCGGCGACCGGCGAGCAACTGCTCGGCCTCCACGGGCGACCAGACCCAGGCAATGTCGGTCGTGCAGATCTCGGCCAACGACTGCGCCAGCGCCAGGTCACAATCCTGAGGTTCGGCCTCCAAGGCGAAGCCGACCCAGTGCAACGCCCGCACGATCGGGTCGACGATCGCCGAGTCGGCGCGTGCCGACAGCACCACACCGGCGTCGGCCGCGGCCAGGACCGACGACAATGTCGTCGGCTCGCAGTTGTCCGGCAGGTCGATGAGGATCTCATCGACGCTGCGCTCACCGTCGATCTCGTGGATGTCGACCGACATCACGTTGCCGCCGGCGGTGGCGATGGCCGCGGCGGCCTTGGCCAGCGCGCCCGGTCGATCGGGCAACTCGATGCGGACTCGGTACCGCGTTGACATGGAGAAATCGTAATGGCGCCGGACCTCCAAACTGTCTTCCGACCAAGAACGCCCTGTGAACATCGCGACTCATTGTGCTGACGGGTTCCGCCCGACCGGCACAAATTGGCCGTTCGTCTAAGTCTCAGGCCGTTCACAGCCGTTTCACTTCGGAATCTGAGCAATGGCGCCGATAGTAAGAGCAGCCCCGGAGAAGGGATCGGTTTCTCGTGCATCTCGTTGGTATCGCCCAATCGCTCGGATTGTTCTTTGTCGTGTGTCTGGCCAGTGCCGCCGTCCTGGGCATGGCCATGCTGGCGCTGGCCCGGATGGAACGGGCCACCGTGCCCACCCGCGCCCCCGCCCGAGCCCGCGCCCAGCGCCTCCAGCGCCCCCAGGGCAACATCCACACCGTCGCCCTCACCGCTCGGCCCGCGGACCGCGTCTCGAGTCCCGGCAGCGTCACGTACGGCCCTCGAGGCCGGTAACGCCCGGCGCGTCTGTGCCGATTGGAGCGACTGTGCCGATTCGAGGCGCTATACGCGCTTCCAATCGGCACAAAGCGCTGAATCGGCACAAAGCGCCGCACCGGCCCTTTCACGGACGGGCTGCGTAGGCACCAGGCAAGTAGACATTGGTGTCATGGCCGCGATCTCGGAGCTGTTCGACGCCGACGCCTGGCGCCCGGTCGAGGGGTTCGAATTCCAGGACATCACCTACCACCGGGCGGTGACGCAGCCAACCGTGCGGGTGGCCTTCAACCGACCCGAGGTCCGAAACGCCTTCCGGCCCCAGACCGTCGACGAGCTCTACCGTGCCCTCGACCACGCCCGGATGACCTCCGACGTGGGTTGCGTCCTGCTGACCGGCAACGGTCCATCGCCCCGAGACGGTGGATGGGCGTTCTGCTCGGGCGGCGACCAGCGCATACGCGGCCGCGACGGCTACCGCTACGCCGAGGGTGAGACAGCCCAGACGATCGACCCCGGTCGCACAGGCCGCTTGCACATCCTGGAGGTGCAACGCCTCATCCGCTTCATGCCCAAGGTCGTGATCTGTGTCGTCCCGGGATGGGCCGTCGGCGGGGGTCACAGCCTGCACGTGGTGTGCGACCTGACGCTTGCCAGCGCCGAGCAGGCCAAGTTCAAGCAGACCGATGCCGACGTGGCCAGCTTCGACGGGGGCTTCGGCTCGGCCTATCTGGCCCGCCAGGTCGGCCAGAAGCGGGCCCGTGAGATCTTCTTCCTCGGCCTGACCTACAGCGCCACCGAGGCGTACCAGATGGGGATGGTGAACGCCGTCGTACCCCACGCCGACCTTGAGAAGGTGGCGCTCGACTGGGGCCGGCTGGTCAACGGCAAGAGCCCGACGTCACAGCGCATGCTGAAGTTCGCCTTCAACCTGGTCGACGACGGTCTGGTCGGCCAGCAGTTGTTCGCCGGGGAGGCCACCCGGTTGGCGTACATGACCGATGAGGCGACCGAAGGGCGCGACGCCTTCCTCGAAAAGCGACCGCCGGACTGGTCGGCTTTCCCCTGGCACTTCTGAGCCACGTCGGTGCCGGGGGAGCCCGGTGCCAGACCGAAGCGCCCGGCCCCCGGTACCTTGGGCTCTGGTGCGCCTCGGCCTGACCCTCATCGATCCCATCGCCCCATTGCGCCGGGCGGTGCTGCGCCCGATTCGCGCCGCCTTCGGAGTCGACCGCTTTCCCGAGGAGCAGTACACCCTCCCGGTCGGTGACCCCGGGCTCTTCGGTCCCGACAGTGTCACATGGCGGATCCATGCCGACGCCGCCATGCTCATCGGCGGGGTCAGTGCCGTCATCTTGCAGACCCTGCATCCCCTGGCGATGGCGGGGGTGGCCGAGCACTCCGAGTGGCGCCAGCGGCCGTTCCAACGCCTGTCGCGAACCTCGTCGTTCGTGACCGCCACCACCTACGGCTCGACGCCGGTGGCCGAGGGCATCATCGCGATCGTCCGGGCGGTCCACACACGGGTGGTGGGATTCGCCCCCGACGGCCGACCCTACCGGGCCGACGACCCGGCGTTGCTCCGCTGGATCCACGTCGCCGAGGTGTCGAGTTTCCTGAACGCTCACCGGCGCTACAGCCTGCTGCCCGTAACGCCGGCCGATCAGGACCGGTACTACGACGAGGTCCGAGTCGTCGCCGAGAAACTGGGCGCCACCGATCTTCCCCGCAGCCGGACCGAGGTGGCGGCGTACTTTGACGCCGTGCGCCCGGAACTGGTGGCCGGGCCCCAGGCGCGCGAGACGGTGGAGTACCTCCGAATCCCCCCGTTCCATGACCGGACGTTGCAGGTCGCCTACCAGGTCATCATGCAGGCCGCCATCGGGCTGCTCCCAAACTGGTCCCGCGACATGCTGGGGCTCAACGCCGAACCACTCCGCGAGCTGGCGACCACCAGGGTGGCGACCAACGCCTTGCTGAACGTGATGCGCATCGCCGGGGGCACCCCACCCGCGGTGGCCCAAGCCCGTGACCGGTGCCGTCCGGGTCCGTAACCGAGTCGTTCACGTTTCTTTCACGTTACTTCTATGCCTCGTTGATGCCTGTTTCGTTAACGTTGCCGCTGTCTTACAGCCAATCATCAGGGGGAACGACGCATGCACCATTCATTGCAGCGAGCGGCACTCGTGGCCGTCGCGGCCACAACGGTCATCGGGATGGTGGGCTGCAGCAGCAAGTCGACCACCAACACCACTGCAACCACCGCAGCGGGCGGGACCTCGACCACGGCGGCTGCGTCGATATCGGCGTCGTCTTTCACCGCCGATTACTCGGCCATGGCGCAACTGAAGTCGATCGCATCGCAGGGCAAGGGACTGATCGGTGTCCTTCTGCCGGACACCACGACCTCGGCCCGCTACGAATCGTTCGACCGGCCGTATTTGATCAAGGCGTTCCAGGCGGCCGGACTTTCGACCACTGACCTCAAGATCGACAACGCCCAGGGCAGCGCCGCCACCATGCAGACCCAGGCGGAAGCGGACATCACCCAAGGGGCGACCGTGCTCCTTATCGATCCGATCGACTCCGGGAGCGGGGCGGCCATCGAGGCCAACGCCACCGCGAAGGGCGTCAAGGTCGTCGACTACGACCGCCTGGTCAAAGGCGGCGCATCGGGCCGGACCTATGTCAGCTTCGACAACGTCAAGGTGGGCCAGCTCATCGGCCAAGGCGAGATCGACTGCATCGCGGCGTGGAATGTCGCCAAGCCGAATGTCCTGGTCATGGACGGAGATCCGACCGACAACAACGCCCTCCTCTTCTCCCAGGGCTACAACGGTGTTCTCAAGGCGAAGTTCGACGACGGCAGCTACGTGAAGGTCGGCGAGCCGGCCGGCACCTGGACCCCGTCGGTTGCCCAGACGACCTTCGAGCAGCAGTTTTCGGCGCACCCCAACATCAACGCCGTCATCACGCCGAATGACGACAACGCCAATGCGGTGATCGCGGCGCTGCAGAAGAGCAGCATCCCGCCGAAGAAGTTCCCGACCACCGGTCAGGATGCCTCGCTGTCGGGCCTGCAGAACATCTTGAAGGGTTATCAGTGCGGCACGGTGTACAAGCCGATCAACCTGGAGGCCCAAGGTGCGGCCGCAGTGGCGCTGTATCTGCGGGCCGGCAAGACGCCGCCGAGCGGCCTGGCCAACGGCACCACGAAGGATGGCAGCACCGACATTCAATCCGTGCTCCTCACCCCGCAATGGGTGACCGGCCAGAACATGGAGGCGACGGTCATCAAGGACGGCGCGGCCAAGGCGTCCGACGTGTGCATCGCTGCTCTCGCCAGCGCCTGCACCGCCAGCGGCATCAGCTAGCGAATATCAGCTAGTGAGGTTCAGCTAGCGAGTATCAGCTAGCGACGCCAAACCGGCGACAGCCGGGCCACACCAAGGGGGTGTTGTGGCCCGGCTGTCGCGGACGCAAGATGCATGACAAGGGTGGAACGCCGCCCGCGGCGGGAAGGGAAGCATCGTGACCATCGACGTTGCGCCGGTGAAGCCCGAACCGGGAAAGCAGCCGAACGACCGGCCTCCAGCCGGTTCGGGCGAGCCGTTGCTGAGCCTGCGTGGTATCAACAAGCACTTCGGTGCGGTGCAGGCTCTGACCGAAGTGGACCTCGACATACCGGCAGGGGCTGTGACCGCTCTGGCGGGCGACAACGGCGCCGGCAAGTCGGTGCTCATCAAATGCATCGCCGGGATCCACAGCCCCGACAACGGCCAGGTGCTCTGGATGGGCCAGCCGGTCCATGTCCGCACCCCGCGCGACGCCTCGGCCCTCGGCATCGAAACCGTCCATCAGGACTTGGCATTGTGCGACAACCTGGACATCGTCCAGAACATGTTCCTCGGCCGGGAGCGAACGAGTCATTTCATGCTCCAGGAAGAGGACATGGAGAAGTCGGCGGGTGCCACGCTGAAGAGCCTGGCCGTCACCACGGTCCGCTCCATCCGCCAGCCCGTGGCGTCGTTGTCCGGGGGTCAGCGCCAATCGGTGGCCATCGCCAAGGCCGTCTTGTGGAATTCCAAACTCGTCATCATGGACGAACCGACGGCCGCCCTCGGCGTGGCCCAGACCACCATGGTGCTCGAGCTCGTCCGGCGCTTGGCCGACCGCGGGTTGGCAGTCTTGCTGGTGTCACACAACATGAACGACGTTTTCCAGGTGGCTGACCGCGTCGCCGTGCTGCGCCTGGGCCGGATGGTGGCCGTGCGCCCGACGGCCGAGATGGACCGCCAGATCGTGGTCGATCTCATGACGACCGGTGCGTCGAGCCGGGCCCGGCCCGCACAAGAACCACAAGCAGGTGAGGCCTGAGATGACTGACATCAAAGAACCGATCGGCAAAGCCGACGATCAGACGCCGGTCGCCTCGGCTGCCGCCGATATGGCCATGGCCCCCGAGCTGGTTGCCACCTCGCTCGGTGACTACCTCCGGACGAGCGTCGCCCGGGTGAAGGGGGGTGACAGTGGCGTGCTGCCAGTTGTCGGCGGCCTGCTGCTCATCTCCATCCTCTTCCAATCGCTCAACTCCCACTTCCTGACCGCCGGCAACCTGATCAACCTCATCGTCCAGGGCGCGGTGTACATGCTGCTCGCCATGGGCGAGGTGTACGCCCTGTTGCTCGGCGAGATCGACTTGTCGATCGGCTTCGTCAGCGGTATCGGCGGCGTGGTCACCGCCGAGCTGGTCAAGCAATCCAACGGCTGGCCCTGGTGGGCGGCCATCATCGCGGGCCTGCTGGCCTGCGCCCTGATCGGCGCCATTCACGGCCTCATCATCACCAGGATCGGCCTCCCGTCCTTCGTCGTGACGCTGGCCGGGTTGCTGGGCTGGCAGGGCGTGATGCTGTTGATACTGGGCAAGGGCGGCTCGCTGCCCATCAACAACAACGTGATCAACGACCTGGCCAGCGGCAACCTCACGGCGACGGCCAGCTGGATCGTGATGTTGCTCATCGTGGCCGCGTTCGGGCTGCGAACGTGGTTGCGAGAGTCGAGACGGCGCGCCAGCGGTTTGGTGGCCCCCCCGGCCAGCCTGACGTTGCTCAAGATCGCCGGTGCCTTGGTGGCCGGCGTCGCGGTCGTGCTCATCGCCAACACCAACCGGGGCCGGGGGTTCGTGGTCATCCGGGGTCTGCCCTGGGTGGTGCTCATCGTGCTGGGCGTGCTGGCCATGTGGACCGCGCTGCTTGGGCGGACCAAGTTCGGGCGCTACATGTACGCCATCGGCGGCAACGCCGAGGCCGCCCGTCGGGCCGGTGTCAACCTGGCCCTGATACGGACCACCGCCTTCATGCTGGCCTCGTTCACCGCCGGCATCGCGGGCATCATCTACGCCTCACGGCTGCGATCGGTGTCCACCGCGGTCGACGGCGGAAGGCTCGTGCTGTACGCCGTGGCGGCCGCCGTCATCGGAGGGACCAGCCTGTTCGGGGGTCGGGGCAAGGCCATGCATGCGGTGCTGGGCGGTCTCGTGATCGCCGCCATCGACAACGGGATGGGGCTCCAGGGCTACAGCGCCGCGGCCCAGTACGTAGTCACGGCTCTGGTGCTCCTTGCGGCGGTGACGATCGACTCCCTGGCCCGCCGGGGTCGGGTCGGGCGCTAGCCCACCAGGCGTTCACTGAGTCGCGGTCTCGGCGCTGGTCTCGGCTCCCTGGGTCTCGGCTCGGGGTTTCGGGTCTGGGTCTCGGGTCTGGTCTCGACTCGGGGTCTGAGTCGGGGCTTGGGCTCAGTCGTTTTTGTCAGCCGTGCCGGGCATCCGGTACCCCGCCCGGGGCTCGGTGATGATCAGCGGCGGCCCGCCGGGATCTTCGAGCTTGGCGCGTAGCCGGCGAACGTAGACCCGGGTGTATTCCGTCTCGGTCTCGTAGCCGGGCCCCCACACATTTCGGAGCAGCACGGCGTGGCTGAGCAGCTTTCCGGGAGCCAGGGCCAGCTCGCGCAGGAGGGCGAACTCGGTGGGTGTGAGATGAACCGCGTCGCCGCCCTTGGTGACGAGCTGTGCGTCGAGGTCGATGGTGACGTTGCCGAACTGCAGCGGTCCATCGACCGCCGCCGCGGGCGCGGCGCTGGCCCGGCTGCGACGCAACAGGGCGGTGATGCGAGCGAGGAGCTCGTCGACGCCGAACGGTTTGGTGAGATAGTCGTCGGCCCCCAGGTTGAGGGCCCGCACCTTGTCCTGTTCGCCCCGGCGGGCAGACACCACGATGATTCCGACCGATGACCCGGCCCGGAGGTCCCGGCAGAGGTCGAAACCGTCGATCCCCGGGAGCATGAGATCGAGCAGCACCACCTCGGGATGGCTGTAGCGGACCAGATCGAGCACGTCGTCACCGCTGCGAGAGACGATCACGTTGAATCCCCGGACCAGGAGGTTGGAGCGGACCAGGTCGATGATGTTGCGGTCGTCCTCCACCACCAGTACGAGCGTGGAGTCCTGCGCCATCGACATCGTCAGCCGAGCGCGGGCAACGGCGTGGGCGCGGCATCTGAGGCCGCGACTTCCGAGCCGGTGGAGGTATCGGTGAGCCGCGTACTGACGGCCTCGACGGTCTCGACGGTCTCGACGGTCTCGACCGGCTCTAGCGGTTCCACGGCCTCGACGGCCTCGACGGCCTCCACGGCCTCGACGGCCTCGACGGCCTCGACGGTCTCGCCCAGTTTCAGCGGTTCCACCGCCTCGACGGGTTCTACCGCCTCGACGGGTTCGACGGGGAGGATGACGGCAACGCTGGTCCCCCCGGCGACGGGCTCCAAGGTAATGGTGCCGCCGTGGGCGTCGACGATCCCCCGGGCGATGGCCAGCCCCAATCCGGCTCCCGGCGCCGAGGTCACGCCCCGCTCATGAGGCAGAAAGACCCGTTCTGCCAGGTCCCGCGGTATGCCGGGACCGTCGTCGGTCACCCGCACCGTGACCAGGTCTCCACCGGAGCTGACCTGAGCGCTCACCGTCACCTTGGTTAGGCCGGAACCGTGCCGCAGGGCGTTGTCGACCAGGTTCACGAACACCTGCTCGAGCCGGTCGTGATCGGCCCAGACGGGAGGCAGGGCGAAGCTGTCGACCAGTTCGATCGGCGAACCGGGGCCGTCGGTCACGCAGCGGCAGGCCGCCTGCAACACCAGGCCCAGGTCACACCAGTCCGGTACAAGGCGGAGCGTCCCGGAGTCGATGGCACTGAAGTCGAGCAGGTCGCCGACCAGGCGCCCCATCCGGGCCGACTCCGATGCGATCGAGTCCAGGAACCGTTCCTGTGACGAGACATCCCAGCTCACATCCTGCTGGCGCAGCGTCGAGGCGTAACCCTGAATGGCGGTCAGCGGGGTCCGCAGCTCATGGTTCAACCGGGACAGAAAATCCCGCTGCATCTGCTGCGAACGACGCAAGGACTCGGCCTCGGCATGGGCCCGCTCGAGCGCCTCGCGCTCGAGCGCCAGGCGCAAGGATCGCGCCGCGTCGTCCAACAGGTCGAGCGCCTCGTCGGACAAGCGACCGGTGTCGGCCCACCAGACCGTCACGACCGTCCGGCCGCCGGGCGCCGCGATCGGCACCGCGATCACATCGGGTCCCACCGGCCGGGCCCGGTTGAGCCGGCTGGTCGCCAGCACGAGCGCCGCCGCCCGACCTTGCTGGTCCGCCGACCGCGCCGCCGCAGCCTCACCGAGAGGAGTTGGGGCCAGGTGTGACGCCTGACCGTCGGCATGGTGGAGGGCGATGGCATCGGCACCGAGTCCCCGGCAGAGGGCGAGCAGTGCGAGGGCCAGCCCACCCTCGGTCGGCTGTGGCCCGGCCAGCATGTCGAGCACACCCCGCAGCGTTTCGAGGACCAGATTGCGGCGGGTGGCATCGGCGAGCAGCCGCTCGCGCTCGATGGCGGCCGCGGCATGGCTGGCATAGAGGCCCACCAGTTCGAGTTGGTCGGGTCTCGGCCGCCCCACTGTGTCGGCGAAGACGGTGATCGTCCCGAGCACGCCGTCGGCTCCGACGATCGGCACCGACCAGGAGCTGCGGGGTTCACTCGGTTCACCCGACCGGAACCGGGCGCACAGTGGGTCGGTGCGCATGTCCTCGACCACGACCGCGTCGCCCGTCGCCGCCGCCAGCCCCGGCGGCCCGCCGTCGGCATCGACGGGCAGTGATTCGACCGCTTCCATCAGCGAGGCCGACAGGCCCATCGCCGCCGAACGCCGAAGCCGGGATCTATTGGTCGGTACTGGCAGCTCGCGGGCTCGGCTGATTGCCCCCGGCGACCCAAGCGCCCCGGGCCCGCTCGCGGCGTGCAGTTCGGTAGGACCGGACCCGCGTCGCGCGAGCGCGTTGTCGCGCTGGTCGAGCAGGTGAACACACAGCTGCTCGACCGCGAGCGCTTCGACCATCGCGGACACGATGAGCGGCAAGCTGGCCCCTGGATCGACATCGCCCAGCTGCTCAACCAGGCTGCGTAGCCGTTGCAGCTGGCGACGGGCCGTCGACTCGGTGGTGATCCCCGAGATCATGGCGACCACGTCGTCGGGATGGACCTCGAGCGGCGATACCACCGCCCGGATGCGGCCGTCACGCAGGATCGCGATGCGGTCCGCCAGGGCGAACACCTGCTCCAGCCGGTGCGACACCAGCAGGATGGCGGTGCCGGCATCGCGCAGTTCGGCCAGCAGGCGGTCGACGACCGCGGTTTCGTTGACTCCGAGCGATGCTGTGGGTTCGTCGAGCGCCAAGACCGTGGGATTGAGACGGACCGCGCATGCGATGGCGACCAGCTGGCGCTGCCCGCCCGAGAGAAGTCCGACGGGGCGTTGCAGATCGGTCGCAGGGAGCTTCAGGCGCCGGAACAGGGCAGACGCCATGTTCAACATGGCCACGTCGCTGAGCAGGAATCGATCCACCCGTTCGTCGCCCAGGAACAGGTTGGCGACCACGCTGAGGTTGTCGCACAGCGCCAAGTCCTGCCACACGACGGCCAGGCCCTGATCCCGCGCGCCGATCGGGTCGGCCGCCAAGGCCTGACCGCCGAGCTCGACGGTGCCCCCGTCTATGGAATCGGTGCGGGCCAGGCACCGGACAACAGTTGACTTGCCGGACCCGTTCTCGCCGACCAGGGCCAGGATCTCGCCTCGGCGCAGGTCGAGGTCGATGCCCCGGAGCACGTCGAGACGCCCGAATCGCTTCTGCAAACCCCGGACCCGCAGCACCGGGACCCCGGCTGGTTCCGCCGGTACTACCGGTGTCGGACCGCCGGGATCCTGGCGGTCGAGCACCCCACAAGTTTGCCCCAAACGCTTGCCAAGTCGGATGCCAAGCCTTGGGAAGTCCCGGGCCGGGCCCCTGAGTAGCGGCCCGCTGAACTCCCGCTGACATTTCGGGGAGGGTCTTCCGGCCCGGGGGGTCGACGCGACATACTGCGGTCATGGTCTTGTCTCGCCGGCAGTTTCTCGCCGGCGCGGGTGCCCTCGGAGGCGTGGCGGCTCTCACGCCAGCCGCGTCGGCCTTGGCCCAGATGACGAGGAAGGCAAGCGTCGCCCAGCCGGAGGCCGCCGCGCCGATGGCCCTGATGGCCCCGATGGCCCCGCTGCCGCCCCCAGCGCAAGCGGGCTTCGACCACGTCGTGGTGCTCGCCATGGAGAACCGGTCGTTCGATCACATGCTCGGGTGGTTGCCCGGCGCTGACGGTCGCCAGGGCGGCCTCAGCTATCCCGACCAGGCCGGGGTCCGGCATCCGACCTACCGCCTGACTACCTTCCAGGGCTGCGGCCACCAGGATCCCAACCACTCCTACGGCGGCGCCCGGGTGGAGTACAACGAGGGGGCCTGTGACGGCTGGCTCAAGGTCAACGACCCCCTTTCCATCGGGTACTACACCCAGCCGGACCTGCCGTTCCTCGGCCGGGCCGCTCCGGCATGGACAGTGTGCGACAACTACTTCGCCGCGACCCTCGGTCCGACGTTCCCCAACCGGCTGTACCTGCATTCGGCACGAACGGACCGGACGAGCAACAGCTTCACACTGACGGCCATGCCGACCATTTGGGACCGTCTCATGGCGGCCCGGGTGCCGGCCAACTACTACTTCAACGATCTGCCCTTCCTCGCGCTATGGGGAGCGAAGTACCTGGGGATCAGCCAGACCTTCCTGCAGTTCAAGCTGGCGGCGGCGCTGGGAACGCTGCCCGCGGTGTCGTACGTCGACCCGACGCTCGGCCTTGAACTGGCCGATGGCCTGACCAGTGATGATCATCCGCACGGCGACGTCCGAAACGGCGAGGCGTTCATGAATCTGGTGTACCAGACGGTGACGACCAGCCCGAACTGGCCTCGTACCGTGCTCATCATCACCTTCGACGAATGGGGTGGCTTCTTCGACCACGTGCCGCCCACGTCCGCCCCGGACACCAATCCCGCCTTGACGGGCCTCCGAGGATTCCGGGTCCCCTGCTTGGTCGTTTCGCCGCTGGCATCGCGGGGCGCGGTTGCCCACGGGCTGTACGACCACACCTCGATCCTCAAGCTCATCGAGTGGCGGTGGGGCCTGGCGCCGCTGACGCCGCGCGACAGCGCGGCCAACAACCTGGCCGAGGTCCTCGACTTCACCCAGCCCCCTCAGTTGGCGGCGCCCCAATGGAAGATCGACTTTCAGATCGCCCTCCCCTGCCTGCTGACCGGCACCCAGCCCCTCGGACCAGGCTCGAAGGCCGCGCCCGTCAAGGCGATCCCGTCCGCAAAGGCGACCCCGCCCGTCAAGGCGACCGCGCCCGTCAGGGCGACCCCGCCTGCCATCGACCAGGCCTGGTCCGGCCTCCGCCGCCAGGCCACGGCCCATGGCTGGCCGGTGCCTGCCGGATGATCCTCGTTGTCCGTTTGACACCGTTGGTTACACGCGTAGCTTCAAGAGCGGTGGCGCCGCCCCCAAGGGGGGAATTGGGCGAACGCCCTCAGCAACCTTCATCGCCTCACCCTGACCCCAGCGATTGGAGAACGGCATGCGGATGTTCCGACGGCTCGGACGGATGTCCAGTGCAATTGCGGTCGCAGTAGCCACCGCGACCCTCGGGCTCGCGGGCGTCGCAACCGCGGCCGGGCCCGCGTCCGCGCGCGCCGCCGCAGCCCCAGCCGCACCCGCAGCCGCCGGAGGCCAAGCGGCAACAGTCGCCCCAAATGGCTGCCAGCTGGGTAACGGTGTCTCCCACGTGATCGAGATCACCTTCGACAACGTGCACTTTTTCCGTGACAACCCCAACGTCCCCTCGGACCTGGAACTCATGCCCCACCTGCTCAACTTCATCGAGCAGAACGGCACGATGCTGTCCAACAACCACACGCCGCTGATCGCCCACACGGCCAACGACAGCCTCACCAACTACACCGGGCTCTACGGCGACCGCCACGGCATGCCGATCAGCAACACCTTCCAGTCCTACAACGCCGACGGCACGACCGACAAGGGGGTCTCCTTCGCCTACTGGACCGACCCCATCTTCGACGTCACGTCGCCCCCCAACCCGGGCCATGACACCAACCCGTCGATGGTGTACTCGCCGGTGCCGCCCGGCTTCGCCAAGCCGGCGGTGGCGCCCAACACCATCACCCCCGCCCCCTGGGTGCCGTTCACCCGCGCCGGCTGTGACGTCGGAAACGTCTCCACCGCCAACATGGTCCTGGAGAACACCGGCGTCGACATCCCCAAGGTCTTCGGACCCAACTCCCCCGAGACCGCCCAACTGGCGGCCGACTCCGACCCGTTCAAGGACCCCGAAGTGGCCGACTACCTCGGCATCGGCGTCCACTGCGCCCAGGGCAACAGCTTCTGCGGCTCCGCCAGCGCGGTGAAGTTCGGCCAGAGCGCACCGTCGCCGACCGCGGCACCCGACGTGCTGCCGACCGAACCCGGTGGCTACAACGGTTTCCAGGCACTGTTCGGCCACCGCTACGTCGCCCCGCAACTGGGCGCGGGCACGCCCAACGTGACGCGCAACGGCTTCCCCGTCACCAATGCCGCCGGCAACCTGGTCGATCTGGCGGGCAAGCAGATCAACGGCGCCTTCCTGACGAACTACCCCGGCTTCCCCGGTTTCGGACCGATCAACGCCGCCCAGTCCCTGGCCTACGCCGCCGACATGCAGGAGTCCGGCGTGCCCGTCGTCCAGGCCTACATCGCCGACATCCACGGCAACAACGACAAGACCATCCCCGCCTGCGCGCACTCTCCCGCGGCGCTCGGCTCCGGTGACCCGTGCTACATCGCCCAGCCCAGGCCTACGACGCCGCCTTCGCCACCTTCTTCCAGCGGCTGGCAGCTGACGGTATCAACGCCTCCAACACCGAGTTCGTCGTGACTGCGGACGAGGGTGACCACGAGGCGGGCGCCAACGTGGGCCGGGCCATCCAGCCCACGCCCGCCAACTGCGACGGCGCCGTCGTCACCGGCACCACCGTCACCCCCGACGTCGCCTGCACCTACCCGGCCGGGACCTTCGGCGAGCTCAACACCAACGTCAAGGGCCTCCTCGTCACCCAGAAGAACAACACCACCCCCTTCAGCCTCGAGGCCGACTCCGCCCCGCAGTTCTACGTCACCGGCCAGCCCGCACGAACCAACCCTGCGGTCCGCCAGCTGGAACGCGACGCCGCCGGGTTGACGGCCAGCAACCCGTACTCGGGCAACCCCAACGAGACGATCGCCAACTACCTCGCGGACCCCGTCGAGGAGGCGATCCTGCACATCGTCAACGCCGACCCGGCGCGAACACCGACATTCACGATGTTCGCCAAACCGGACTACTTCCTCTTCAACGGCGCGCCCAACTGCACCGCCGCCTGTGTCTCCATCAACACCGGATTCGCCTACAACCACGGTGACTATGCCGCCGAGATCGACACCACCTGGCTGGGCCTGGCCGGTCCCGGCGTGGCCAACAAGGGCGTCGACGGACTCGGCCCGACCGGGGGCCCGAGCTCGGCGGGACCCGACAGCGGCAACGTGACCGTCCCCGGCAGCGGCACGACCGGAACCTGGGTCGACCACACCGACATCCGGCCCACGTTGCTCCACCTGGTCGGCTTGAAGGACGACTACATCCAAGACGGCCGGATCATCACCGAGGACCTGACATCGGTGCCGGCCACCCTGAGCCTGCCTGCCGTCCAGTCGCTTGGACAGGTGTACAAGCAGCTCAACGCCAGCGTCGGGCTCTTCGGGACGGCGACGCTGGTGGCGGCCACCCATGCCCTCGCCAGCAGCAGCGCCGCCGACTCCCACTACACCGTCATCGAACAGCAGCTCCTGGTGCTCGGCCAGCGGCGGGACGCCCTGGCCACCACCATCAAGAACAAGCTCAATGCCGCCGAGTTCAGCGGCACGCCGATCTCATTCGGATCGGCCTTGTCGCTGACCCTCCAGGCCCAGTCCATCATCGCCCAGGCCGAGCGCCTGGCCACGTCGTCGTAAAGACAATCTGGGAAAATGCCTCGCCGGCTGGTCCACCAGCCGGCGAGGGGCTCATCGGGCCGTTCGGATCGGCACTGACGCCCTCCGCCGGACCGGGGAAACCCCCGAACCCGTCCCGCCCCAGGTCCGGCGGTTCGACCGGCCCTTTTATAGCGACAACCCCCCGCTGACGGTGGTGTAGTGCTA
>JAUTXN010000053.1 GCA_030838045.1 Acidimicrobiaceae bacterium
CGGCGCTGGGGGACATGAGCGCCGAAGTGGTGGTCGTCGACAACGCGTCCAGCGACGGCAGCGCTGAGCGGGCGGCAGCGCACGACAGCGTGACGGTCGTTCGCAACGAAACCAACGCCGGCTACGGCCGGGCCATGAACCAGGCGCTCGCAAATAGTGACGCCCCGGTGCTCGTCGCTTTGAACCCCGATACCGAACCGCCACCGAAGTCGCTGGAACGGCTGGCGGCCAGGCTGCTGGCCGACCCGGGACTCGGCCTGGTCGCGCCGCAACTGGTCCACACCGATGGCGCCCCGCAGTACACCGGGCGTCGCTTTCCGTCCCTCGGCGTGGCGGCCACCGCTTGCTTTCTGCCGGTGCGATGGCACGACGGAGCCCTCGGACGGCGCTTGCTGCTGGAGGAGGCGGCCCAGCCGGCCGAGCCCGCGGATGTCGACTGGGCGATCGGCGCAGTGCACGTGATCCGGGCCTCGGCCCTTCGGGGCCGCAAGCCCTATGACGAGCGGTGGTTCATGTACGTCGAGGACATCGAGCTGTGCTGGTGGTTGGCTGAGCGCGGTTGGCGGCGGCGGTTGGAGGTGGATATCACCATTCCTCACGTCGGCAATGCCGCAGGCGCCCAGGCATGGGGCGACGACTACGACCGGCGATGTTTCGACGCCATCTACGACTGGTATCAGCGCGACGTCGGCGCCCGGCCGCTGCGGGCCGTAGCGGCGCTGAACGCCCTCAACGCGGTCTCCCGGGCCGCGGTGGGGCGGCTCGCGCACCGCCCCGCCGACCACATCGCCAACCGCAGGCAAGCCGCTCGCTATCACGCCGGGATCGCCCGCCACGGCCCCCCACCCCCGGGCGGCCCGCCGCCACAGCGTCCGCGCTGAGCCCTGAGCTCGGCACCGCCCCGCCAGCCAAACCCGCCAGGGCCGGCCTGCGAGCCACGCCTGGGCCGGCCTGCCAACCCCGGCAGTGGAAGCCCGACCAACTCCGGCAGTGGAAGCCCGACCAACTCCGCCAAGCCACACCCGCCAAGCCAACCCCGCCAGGGCAAGCCGGCCAGGGCAAGCCGGCCAGGGCAAGCCGGCCAGGGCAAGCCGGCCAGGGCAAGCCGGCCAGGGCAAGTCCGCCAAGCCAAGCTCGCCGGCCCGCCCCGGCAAGCGGTACGCCAATCCCGGACCCGCCAAGCCCGGCCGGTACGCTCGGCGGTCGTGAAGCCGTACCGGTCGGCGCGAGAACTCGTCAGGCAAGGAGCGTCGAAGACTCGTTCTGCGGCCTCGCTGATGCGACATCTCAGCTCCCGCCTAGACGACGTGGTGGCGAACCAAGCCCGCATCGGCCAGAGCCTCGCGCAGGCAGAGGTGGCGGGCTTCTCGGCGGCCTGCGCCGATCATGCGCTGTCCTCCCGCCCGTGCCGCCAGGCCGACTTTGGCCGTGAGCACGCCGACTGGATCCGACAACTTGATGACTCGTTCGGCATCTTTCGCAAGCAGTGGGAGTACACCGCAATCTGCCGAGCGCTGGAAACGGCAGGGATGCTTCAACCGGGACGGCGCGGCCTGGGATTCGGCGTGGGCCGGGAGCCGTTGGTTGCCGCCTTTGCGGTTCGCGGCGTCGAGGTCGTGGCCACGGACTTGCCCAAGGACGACGCCCGAAGCCTTTCGTGGGCCGCGACGGGCCAGCATGCGCTCAACCTGCACGCAATGCGGCGCCCCAACGTGTGCGCCGACGATATCCTGGAGCAGCGCGTCGCCCTTCGTGCCGTGGACATGACCGACATCCCCCGGGACCTGACGGGTTTCGATTTCGTCTGGTCGGCCTGCGCCTTCGAACACCTCGGGTCGATCGAGTCGGGAATCTCGTTCGTCGAACAAGCGATGAGTTGCCTTCGCCCGGGCGGATTGGCCGTCCACACCACGGAGTACAACGTCGACAGCGACGACGCAACGGTCGAGGAGGGCGACACCGTGGCGTTCCGAACCCGTGATCTCAAAGAGCTCGAACGTCGACTCGCCGGCCGAGGCCACACCATGGCCCCATTTACCGTCGGGGAACGCCTCGGCCTGCTGGACGACCTCGTCGATGTGCCCCCCCTCCAATACCGATCGCTCCTCCTTCGACTGGGCGCCTTCCGCATTACCTCCGCGATCGTGGTCGTGGAGGCCGGACCCCAAGGTCCCGCCGGTCCCGACCGTCCCGGCGGCCCCGGCGGCTCCACCGACGGGCCTCACGGTCCGATCGGGCCCACCCTTCGCGGTCCGGCGCGCTAGGGGTGCTCGCCGTGGCGCCGATTACCATCGACGGGCTGTGAACCAGCCCGACCGGGACCGGACCCCGAAGGGGCGAACCGGGGTCGACCGCACAGAGAGCGGCGAGGTTCGGCTCCGGGTGGGCGTACCGAGGTCGCACGTCCAGATGCCGAGTTCGTCGGGATGGGGCCGGATGTGGCGCAGCGTCCTGCCACTGCTGGGTCAGTCGGTCAGCATCGGCATCTGGGACAAGCCGGCTCGGTCCCGGTTCCGGCCACCCCCCGACGTGTGGCTGTACGACGGCCACCAAGGCCCGCTCGGCGTGCCGGAGCCGACGGTGGTCCACTTGCAGGAAGCCCCCTGGCGCCTGCCCAGCACCCGCCCGTTGCTCACCGCCCGGTTCCTCGAACTGTACGAAATGCCCAGCCGGTACGCAGCCGAGGCCGCCGAACGGATCATTACGCCGTCGGAGTCATCGCGGGGTCAGATCATCGACGAGTACGACGTCGACCCGGCGCATGTGCTGATGGTCCCCCTTGGTGTCGACCTGGCGCTCTTCCGCCCCGGCCGGCCCGGGGCGGCCGACGTCATCGCCCGAGCCGGCGGGGATCCCGCCCGGCCCTACGTGCTGTACGTCTCGACCCTCCACCCTCGCAAGAACCTGGCTGCCCTGCGAACGGCCGTGGCCGGAGTGGCACGGCGGGGCCTGCCCCACGGGCTGGTGATCGCGGCCTCGCCGCCACCGGATCGCGAGGACTACCAGTCCCTGATCGAGGAGGCGGGCGCCGAGCTGCCCGGTGCCCCGGGCCGGGTCGTCCTGCTGCAGAAACTGTCTGACATCGAGCTGGCCGCGGTGATGGCCGGCGCCACGGCGTTCTGCCAACCGAGCCTGATGGAGGGGTTCGGCCTGACCACACTCGAGGCCATGGCGTGCGGCGTGCCCGTCGTCGTGTCGAACCGAGGCTCGCTCCCCGAGGTGGTCGGTGACGCCGGCGTCGTGAGCGAAACCGACGGCGAGGCTCTCGAATCCACCCTCTACGACCTGCTCACCGACGGCGATCGCATGGCCAAGCTCTCCCGGGCCGGCCTGGCGCGCAGCCTGGGGTACAGCTGGCACGCCACCGCCGAAGGGTGGCTTCGGGCGCTGCACGAGGCGGTTCCCGAGCCCCAGCTGGGCCCGTTCGAGTGGCTGCTCCCCACGTCGGTGACTCAGACCCTCACCCAGGGGGTCCGAGTGCCGATCCACCGGCGGAAGTGGGCCCGCGACGCCGAGCAACGGCTTCGCATCATCCAGACGCCCCGGCGGGTGGACCCCCCGCAGTCCTGACCGACACGTTGGCCCCGGGCGGCGGACTACCGTGACGCCGCCGTGGCCCGCCCGACTGAGAAGTCCGAGACACCGGGGACACCCGAGACACCCGAGAGGTGCGAGACGCCCGCGACGACCGAGGCACCCGACAGCCCCGGGACGCTCGGCACCCCGGCGACGCTCGGCACCCCGGAGATCGCGGTCGTCATCCCCACCTTCAACCGTCCGGAACGCTGTGCCGACGTGCTGGCCGCCCTGGCCCGCCAGACCTTGCCCCCGGCCGCGTTCGAGGTCGTCGTGGTCGACGACTGCTCGAAAGAGGACACGATCGGCACCCTCGGGCCCCTCGTACAGACCCTTCCCTACCGGCTCCGGCTCCTGCGCACACCGTCCAACCGGGGACCCGGCGCGGCCCGAAACATGGGCTGGCGTGCCACCACCGCCCCCCTCTTGGCGTTCACCGACGACGACTGCCTCCCCGAGCCGGGCTGGCTGGAAGCGGGCCTCACACACCTCGGGTCCCACCCCGACATCGGCGTCGCCCAGGGCCAGACGCGGGCACCCGACGGAGTCGATGTCCACCAACTCCAAGGATGGTACGTCTGGCGCGTCATCCCCGAGGCCACCGCCTACTTCGACGCCTGCAACGTGTTCTACCGCCGCCGGGCCCTCGAGCGCACCGGCGGGTTCGACACCGAGATCGGGTGGTGGCCCAGCTTCGGCTGGCCCGGGGCGACACCGGTGGCGTGGGGCGAGGACAGCGCCGCTGGCTGGGCCGTGATCGAGGACGGCTGGCAACGCGGCTTCGTCCCCGACGCCGTCGTGGTCCACGAGGTCGAGCAACGGGGCCTGCGGTGGCACCTCAAGTACGGCTACCTCGACCGGGCGATCGTGGCCCTGGCCGTGGCCCACCCGGGGTACCGCCGCGAGGCGTTCTGGCGCCCGTGGGCCTACCGCCGGGAGGATGCCGCCTTCGCCCTCGCCGTGGCCGGTCTCCTGGGCGCGACCCGCTGGCGACCGGCGGCGCTCGCCGTGGCGCCCTACCTGTGGTGGCGCCACCCGTCGATGCGCAAGCCCAACTTCGTACCGATGTGCATCGGGTACGTGGCGGTCGACGCCGTTCGGGCCGCGGGCCGCCTGAGCGCCGCGGTCAAGTACCGGACCCTCGTCCTCTGAGCGAACGGGCTGCCTGCCGGCCCGACGCGATGCATGCCGGGATGCCCGAGCCCCGCAGGCTGGCCCCCGCCAGAGCCACGCCGGGAAGGTCGCGGCGCAGCGCCGCCTCGATCCTCTCCACCCTCGTCCGGTGGCCGACTTCGTATTGGGGAAAAGCCTCCCGCCACCGGCTCACACGCCAGTGGAAGGGACTGGCCGTGGTGCCCAGCGCCCCGGCCACGTCGCGCTGGAGCTGGTCAACCAGGTCATCGTCGGGTAGCTGAAGGGCCCGCTCGTCGCCCGCCCGGCCGGCGGAGACCCGCAGCACCATGGTGTCGCGGTCCGACCAGTGGGGCCATTTGGCGGAGCCGAACGAACACGCCGTCATCAACCGGCCCTCGCCGGCTGCCACGAGAATCCCGCTGGTGCCGTCGGGGACCGCGATCTCCGAGCGGCGGTAAGCGAAGGTGGCGAGCACGACCGAGGCCGAGCGGATGCCCCGCAGCTCGTCCGACGCGTCAGGTGCACTGTCGAGGACCAGGTCCGTGGCCACCCCGGCCGGGGTGGCGACCACCGCGGCGTCGAAGGCCCCGAAGGGCTCGACCATCACCGCGCCGCCCTTTTCCCCGATGATCCTGGAGACGGCGAGCGTCTCGAAGCGCACCCCCCGCTGGCCCAGCGCTTCGACCAGCCGGTCGACCAGCCGCCCCATCCCGGCGCGGGGGGCCAGGAAGAGCGGGCCGTCGGGGGGCGACGGCAGGGCCCGCAGTCCGAGGAGCAGGCTGCGGTGGCTCCGGGCGGCCCGGGCCAACTGGGGGGCGGTCGACTCCGCCGACAGATGTTCGGTGCCGCCGGCATGGATCCCGCCGACGAGGGGATCGACCAGGCGCTCGGCCACCTGGGAGCCGAAACGCCGGCCCACCACCCGGGCGACGCTCGGGTCCTCGGGCCACGTCGTCGGGGGCAGGACCAGGTCGAGAGCCGCCCGCAGCACGCCGGCGGGGCTGATGATGCCCGAGCGGAGGAGGGGACGGAGTCGGGCCGGGGCGCCCAGCACCAGCCCGTCGGGGAGGGGACGCAGGCGCCCCCCGACCAGGATCAGGGCGCGGCGGGCGGCGGGGGCGATGAGCTCCTCCTCGATTCCCAGCTCGGTCGCCAGCCCCACACCGTCGGGCACCCGGGCGATGAAGGCGTCGGCGCCCGTGTCGACGCGGTGGCCGAGGAAGGTCTCGGTCTGGATGCGGCCGCCGAGGGGACCCGGTTCGAAGACCGTGACGTCGGCCGGTTGCGGGCCGCAGGTCAGTTCCCAGGCGGCCGCCAGGCCCGCGATGCCGCCGCCGACAACCGCGACCCTCAAGCTGATGTGGGGCCGGGCCGGGCAGGATCGAGCGGAGCCTCGGCGTGGACCAGGTCGACCAGCCGGGCCAATATGTCGGGGTCGGTGGCGGGCAGGACGCCGTGGCCCAGGTTGAAGATGTGGCCCGGTCCTGAGCCGGCCTGGGCCAGCACCTCCCGGGCGGCGCCCTCGACGACGTCCCATGGTGCGAGGCAGATGACCGGGTCGAGGTTGCCCTGGATGGCGCGGCCCGGGCCGACGCGTTGCCGGACCTGGTCGAGCGGCACCCGCCAGTCGACACCGACGACATCGGCGCCCGCGGTGGCCATGAGCGAGAGCAGCTCGCCGGTGCCCACGCCGAAATGGATGCGGGGCACGTCGAGGTCCGCCAGTCCGGCCAGCACCTTGGTCGTGGCGGGCAGCACGTAACGCTGGTAGTCGGCGGGCGACAGCATGCCGGCCCAGCTGTCGAACAGCTGCACCGCGGCCACGCCCGCCTCTACCTGGGCTCGCAGCGACGCCAAGGCGAGGTCGGCGAGCCGGTCGAGCAGGGCGGCCCAGACGGCGGGTTGCGAATGCATCAGGACCTTGGTCTTGGCGTAGTCGCGCGACGCCCCGCCCTCGATCAGGTAGCTGGCGACGGTGAACGGTGCCCCGGCGAAGCCGATGAGTGGCACGTCGAGCTCCTTGACCAGGATCCTCACCGTTTCGAGGACGAACGGGGTGTCCTGTTCGGGGTCGAGGGGCCGCAGGCGGGCCAGGTCGGCGGCGCTCCGGAAGGGGTGCTCGATGACCGGACCGCGGCCCGCCTTGACGTCGACGCCGAAGCCGATGGCCGCCACCGGTACCACGATGTCGGAATACAAGATGGCGGCGTCCACGCCGTAACGGCGCACCGGCTGCAACGTCATCTCGGCCGCCAGTTCCGGCTGGCGCACCGCGTCGAGGATGCTCCCGTTGCCCCGGAGTGCCCGGTACTCAGGCAGGGACCGTCCGGCCTGGCGCATGAACCACACCGGCCGGTGCGTCGCGGCCCGGCCCCGGCAGGCGTCGAGGAACGCGGA
>JAUTXN010000250.1 GCA_030838045.1 Acidimicrobiaceae bacterium
TGATCCTGCCCACCCTGGCGCCCGCCGATGCCGAGGAGGTGCTGGCCGGCCTCGACGGGCTCATCCTGACCGGTGGCGGTGACGTGGCGTCGTGGCGGTACGGGGAGGATCCGGCCCCGGAGGCGTATGACGTCGATCCGGCCCGTGATGCCTGGGAACAGGCGCTGGCCGCGGCCGCCGCCCCCCGCACAGGCCATGGCGGGGTGCCCGTTCTCGGCGTGTGCCGGGGCGCCCAGCTCTTGAATGTGGCCGGGGGCGGGAGCCTCGTCCAGCACCTCCCGAACGTCACCGAGGAGCCGCACCGTCAGCGGGAGCATTACTCGGAGCCGGTGCACGACGTCGACATCGACCCGAGGAGCCGCCTGGCCGCCATCCTCGGCCAGGTACGGCTCGGGGTCAACACCATCCACCACCAGGCGATCTCGCGGGTGGGGGAGGGGTATCGCCCGGTCGCCTGGGCGCCCGACGGCATCATCGAGGCGATCGAAGCGACCGACGGGGCGCCGGTCGTGGCGGTGCAGTGGCACCCCGAGTTCCTGATCGACCTGGCACCCCATGGCCTGCTGTTCTTGTGGTTGACCCGCGCCGCGGCCGCCCAGCGGGGGCTCCAGATGCCTGAGTCGTTTCGGGACACGGCACCGGTCGACGCAGGGACGGGCCATCTGGTCGACGACGTCGCCTGAGCCGTGAGCGCACTTGGTCGGCGCTCGCAGACACAGAAGCGAAACATCGGCCGTCTAACATTTACCCTGGGGCCTGACGGGGAAAAGATGAATCGACTCCGGGCAAAACGGGAGGTCAATCGTGGCCCAGGTATCAGATTCGCTGACCGCGACCCCTATTGAGGTCCAGGCGGAGGCAACCAACGACGCCCAACCGCCGGTGACCGAGGTCACCGCGGAGTCCACTCCGGGCAGCCCCGCGCCCACCGCGACCATGGCGCCCCTGCCGCCGCATGTCATCGTGCTGTTCGGGGCGGCCGGTGACCTGGCGCGGCGCAAGTTGTTGCCGGGCCTCCTGCACCTGTCCCAGGCCGACCTCCTTCCGGAGTGCCGGATCGTGGCGACCGCCTTGGAGGAACTCGACGACGAGGGATTCCGCCGCCTGGCCCGCCAGGCGTGCGACGAGTTCGGACGCACCGAGATCGAGCGGCAGCAGTGGGACGCCTTCCAGCAACGGCTCAGCTACGTGCCTCAGAGCCAGGGCCCGGCGCGCCTGGCCGAGGCGGTCGCGGCCGCCGAACGGGCTCTCACCGGCGGGGACCCGGACAAAGAGGTCCGGCGGCTGCACTACCTGAGCATTCCTCCCAGCGCCGCCCGATCGGTCGTCCAGACGCTCGCCCAGGCGGGCCTCGTCAAGCGGTCACGCATCATCATGGAGAAGCCTTTCGGGACCGACCTGCCTTCCGCCAAGGCGCTCAACGACACGGTCCATGAGGTGTTCGCCGAGGAGCAGGTGTACCGGATCGACCATTTTCTCGGCAAGGAAGCAGCCCAGAACATCCTGGCGTTCCGCTTCGCCAACGGCCTGTTCGAGCCCATCTGGAACCGTGATCACATCGACCATGTCCAAATCGACGTACCCGAGACGCTCTCGGTGGGCAGCCGGGCCCGGTTCTACGAGTCGACCGGGGCGTTCCGGGACATGGTCGTCACGCACCTGTTCCAAATCCTGGCGTTCATGGCGATGGAACCACCGACTGCCCTCGAACCGAGGGCCATCAGCGAAGAGAAGAACAAGGTCTTTCGTTCCCTTTGTCCCATCGACCCCACTCAGGTCGTCCGGGGCCAGTACGAGGGCTACCGGTCGTCACCCGGGGTGGACCCCGACTCCGACACCGAAACCTTCATCGCGCTGCGCTGCATCATCGACAACTGGCGGTGGGCGGGCGTCCCGTTCTTCCTCCGGACTGGCAAGCGCATGGCCGAAGGGGCCCGGATCATCTCCATCGCATTCCGGGAGCCGCCCCGGAGCATGTTCCCGGATGGTTCGGGCGTGGGCACGCTCGGGCCAGACCACCTGACGTTCGATCTGGCCGACTCCTCGAAGCTTTCGCTGTCCTTCTACGGCAAGCGCCCCGGACCGGGCATGAAGCTCGACAAGCTGAGCCTGCAGTTCGCCCTGCAGGAAACCAGCTATGAAGGCGATGTGCTCGAAGCGTACGAACGGCTGATCCATGACGCCATGAGCGGTGACCACACCTTGTTCACCACCGCCGAGGGCATCGAACGACTGTGGGAGGTGGCCACCCCGCTGCTCGAGTCGCCCCCGCCTGTCCAGATCTATCCGCAGGGCTCGTGGGGTCCCGACGACGTGCACCGCCTGATCCATCCGAGTCACTGGCGGCTGCCGTTCCAACGAGGCTGGCGCAGCGCCGCCAGGTGATCCGAACCGCAGACCTGCCCCCCAAGCCGGCATCGGCGGCCCGCGAGCCGGCGCCGACCACCGCAGACCAGCCGGAGCAGCCGGACCAGCGGGAGCAGCCGGACCAGCGGGGGCAGCGGGAGCAGCCCTGCCGGCCGGGGACGGAACCATGACGACAACGGCGCCCGCTGACGTCGTGGCGGGGTACCGGCCGCCCGCGGGCGCCTTCGACGAGATGGTCGACGACGATGGCCGGGTCCGAGGCCATTGGTCGCAGGTTGGTCGTGTCCTCGATGGCCTGGGCCTGGACGAACTGCACCGGCGCCGGACCGAGGCGGCCCGCCTGCTCGACGACGACGGCGTCACCTACAACGTCTACGGCCGCAACCGGGCGATCGCGCCCCGATGGGCTCTCGATCCGCTGCCGGTGCTGGTTACGAGTGAGGACTGGGCCCGCATCGAGAGCGCGGTGATCCAACGCGCCGAGCTGCTGAACTGGATCCTGGCCGACCTCTACGGCCCGAGGGAGTTGCTGCGCCGGGGCTGGCTGCCCCCCGAGCTGATCTTCGACCACCCTGGCTTCCTGCGCCCCTGCGACGGGATCGCCCTGCCCGGGGCCCACCAACTGTTCACTTTGGCCGTGGATCTGGCCCGCGACGCCGAGGGGCGGACGTGGGTGCTGGCCGATCGCACCCAGGCCCCCTCGGGCGCGGGGTACGCCATCGAGAACCGGGTCGTCATGTCGCGGGTGTTCCCGAGCCTCTACCGCGACGCCCAGGTCCACCGGCTGGCGCCGTTCGTGCGGGCGTTGCGCAGCGGTCTCCAGGCGGTGGCATCTCCGGCGGTCTCGGACCCCCGCATCGTCGTGTTGACACCCGGGGCCCAGAGCGAGACCGCCTTCGAGCACGCCTTCCTCGCCGCCCATCTCGGGTATTCCCTGGTCGAAGGGGCTGATCTGGTCGTGCAGGAGGGACGAGTCTGGATGCGCTCCCTCGCCCGCCTGGAGCCGGTCGATGTGATCCTGCGGCGGGTCGACACCTGGTTCTGCGACCCGTTGGAACTACGGGCCCGCTCCTACCTCGGTGTTCCCGGGTTGGTGGAGGCGTGCCGGCGGGCGACGGTATCGGTGGTCAACACGCTCGGCAGCGGCGTGCTGGAAAACGCGGGCTTGGTGGCGTTCCTCCCTCGCCTGGCGGAACGGGTGCTGGGCGAGCCGTTGGAGCTTGACTCCGTGCCCACGTGGTGGTGCGGGGAGCCCGCCGGGCTCAGCCATGTCCTGGCCAATCTCGACCGCCTGGTCATCAAGCCGACCGCCCGGGCGTTCGGCTGGGGGGTGGCGGGCGATGCCCGCGCCGCACCACCGTCGTCCCAAGCACCCGGCGGGAACGGCGCCGGCCCGGGCGGCGGCGGCCCCGACGGCGCCGGCCCGGGCGTCGTTTTTGGCTGGGAGCTCAGCGCCGACCAGCGCGACGAGCTGCGCCGGCGCATCGAGGCCCAGCCCTACCGGTGGGTCGGCCAGGACCAACTGTCCCTGTCGTCGGTCCCCACGCTGGGCGAGGGTGGGCTGCTGGCCCGGCGCAGCCTGCTGCGGACCTTCGCCGTGGCCGGGGGTGACTCGTACCTGGTGATGCCCGGGGGACTCACCCGGGTGGCGGGCCGCGACGGCGCCGCCATCTCCAACCAGGCCGGGGCGGTCAGCAAGGACACGTGGGTGCTGGCGTCCGAACCCGAACAGATGGCCGGCGTCTGGCTCGCCACCGGGCCCCCCGCCCCCGCCGTCGCACCGGACGCGTCCATCTCCTCCCGCTCGGCGGAGAACCTGGCCTGGCTGGGCCGCTACGCCGAGCGGGCCGAGGGCGTGGTCCGGGTGCTCCGGGTGACCCACGATCGCCGGAACGATTTCGCCGACGGCTCCAACCCGGCGGGCACGGCGTGCGTGCGGGTGCTGCTGGCGGCGCTCACCGAGGTGACCGGCACCGACTCCGGCTTCACCGGCGAGGGCGGCGAGGCCCGCATGGCCGACCCAGGCGACGAGCTGCAGTCCCTCGCCATCGCCGCCGACCGGCCGGGCACTCTCGCCTTCGCCGTTCGCCGCCTGGTCGACGCCGCCCATGGCGCCCGAGACCAACTCTCGATGGACACCTGGCTGGTGATCAGCTCCATGCAACGGGACCTGCTCGAGGTGCCCTCGCTCGAACGGGCCACCCTGCAGCGGGTCCTGGTCAGCCTCTTGGCGCTGGCCGGCCTCGGGTCCGAGAGCCTGGTGCGAGACCCGGGCTGGCGGTTCCTCGATGCCGGGCGGCGCATCGAGCGGGGGGCGCAACTGGCGGCGCTGCTGCGGGCCACCGTCACCGTCGAACGCGATGTCGCCACCGACAGCCTGATCCTGGAATCGCTGCTCATCGCAGCCGAGAGCATCATCACCTACCGGCGCCGGTACCGCTCCCATGCCCAGCTGGAAACAGTCCTCGACCTCATGCTGCTCGACCCCGACAATCCCCGGTCCATGCGCTACCAGCTGGACCGGTTGTTGGAGGACCTGCGGGCGCTGCCGGGCCACCCCGGCGTCGGTCGGGCGTCGGAGGCGGAGAAGATCGTCTTGGAGGCATGGACGGCCTTGCAGGTCGCCGACACGGCCCTGCTGGCCGCCACGACCGGCACGACCGGCACGACGGCGTCGGTGCGGGCCCCGCTGGCCGGGTTCCTGCTCGATCTGGAGCGGCGGTTGTACGCCTCCGCCGACGCCCTGGCCGCGGCTCATTTCGCGCCGGTGCTGCCCCAGCAGGCACTGGCAACGCCCGCCGACCCGCGAGCGGCGCGGGCCTCGCACGGGTTCCTCCCGTGAAATACCGGGTGGCGCACACCACGGCGTACCACTACGAGGACGACGTGACGAGCAGCTACGGCCAGGTCCAACTCGTGCCACGGGGAATCCCCGGCCAGACCTGTGAACGCCAAGAGGTGAGGATCGAACCGGTCCCTGCCGATTACCAGGAGCGCTCGGATTTCTTCGGGAATCGATTCGCCTATTTCGAGATCAGTTCGGTGCACCGCGACCTGTCGGTCACCACGACCAGTTGGATCGAGATATCGACGCCCGCCCGGCGCGACCTGCTCGGCGCGATCGAGGCGACCGGCACTCCATGGGAGGCGGCCCGCGTGATCACCGAACCCGAGGGCCGGCAATTCCTGCTCGATTCGCCACTGGTCACCACCAGTGCCGACCTGGCGGCGTATGGGCGACTTTCATTTACCGATGGCCGTCCAATAGTAGAGGCGCTCGACGATCTCGCCCATCGTGTGCATGGCGATTTCGCGTTCAAGCCGGGCGCGACGCTCGTGTCGACCACTGCCCAGGAAGTACTGCTGATAAAGGCGGGGGTTTGCCAGGATTTCGCTCATCTGGTGATCGGGTGCATGCGGTCGCTCGGATTGGCGGCCCGATATGTGAGCGGCTATCTGGAGACCAACCCACCACCGGGGCGCCCCCGGCAACAAGGCGCAGACGTCTCACATGCCTGGGCCTCGGTGCTGGTGCCCGGAATGGGCTGGATCGACCTCGACCCGACCAACTCGCAACTGGTCAACGAGCGCTACGTGGTCACGGCGTGGGGTCGCGATTACAGCGACGTGCCTCCGCTGAAAGGCGTCATATTCACCCATGGGACCACACTCGACCTCGAGGTGATGGTCGACGTGATCCGAGAGGGCGAATGACGAATACGGAATAGCGGGAAAATGCCTCCCGCCACGCCTGCTCACGCGCCGCGGGAGGCATTTTCCCAGATCCTATTCCGAAAGCGTGCCGGGCATGTTCTCCGCCGTCAGCCGGAACCGGGCCGCCGCCTCGCCCCACACGCTCCTCATGTAGGTGCGCACGCTCTCGGCCCCCTCGTCGCTGAGGCAGTACAGCCGCCGGGCCCCGGCGGGGCGGTCGGTGACCAGTCGGGCATTCTTCAACAGGCGCAGGTGGCGTGACACCGCCGGCTGGCTGATCGGCATCTGGCGGCTGATCTCGGCCACCGACAGGGGCCCGGCCCGCAGCAACTCGACGATGGCCCGCCGGTTGGCGTCGCCGAGGGCGTCGAAGGGATCACCCTGGAGCCGCTCAGGCACGGGCATCGACTGACAATAACAGGAGTGTTATAGCGGGATAACCCGATGCGGGCCTGTATCTCAGCCTCAGCCTCAGCCTCAGCCTCGTTCGACGTCGGCCAGAAAGGGGTGTTGACCGCTGACGCTCAGCGCCAGCTCGTGCGTCGCTCTCGTCATCCCGACATAGATGAGCGCTCGCGTGACCCGCGACTGCTCAGGCGGGCGGTCGTCGAGCCAACCGCAGAGGATCACGTTGCGAAACTCCAGGCCCTTGGCGGCCCAAATCGTGCACAACTGGATCTTGGTCCGGTCGTCGCCGACACGGTCCCGGTTGGCATCCTGAGAGGGGTCGGTCGCCCAGAACAGCGGGATCGCCTCCTGGGCGAACTGGGACCGGACCGCCTCGGGCCAGTTGAATCCCCCGGTCCACGTGACGCCGTACAGGATCGCCACATCGCCCGGAACGATCCCCCGGTCGAGCAGCCCCCGGCAGTACCGGGCGATGCCGACCACCTCGCCCGGGCGGCTCGGGGCGTCGAGCAGGAGCGGCATGGGGCCTGATCGGGCGCTGAACGTGGGCGCCGCGATCATGACCTCGTTCTCCGGGTCAGGATCGGCGCTGATGTCGAAATCTCCGCCCGCCATGACGAAGTTGTGCGCCAGCTCCTGGATCTCGCGGGTGTTGCGGTAGCTCTGATCAAGCCACCGGGTCCGGCCCACGGCGTTGATGCCCGCCGCCCGCCACGTGAACCGGGTCCGGTAGATGTTCTGCACCGGGTCGGCGACCGCCAGCAGCGAGTCGGACCCCTCGACCAGGAGTCGCACTGCGAAGCGCAGCGCCGGGGTCGGGAAGTCCTGGGCCTCGTCGATGAGCACGTGGTGGTAATGCGACACGCTGTCGGGGCGGGCGTCGAGGGCGGCCAGGGCCCGATCGGCCAGCTCCTCCCGGCTGCACGCCTTGTAGTCCGCCGGGTCGAGGTCAGCCGCCCGGCGGGCCTGGGCCATCAGCGTGTCGAGGGTCTTCACGGCGATGTTCGGCCACGGCGCCAGTTGCTGGCGCAGCCGGGCCGCCAGCGACCGGGTGAAACACGTGACCAGCACCGCCTGGCGGGGGTACGTCTCGGCCAGCAGCCGGGCCCGATAGGTGAGCACCAGCGTCTTGCCGCTGCCCGCCACGCCCCGGATGACGCGGTGGCCCACGCCCAGGCTCTTGGCCAGCGCCTCCTGCTTGCGGTCGAGCACGAGCAGTTCGGCCTTGTCCCGCTCGGCGGCGCTGGTCGGAAACGGGAGCTGCCGTGACCCGATCACCGTGTCGGGATGGATGATCGCCCGGTGGACCTTCTCGACCTCCTCGGAGATCGGGTCGCGGGTCGGTCCGCCGACGAGCTGCACGATGCGGCGGCGGAAGGCCGAGCCGCCCTGGATGCCCGCCTCGAGGTCGTCCCGGAACAGGCATCGCTCGAGGGGCAGCGCTTCGCCGAGGTGTCGGGCGACCGCGGCGTCGTGGGACAGATACGGGAAAACCGCGGCCGAGCGCACCGCCAGCCGGTCGGACGGCGGCAGCCGTGGTTCGGCCTCGAGGTGACGCGTCAGCTGGGCCCCGAAAGCGGAGGCACGATTGAGTGGTCCGTCGATTTCCTTCGGCTCCCAGCCGTCGGCGACCAGCAGCCGGCCGCCTCGCACGCCTCGAATCGCCGCCGCCCGGGACTCCAGGACCTCCATGACCAGGATGCCGGCGTAGGGGATGAGGACGACGAGGTCGGGTCGTTCCCCCTCGAGGTCGAACATGGGCTCGTACCAGACGATGACGTCGTCATCGAGGCCGTCTCGGAGGGCGGCCGCGAACCGGGCCACGCCGGGCGACACGTCGCGCCGGGAGCGCAGGTTCTCGGGAATCAGATACCCCATCGTCAGTCCCGGCCGGCGGCCGGCGAGCCCGGCATGCTCGGGGCCGCCGCCAGCAGCGACAGGGTGCGGGTGATCCCGACGCGGTCCACGTGGTACCGGCGGGCCTCGGCCAGGCGAACCGAGGGCGCCACCAGGTCGGGGTGGCGGATGACCAGCCGTGCCGACTGGCGCGCTGCCTCGGCTTCGAACACCCGGTCCAGGTCGCCGAGCAGGCCCTTCGCCTGCTCGGCCACACCCGCGACCGCTCCGTCGATGTGGCAGCTGGGGCCGTCCACCGATCCTTCCCGGTCGAGCGCCGCCAGCACGGCCCGGTGGACCGCAGCGCCCGCGAAGGCATCGACGACGGTATGGCCGCCTTCGGCTCGGGCCGGGGTTGCCAGCCGTGGGCGCCACGCTCGCTGCAGGTCGTCGAGCCACCGCTCGCCCCGGGCGTCCATGATCACGCCGGGAACATCCGTCGCCCTCAGGATCTCGCGGGCGGTTTCCCAAGTGGCGCGCCCTACTTCGAGCGATGGGCCGCGCCACGACGGCACCCGGCTCCCCTCGGTCGACTCGGGCGCCGGGGCCACCGTGACCGTGCCGGCCGGGCGGTCCACCGAGATGAGCAACCATCGCGTCCCGGCGAGGACCACCGGCCCGGGACGGGTGCGGCCCGCGGCGTCGCTCACTTCGTCCCAGTCGAGGCTGCCGACGGGGCGCCCGCCCTCGGTCACGACCGAGGCCTCCTGGGCCGCCGAGAACGTCGCCAGCAGGTCGAAGAACCCTTTGCCGCCGAAGCGGGCGGTGGCCGCAGGCCCGACGATCAGGATGTCCTCGTCAGGACCGACGCGGGCCAGCCAGCCGTTCGCGACCAGGTGGGTGATGGTGGCATCGATCTCGGCGCCCAACGGCCGGAACAGCGGGCTGAAACGGAGGTATTCGTGCAGGTCGACCGGGGTGTACGAGAGGCGCTCGAACGCCAGCATCAGCGCCTGCTGGCCGAGGACCAGCCGGGCGCCGCGCCGCGGCGGCACGGGATCAAGGGCGCCGCGCCTGCTCCTCGCCACCGCCGCCAGGGCGAGGAGCAGGGAATCCGCGTCGCCCACGGTGATGAGCATGCGGCGGTTGCCGTCGCGCCGACCTGATCGCCCCAGCCGCTGGAGATAGGCGCCGGGATCGGTGGGCGCCCCGTCGTTGACGACCAGGTCGATGTCCCCGATGTCGATACCCAACTCCAGGCCGGACGTGGCGACCAGGCAGCCCGACGGACCGTCGACCAGCGCGCTGATGGACGCCCGGCGGCCCTCGGCCGCGACCGAGGAGTGGTGGACGGGCGCACCCAGGGTGGTGCCCAGTTGCTCGGCCCGCCGGCGCGACGGGGCGAAGACCAGCGCCCGCCTCCCGGTGACCGCGGCGCCGATGAGCGTGGCCGATTCGGCGGGTGTCTCATAGGTCGAGATCGCCAGCTCTTCGCCCTTCAGCCGTTGCCCCGGTTGCGCGATGCCGCCGGCACGCAGCGAACCGCCGGTGAGCCATCGCAACACCTGGTCGGGTTTGGCGACCGTGGCCGACAGGCCGACGCGCTGGAGATCGGCGTCGGCCAGTTGGTCGAGACGCTCTATTTGGGCCGCCAGTTGGGCGCCGCGCGGAGTTCCGACGAAGGCGTGGAGCTCGTCGACGACGATGGCCCGGACGTTGCGCAGGTGGCGGCGGGCGTCGAGCGCCGGTTGGCTGAGCAGTCTCTCCAGCGATTCGGGCGTGGTGAGCAGGATGTCGGCGGGGTGCTCGGCGAACGCTTCCTTCTGGGCCCGTTCGACATCGCCGTGCATGGCGAACACGGTGGCGCCGGTCAGGGCCGCAGCGGCGCGGTAGCGGGCCAATTGGTCGTCGAGCAGCGCCTTGAGCGGGCTGATCATGAGGATGGACGGCCGCGCCCACCCACATCGGGTCTGGTGTTCGAGCAGGGGCAGCAGCGCCGCCTCGGTCTTGCCGCCGGCGGTCGGGGCGACGATCAGGACATTGTCGCCCGCCAGCACCAGCGGGATCGCCAGCGCCTGGACGGCGGTGGGCTCGTCCCAGCCCCAGGCCGACTTGACGGCCGCCACGAGGCCGGGATTCAGGCCCGCCCAGCGGGGATCGACTTCAGGCGCCGGTCCAACCGGGATCCGGGCCCCGCCCCCGCCGTCCCGGTCGTGCAGCCCTTCGGACTCGGGCGGCCCTTCGGACCGGGGCGGCCCTTCGGCGGGCGGCGGCGGGGTTTTCGACCCGGGCGGGCGTTGGTCGGGCGCCGACGGGGCTTTCGACCGGGACGGGCCTTCGCCTGGCGGCGGGCCTTCGGACTGGGGCGGGCCTTCACCGGGCGGGCGTTGGTCGGGCGCCGACGGGGCTTTCGACCCGGCCGGGGCCACTTGCGGGGCGACGGGGATGACTGGCAGCGAGGTCTGTCCCGGGACCCGAAAGGCCTGGACCCTGGTGCGGGCCCGATGGCTGGAGCGGGCGACCCGGACCAGGGCGTCGACCGAAAGCTCCTTGGTGGTCTCGGCCGCGGTCCGCAGGTCGATGAGCATCTTGCCCTTCAGGAAGGCCCCGCGGCCTTTGTCACCAAGGCGCTCGAATCGCCGGCGGGGCCCGAGCAGCAACTCCCACGGACCGAGCACGTGCCAGCGCCGCGTGGGGCAGTCCTTGATCAGCAGGTACCCCATCCCCTCGGGCCAAACCAGCGTCCGAAACGCCGTCTCGTCAAGGACGAACAGCGCCTCCGGCGGCACCTCGGGCCACAACGCCGCCAACTCCGCTGAGGAGCGGTGTTCCTTCAGCTTGACGTCGACGCGCACCGCGCCGCCGTCCAGCGGGAACTCGAAATCCAAGTCCTTCGTCTGCTCGGTGAGATCCGAGACCGCGGTGACGCCGAAAATGGCCTTGAGGGCCGTGCCGACCTGGCGCTCGACCCGGCGAGCCCGATCGAGGTCGCGCTCCCAGTCACCAGGTTCGCGCCGTCTCGCCACGCCGACCGAGGTTACGGCCCGGATCCCTCTCTAGCTGGTGAAGCCGACCACCTGGAAGACCCACGTGCCGTTGACCAGTGTGAACAGCGTGGCGTAGAGCACCTTGCCATGGGGGAGGGCCGGCACCGTGAAGCTCGACTGGGTCGGAGGGAGTGTGCCCGAGTTGACCAGCTCCGATCCATACAAGGTGGTGCCGACCACGAGGTAGTAGTTCTGGGCACCCGCGATCGTCCGCCAAGTGAAGGCGCCCGGAGTGGGCAGGTTGAGTTGGCCGTTGATCGGTCTGGTGAATGTGCCCATCGCCGGCCCAGTCGTGAAGGTGATGGCCTGGAATCGCGTGTAAGCGTTGTTCACCTTGGTCAGCAGCGTGGCGTACACGGTCCGGCCGGCCGGAAGGTTGGGCGGGGTGTATGTCGATTGGGTGGCCGGAAGGACGCCGGAGTTGGCCAGGTTGGAGCCGAACTGGGTGGTCCCCACGACGACGATGTACCCCTGGGCCTGGGGGATCGTCGACCAGCTGAACGCCTTGGTGGGGTCGACGGCCGTCTGGCCGTTGGCGTGCGATGTGAACATCGCCTGGCCCGGGGCGGCCATGAAGTTGATGGCCTGATAACTGGTCCAGGTGCCGGCGACGTGGGCATACAAGGTGGCGTGGAGTGTTCCGACCGTGGGCAGGGCAGGCCCGTTGAAGTTGGACTGGGTCGAGGGGAGCACTCCCGAGTTGACCAGGTCCGCCCCGTAGAGCGTCGTGCCGACGACGAGGAAATAGCCCGTGGCCTGCGGGATGGTCGACCACGTGAATGGCTGGGTGGTATCGAAGTTGGTCAGGCCCTCGGTGGGATAAGTGAACGTCGCCTGGTTGACGGTGAGTACGAATGATTGGGTGGCTGCCGCCCCGACGCCGTTGGCGGCATTGATCGTGATGGGGAAGCTGCCGGCGCTGCCCTGGGCCGGAGCGCCGCCAAGTGCGCGGGTGGCGGCGTTGAATGTCACCCCGGCGGGAAGGGCGCCGGTCACGGTCACGCTCGGGGAGGGGAATCCGGTGGTCGTGACGGTGAGCGAACCGACGACGCCGATGGTGAAGGTGGCGCTGGTCGCGTTCGTGATCCCGGGGGCTTGTTGGACCGTGAGCGTGAAGTTCTGGGTGGCGTTGCTGCCCGTGCCGTTGGCCGCGGTAACGACCAGGGGATAGGCGCCGCCCTTGCCGGCGGCGGCAACACCCGCCAAGGTGGCCGTCCCGTCATGGTTGTCGGAGAGGGTGACGCCGCTGGGCAGGGAACCGGTCGCGCTGATGGTCGGCACCGGCGATCCGGTTGTCGTCACGGTGAACGTCCCCGCGGCGCCGGTCGTGAACACGGCGTTGTTGGCGTTCGTGATTGCGGGCGCCGTGTTGGCCACCGTGGCCACGACAGGGTGGGCGACCAGGCAGCCGCCGGCACCACTGTTGAAATCGTTGGCCCACGTGGACTGCACCGCGAATGACCCAGTCGCGAGAGTGATGTTCTGCGACGCGCCCTGGCCGGAATGGATCCAGGAACATTTGTCGCCGTTCTCGTTCCCCGCTGCGTCGAGCCAACCGCCCGGCGGGTACTGGTCGGTGATGGTCTCGGCGTACTCATGGCCGCCCACGATGGTCACGCCATCGAGGATTCCGGCGGAGCCGCCGTTTACGAAGTTCGCGCCGCAGCCACCCCCGGCGTCGGTGATGTACGGCATGTTGGTGAATGCCACCGCCGGCCCACTGGCGGCGCCCCCTCCGGGAAAGCCGGAGTCGGTGGAGACGTCGTGCCAGGCGCAGAAGTCGCCGTTGACGGGGTCGAAGCCGTCGGGCGCGGTGCCGCTGGGCGAGACGACGAAGTACTGCGCGTTGCGGTTCGAGGCTGACGTCGTGTTGCCGAAATGGGTGGCGGCGCTGACGGCTTCGACCGCCAGTTGATGGCCCGTGGCCGAAGCCGGGGCGACGACCGACGTGTCGGCCCACACACCGGCCAGGGCGCCACCGGTCGGGTAGCCGACATGGGCCGCGTTGGCCGGGCAGGACTGGACCCCCGCCGCCACGCCCTGGCAGTACACGGTCATGACGCCGCTCCAGGTCTCGCCGCCCGTGCCCACGCCCTTCATGAACCCCTGGAGCTTCGGGGCCATCCCGTCGGGATCGCCCGACAGGGCGAGGTACCCCTGGGCGGTGGTCGACGACGAACCCCATTGGGATCCCCAAAACACGAGGTACACCTTGGGTGCCCCAGTCGTGACACCGACGCCGGCGATGCCGCCGCCGTACACCAGATTTGTGGTCACCGCCGCTGGGCTCTGGGCGGTGTTCCTGCTGGCCGCCGCCGCGGCTGCGACGGTCGGGACTGTTCCGTGCCGGTAGCCGGGCGAGGCGGGCGGGGTCCCCGGCGCGGCGCTCGAAGCGGCCAAGGCGACACCGCCGTAGAGCGGCGCGACGATCGCCGAGGTCAAAACTGTCGCCAGGACCGTCCTTTTCCA
>JAUTXN010000291.1 GCA_030838045.1 Acidimicrobiaceae bacterium
AGCTGATGGGAAAGGAAACGCTGCCCCGCGATGCGCCGGGCTTCTGTGCACTGGCGGCGAATGGTCCCGGCCGGCCGGCCGAGGGCCAGGGCGATGTGTTGGACCGAAAGGCCGGCTTCGTAACGCAGGTACAACAAGAGGCGAAGCCCAGGGTGCATCCCCCGGACGACCTCAGCCATCTGGTCGCGCTCAAGGACCGCCATCGCCCGTTCGGCGGCTGATTCTCCGGTCGCCAACGATCCCCCTACGAGCGATTCGACTCCGTCGACCGGAGCCTGGCGCTGGCGCTGCCTCGACAGGTCGATCGCCGAGCGGACGACGCAGCGGATCATCCATCCCTCGACCGCGGCCGGCTGGCGGAGCTGGCCGATTCCTCGCAGCGCGGCCGAGAGCCCCTCGGCAACCGCGTCGTCGGCGTCGATGTCGAGGCAAAAGGCGCAGGCCGCCCGGCGGGCGCGAGCCCGAACCCGGCGGAACAACTCTCCCGCCGCCTCCGAGTCTCCCGATTGCGCTGCGATGGCCAGTTCAGCGGGCGGCCACGACGCCATCAGTAGCCAGCGGGAGCGTCCCCGACAAATCCCGTCGGCGGGGGGTCCGCTTCCTGTGGGACCTGCGGCGTGCGTCGTTGGCAGGGGGCTGATCGGCATGGGCCCGACCATCCCGACTGCCCGCTTCTCAAGACTGACTCGGTCCTTGCAAAATCCTTGCAGGTGCCGCGGGTGTCACCTTCCAGTCGTTCGGGCCGGACGTGCGCCCGGCCCGAACGAACCGGAAGTGCTGTTCGAAGTCAGATGGCGCTCTTCCTCGGAAGGATGAGGATCACGATCAGCGCGATGATCGAGAAAAGGAAGCCCAGGATCGCCCACAGGGTGGGGCCGCGCCCCTTCCCCGCCGCGATGTTTCGGCACACGATCGCGCAGATGATGGCCACGATCAGGCCGATGATGCTGGAAAAGGCATTCATCAGATGTCCCCCTTCGGTCACGGTACAAAGTCGGCAGGACAGTAGCCGGGGGCCGATGACGCGCGTCGGACCGTCGGTTCAGATGTTGGTCTGGTCAGGCGGGAGCACGCTCGGGTCGGGGAGGTCTGTGCCCCCGACGGCGCTCGGCCGCGCCGTCGCGGCATCGGGCACCTGGCCGTCGACGACATAGGAGGTCATCGACAGACCGCCATAGGCGTACCCGTCGATCAGTACCTGCGCGCCATGGCGCGCCGACCCGGCCAAGGCGGCGATGTACAGCAGCGGAATGAAATGATCCGGCGTCGGCACCGCCGAGGAGAAGGCGGGATGACCGAGCACCCGCAACACACCCGCGGCGTCCCCGGTCATCTCGTCTCGCACCGCGTCGTCGAAGCGTTGGGCCCAGTCGAAGCCAGTCTCGGGCCGGCCCCAGTCCAATCGCCGCAGATTGTGCACCACATTGCCGCTGCCCAGGATGAGCACGCCCTGCTCCCGCAACGGAGCGAGGCGGGCGCCCAGGTCAAGGTGGTACTCGAGCGGCTTCATCGCATTGATGGACAACTGGACGACTGGCACGTCGGCGTCGGGAAAGACATGGGTGAGCACCGACCACGTGCCGTGGTCGAGTCCCCAACTGTCGTGGTCAGAGCCCACCCACAGCGGCTTGGCCACCTCGGCGACCTCCTCGGCCACTCCCGGGTCGCCCGCGGCTGGGTACTCGACCGCAAACAGCTCGGGTGGGAACCCGTAGAAGTCGTGGATGGTGCGCGGGCGGGCCATGGCGGTGACCGCCGTCGCCTGGATGTACCAGTGGGCCGAGATGACCAGCACCGCGCGGGGCCGGGGGAGGCCGGCGCCGAATGTCCGCCACGCCTCGGTGTACCGGTTGTGTTCGATGGCGTTCATAGGGCTGCCGTGGCCGATGAACGCGGCCGGGAAGGGCGTGGCAGCGCGCTCGTCGTCGGCCCCGGTGGCGGTGTCGATGCCCCCGCTCACGGCCGCTGAGGTCTCGTCGGTCACGGCGTCAGGCTACGCGTGGGTTTTCCGTTCGGGAGATGGGGAACATAAGAAGACATATGGTGACCCTCGTCCTCGCTCTCTCGCTCGGCTGGATCGCTCTGTCTATCGTCGTGGGTGTGGTGCTCGGTTCGGCTATGCACCGGCTCGGCTCCCCGGGCACGACCGGTGGCGGCCGTCCCCAGGACTGGAATGTGGCCTCGGTTACGAAGAAAAACGGCGCACCGATGCTGGTGATGGCACGAGTCACCAACTCGCCGTCCCGCCAGATCCACCACCGCTAGACGCCCCCGGAGCCCCCCGGCGCCCCCCGGCGCGCCGAGGTCGCGAAGGTTAAGGTCACCGCGTGGCCACGGGCTGGGGTCGGATACTTTCGATCGCCCTCGTTGTGCTGCTGGCGGCATCGTGCTCGAGCACCGCGTCGAGGTCGGCCACCAGCCCCACCACCAAGACGCGGCCGCCAGGGCTGAACGGGACTGATACCACGGCGGCCGCCTCGTCCACTTCGGCCCCGGTCCAGCCCGGCTCCCGACCCAAGGTGTTGGTGGCCGTCACGACCGCCGGCGCCGTCCAAGCGCTCGATCCCGCGACCGGGAAGGCGTTGCGGACGCTGGCCACCGGCGCCATCGGTGAGGAGATCGGGCTGTCGCCCGACGGCCTCACCGTCTACTACGAGACGCCGGTCGGCTGCGCCCACCAGATCAACCGCGTCCCGACAGCGGGGGGTACCAGCACCGTTCTCGGCTCCGGGGGACACCCGACGATGAGCCCGGACGGCACGCTGCTGGCCTACGTCCTCCAGCCTGGCTTCGGGGCCGGTACGACGGCCTGCGACCGGGCCGACACATCTGCCGGGGCCTATGCCGTCGTCGTGCGCGACCTCGCCAGGGGTGGAGAGAAAAGCTTTCCGCTACCGCCCGCCGTGGTCTCCGGCGGCCTGCCGCTGCCGATCGCCCACCTGTCGTGGGCGGCGGACAACCGGCGGCTGGCGGTCACGATCGGGGGTGGGCAGGACAACGAGCAGTGGAGCGTGTCGATCATGGACCGCACCCGCGACACGAACTACCCCGGCGCAACGTCGGTCCCGGTGTCGGGGCCCGCACGGACCTATTACCGCGAGGTGGTCTTCCTGCCCAATGGCGATCTGTTCGTGGATCGCGAGTGTTGTGCGGGATATCCGCCCCACGTCACCTCGAGCGAGCTGGCAACGGTCGACGCGGCGACGGGCGTCAGCCTCCAACAGGTCGCGATCGGGCTCACGACCCGGGACCACGGCAGCCTGGACGCCGACGCCAGCGGGCACTGGCTGCTCTACCTGTCGGGGCCCGACCTGCTGGTGTCCGAGGACGGTGCCCGACCGACGACACTGGCCACCGGGTTTCAGGCCGCGACCTGGTAGACGCCCACCGGCGACCGGCCACCGGCCACCGGCCCGCGACGTGGTAGACGCCCACGGGCCACGGGCCACGGGCCAGCGGCCAGGGCCGGCCACCGGTTGCGCCCGCGGGACCGGCCGGCATCTGGCAGATTGGCCCCGTGACCAGTTCCCCGTCGTGGGTCGATCGGGACGCCGCTGTGGTGTGGCACGGCTTCACCCAGATGGCGACGTACGCCGGTAACTGCCCGGTCATCGTTGATCGGGCCGAAGGCCACTACCTGATCGATGTCGAGGGGCGGCGGTACCTGGACGCCATCTCGTCGCTCTGGGTCAACACCCTCGGCCACCGCGTCGCCGAACTCGACCAGGCGATCATCGACCAGCTGGGCCGGGTGGCGCACAGCACCATGCTGGGCAACGGCAACACCGTCGTGATCGAGCTGGCCGAGGCCCTGGCCCCCCTCGTCCCCGTCACCGATCCTCACTTCCTCTTTGCCGCCGACGGCGCCGCGGCGGTCGAACAGGCCGTGAAACTCGCCTTTCAATACTGGGTCAACCGTGGGACGCCCCGGTCCACCTACCTGGCATTCGGGCAGGCGTACCACGGGGACACGGTCGGCTCACTCTCGGTCGGCGCGGGTGGATTCGGAACGGACCTCTTCGACCCGCTCCGCTTCCCCGTGCTGCGGGCGCCCGGCTTCACCGCCGACCCCGAACTGGCCGCGGCCTGCGCCCTGATCGAGGCGCACAAGCGTGAACTGGCGGCCGTGATTGTCGAACCCCTCGTGCAAGGGGCGGGCGGGGTGCAGACCGCGCCGGCGCGGTCGTTTCACCGCCTGGGAAAGGCCTGCCGCGACAATGACGTGTTACTCATAGCCGACGAGGTTGCGACCGGCTTCGGCCGCACCGGATCGCTGTTCGCCAGCGAGCAATGCGACCTGTGGCCCGACCTTCTTTGCTTGGGGAAAGGCATCACCGGCGGTTACCTGCCCATGTCGGCCACGGTCGCCACCGGCCAGGTGTTCGACGCCTTCCTCGGCGCGCCCGAACGCACCTTCTTCCACGGCCACTCCTACGGCGGAAACGCCCTGGCGGCGGCCGTCGCCCTCCGCCACCTGCAACTTCTGGACGAGTGGAAGGTGCTCGACAACGTCGCCGCCCGCGCCACTCAGCTGGCCGACCTGCTCGAGCGACGAATCGTCGGCGACCCCGCGGTGACCGCCATCCGCCAGCGAGGCCTGATGTGCGGTGTCGAGCTGGCAACCCCCCACGCCGACTCGCGCTGGGGGAGCCGGGTCGCGCAGGCGTGCACCCGGCGGGGCGTACTAATCCGCCCATTGGGCGAGGTGGTCGTGCTCATGCCCCCGTTGACGGTCACCGACGACGAGATCCGACTCATCGTCGACGTGTTGCAGGAGGCGATCGCCGAGGTCAGTCGCCCGTGACCTGGCGCGCCTGGGTCGGCGCCGAGCTCGACCAGATCCGGGCAAACGACCAGTGGCGCAGCCTGCGCACCTTCGACGCCGCCGGCCCGGAGGGGCGTATGGGCCAGGACCGCCGGCCCGTGGTGTCGTTCGCCTCCAACGACTATCTCGGCCTGTCCGCCCATCCCGCCGTGATTGCCGCCGCCCACGAGGCGCTCGAACGGTGGGGGAGCGGGTCAACCTCGTCCCGCCTGATCGTCGGCACCCGCCCGGTCCACGCCGAGCTGGAAGCGGCCCTTGCGCACTGGAAGGGCACCGAATCGGCACTGCTGTTCCCGACCGGCTACGCCGCCAACATCGGCGTCCTTTCGGCGCTGCGCGGCGCCGGGGCGACGGTCTTCTCCGACGAGCTCAACCACGCGTCGATCGTCGACGGGTGCCGCCTGTGCCGGGCGCCGGTCGTTGTCTACCCGCACCGCGACGTCGATGAGCTGGGGAAAATGCTCCGCCGGTCGACGGGTCGAGCGGTGGTGGTGAGCGAGACCGTCTTCTCGATGGACGGAGACGAGGCGCCGGTCGCCCGTCTCATCGACACTTGCGCCGAGTACCAGGCGCTCCTCATTCTCGACGAGGCGCACGCGGTTTTGGGCCCTGACCTGGGCGACATCCCCGCCGAGGTCGATCTCTTGCGGGTCGGAACCCTTTCGAAAGCACTCGGTTCGTTGGGCGGCTTCGTCGCGGCGTCGCGCCCATGGGTCGACTGGCTGGTCAACCGGGCCCGTCCGTTCATCTTCACCACTTCCCCCACCCCGGCCGACAGCGCTGCCGCCCTCGCAGCGCTGGGCGTTCTCGTTTCCGCCGAGGGCCGCCAACTGGTGGGACGCCTCCGTGCGCATGTCGAGCTGGTGCGCCCGGGGCACTGCGCGCCCATCATCCCCGTGATGCTGGGCTCGGAGCGTCGGGCCCTGAAGGCTGCTTCGGCGCTGCTCGCGAAGGGCTTGCTGGTGCCTGCGATACGACCGCCGACCGTTCCGCCTGGGACCTCGCGTCTCAGGATCACCTTGTCGGCGGCTCATACCGATCAGCAGGTGGCCCGCCTGACCGGCGTCTTGGACGACCTCGGACTCGGCTCGTTCGTTGCCCCCTGACGGGATGGCGCGCCCGGACCGTCTCGTCGTCGTGGTGGGGACGGGCACGGGTGTCGGCAAGACGTGGGTCACGGCCCGCCTCATCGCGCTGTGCCGGGCAAAGGGCCTGCGAGTCGCAGCCCGCAAGCCGGCCCAATCCTTCGCGGCCGGCGAGGTCACCGACGCCGAGATCCTGTCGGGCGCCAGTGGTGAAAAGCCCGACGAGGTGTGCCGACCGCACCGCTGGTTCGACCGGCCCCTCGCCCCGCCGATGGCGGCCGAGGTGCTAGGGCTCGGCGCCTTTTCGATTGCCGACCTGGCAGGAGAACTGGCATGGCCTGAAGCGGTTGACCTCGGATTCGTCGAGGGGGCAGGCGGGGTCCGATCACCTCTCGCGGCCGACGGCGACGCCGTCGACCTGATTCGCGAGCTAGGTCCCGACGTCGTGGTGCTGGTGGCCGACCCCGGACTCGGAACGCTCAACTTGGTGCGTCTGAGCGTCGACGCACTAACCGGACAGCCTGTTGTCGTCTATCTCAATCGCTTCGACGACGGCGACGACCTGCACCGCCGCAATAGGCAATGGCTGGAGATGCAAAACCGCTTGACCATCGAGACTGACCCGGCCCCGATGGTCAAGCGAATCCTGCAATGACCAGTCTCCGGGTGCCAATTTTGGATGGTCCGCGACTCGGAGTGATCGCATTTCGGCCGAAAGGCGGCGCCTTTTGGCTGGGCGTCCCGGGGGCCGGTCCGTGGGCCACGTGAGCCGTCCCCGTCGACGCCGGTTCGACCGGGAGTACGCTAGAACGTGGTTCGCAATGCGAGTTTCGAGCCGGGGTCGCCCCGTAGACAGCGGGTCGGGAGGTCGCAGTTGAAGCGCGGACGTCATGCGAGCACGACCCGGCGGGCGGCTTTGGTCGCTGGCGGGTTTTTCCTGGCTGGGATAGTTGGTATCGCGGTGTTGCAGACTGCTACCGGCGATCTGTGGCACGCGGGCGTGCACAAGGTCGTCCAGCACGCGACGCCACCACCACTCGATGTCCAGAACTACCCGAGTCAGCTGATCGTGCACGCTTCAAGTGCTGACGCCCCAGTATTTGTCGTTCCTCAGACGCCCGCGGAGCTTCGCACCAAGGGGGGTCCCTCGGGCGGAGGCGACGACGCCTTTGACTCGTGGGTGGCCAGCCTCGGCGGCGCCCCCGCGGACGCGAAGACGATTGGCATTCAGCTGGGCTCCAACGTCTCGGAGGCATTACCTATCGCGGGAGTACGGGTACGAGTCCTCGATCGCTCGGCACCTCTTTCTGGTACGAGGGTGATAAATGGCGCCGGATATCTCGGCATAAGGGTGCTAGACGTAGACCTCGACATGCCGGTGCCCGAAGGCGTGCCGCAAGCCGGGCGGGATGGCCCTTGGCATTTTCCTTTGCAGGTCGGACACGGAACAGATACCGAGGTGATCGGAGTTCATGTGCACACGAACGCGTATCTGGTCCACTATGTGATCGACATCGACTATGTCTATAAGGGAACCGTCAGGACGTTCGAAGTAATGGACCATGGTCATCCATTTTCGGTCACGAGTTCCGCTCGGGCGGTCTCCTCGGACTGACCCGCAAGCCCCGCAGAGAATTCCGCTGGCCCTTCCCTGCGTGGGGCCAAGTTCCCCGGTCATGCCGTCTTCGGCGATCTCTAGCGTCCGGTGATCGTGTTCCCGTCGTCGCTGGATGCTGTCAAGCGCTGGGACAACGGCGCGCCCTCCGGCCAACGCTTCCATGCGCGGCCGCCAATCTCTCGGTCGGGGTTGCCAGATCCGCCGGGGAGGACCGATATCGTCTGCGGAGGAAACGGTTGCGGCTATCGCGACTGCCAGGCGACGTGTCGGTCTGCCGGGAGCCCTCGCTTTGGGGGTGCCTCCGGCCAAGACCTGGGTAGGGGTGGTGGCCGACCGAACCGCGATGCGCTCAGCGCCATCAGGTACACCCAAAGGGCGACGAGGGCAGCGAGGCCTGACCAGGCGGCGACCGCGGGCCAGGCGGGTCCCGGATGCTGTTCGCGGAGCAGCAACGCCGTGTTCTTGACAAACACCACATGGCGTTCAGCCACCGCGGGAACCGCGGCTGCGCCGATCTCGGGATCCGCCGGCATGTACACGGGAGCGGCCATCAGCTGGTCGCCTCGGATCAGGTTTACGGTGGTCTTCCAGCGGCCCGAGATCTGGACAGATCCGGCCGACCGGAAGTGGCCGGGCGCGACCTCGTGCAAGGAGGTGGTCATTTTGCCCCCGCCCTGCCAGGAGGTCACGTTGAACACATCGGCGTCGCTGGCGGCGTTGCCCGGGGTGAGGTCGACTTCCACGACTGCCCGGTCCCCAAGTGACTGGAGGCTGACGACTGCCTCCACCTGGCCCACACGCCGGGGGAGCGGATAGGCGAGCACCCCGACGAGCACGACGCCCGACAGCGCCAAGGCGCCGATCGGGACTCGGTCCTTGCCGCGGGCCACCACCCGGGCCAGGCCGGCGCCCAGGACCGCGGCCGCGAGAGCCGCCAGAGGAGCCAGCAGGGCGGTCTTGGCCACCAGTGATGTCGCCATCGAAGAGGTAGACCACCCCGAAAGGCGCACCCAAGCCAGTTCTCCGACCAGGCCGACCGTGCCGACGAGCGCGCCCGCGGCGAGCGCCAGTCGCAGGCGCCCCTTGTCGCTCACAGCCCAGGCGGCGATTTCGACGGCCAGCGCCGAGGGCAGGTAGAGAGGAAAGCGAGGAACGGTGTGGTGCAGCGCCCCGCCGACGGCCAGGGCGATAAATCCCCGGAGCCCGAGGTAGATCAGCGCGACTTTTACTGCCCCCCAGCGACCGAATGCGACCCGGGCAAGTACCAGAGCGAAGGCCGCGGCGGCCACGATGAGGAGGGGCCAATACAGCGGCTGGAACTGGGGGACACCGAAATCGAACTCGCCCTGAAATGTCGACAGGCCGACGAGCACGGTGCTGGCACTCAATAGGTAAATGCCTCGCCCCAGGCGGTTGGGGCGAGCAAAGGGCAACGCCTCGGCGCACATGAGAAGCACGCCGATCGTCCCGAGGGACCCCCCGGCCACAAGCTGCAGATGCGTTGGGCTCCACAGGGTGACGTCGATTCCATACGCCTCGTGCCAGAGGTTGTCCAGAGGGAAGGCGGCGACGGCGCCGACGCCGAGGGCCCCCAGGAGGATGGCCGACCGGGGGACGCGCCACGGGCCGATCCGCACACCGACGGTGGCCT
>JAUTXN010000337.1 GCA_030838045.1 Acidimicrobiaceae bacterium
GCCCTGGCGACGGCCGTGGTCGCTGCGGTCGCGGTCCTCTGGGCGGGGATCATCGTGAGCGGCTCGGTCCGGCGCCTCACGTAACGCCTCGCATCGGGGTTCTCGGGAGGGAAGTTGGTGTCCGGGCCGCGGGTTCCCTCCCCAGTTCGCCAGACATGACCGCGGCCGAGCCCGACCCCGACTCGGGCCATCAGAGCCAGCCGTTGTCGCGGGCTCGCTGGGCGGCTTCGATGCGGTTGCGGGTGGCGGTCTTCTGGATGGCCGAGGAGAGGTAGTTGCGGACCGTGCTCTTCGACAGGTTCAGGTGGGCCGCGATCTCGCCGACCGGGGAACCGTCGACCGCGGCCACCAGCACGTCGCGCTCACGGTCGGTCAGGGGGTTGCGCCCACTCGTCAGGGCGGCAACCGCGAGGGTGGGGTCGATCACCTGGTCACCGGCCAGGACCCGTCGGATGATCCCGGCCAGTTGGTCGACTGGTCCGTCCTTGACGACGAACGCCGACACACCGGCATCCATGGCATCACGGAGATAACCAGGGCGCCCGAAGGTCGTCACGATCACCACCCGGCAAGTCGGGAACTGTTCCCGCATCAGCCGGGCCGCGGCCAGACCGCTCAGCCCGGGCATCTCGATGTCGAGGAGGGCCACATCCGGCTCGGTTTCAAGGCAGGCGGAGAGCACGGCGTCGCCCGAACCCACTTGGGCCACGATCTCGATATCCGGCTCCATCGACAGCAGCAAGGCCAGCGCTCCCCGCATCATCCCCTGGTCCTCAGCCAGGAGAACGCGAATCACACAGGTTCCGCCCGGTCGGGTTCGAGAGGTACCGAGACGGCAAGGCGGAACCCGCCGTCCGGGCGGCGTCCCGCCTCCAGGCGGCCATGGGCCGCGGCCAGCCGCTCGGCCAGCCCCCGAAGCCCGGTACCGGCCCGAGCCGCGCCCGGCGCCGAGCCCCCAGCGGCCCCCCCGGCCCCCACGGCCCCCGACCCGGCCCCGGCGGCCACGGCCCCCCCGGCCCCGGCCCCGGACCCCGACCCGGCCCCGGCGGCCACGGCCCCCCCGGCCCCGGCCCCGGACCCGGACCCGGGCCCGGCGGTGGTGGCCACGTCGACTCCCCCCGACGCCGCAGATACCCGCACGCCGGCATCGCGGCCCGGATCCCCGTCGTCGCAGATCTGCAGAACTGCCACGCCGTCCACCTGGCGGACGTCGATGTCGCAGTGATGGCCGTTGCTGTGGCGGACCACGTTGGTGACCCCCTCGCGCACCGTCCAGCCGAGCACGCTTTCGATCGTGTCGGGCAGCCGCTCGTCGCCCTGGTGAATCGTCGCCACGATACCGGCCGCGGTCAGCGCCAGGCGCGCCCCCTCAAGCTCATCTTCGAGGCTGCGCTCGCGGTAGTTGGTCACCGCTTCTCGCACCTCGGCCAGGGCCTGGCGGCTCACCAGTTCGATGTCGCCCGACTCGCGGGCTGCGGCGTCGGCGTCGTGGTGGACCAGCCGGCGCACCGCCTCGCTCTTCACCACGATGAGCGACAGCGTGTGACCGAGCAGGTCGTGCAGGTCACGGGCGAAACGCAGCCGCTCGTCCGCCACCGCCATCCGCGCCAGCTCCTCGCGGGCCGCATTCAGTTCGGCGATCAGGCGCAACAAGCGGGTGATGAACATCACCAGCAGGCCGGCCATGAACACACCGAAAATCTGCGGCCCCGGGTTGAACTCGCTGAGCGCAGGACGGGTCACGACGACTGCGTCCAGCGCCGTAACGGCGGCGATGCCGAACACCGCCCGGTTCTCGGGCAGGGCGCTGGCCGCGGCGACGGACAAGAAGAAGAACATGAACGGCCAACTCTGGTGAAACGCGAGGCTGCCCACCAACGCCAGCGCGGTCAGCGGCGCCAGCAGCGCCACTTTGACCACCCGGCGGGTCGTCGGGTCGGTCGCCAACCACAAGAGCGTCACGTAGAGGCCGACGAACGCCGCCAGGATCCCGACCGCAACGGCGGCGGGATGGTCCTGGCCCTGCACGATCTCACCGCCGGGAGCGGCGAGGACGATCAGCCACGCCGAACTCCACGCCACCATGCGGCCGCGGCGGCGCCGCTCGGGAACCTCCCCGGCCGCTCCCACCGCGTCACCACCTCTCCCGGTCGCCCTGCCCGATGGGCCAAACAAAATGTACGCCAGCGGGCGAATGGGTGCACCACCGGGATTGTTGTCAGGGAAGAAGGGGGGAAAACCCGGTCGGTGGGACGGGAACGCCCGGCGGAGGGAATCGGGCGTGGTTTCGGGTCGCCCCGGCCCGATATCGATCTCGACTTTGGGAAACAGAGCGGTCACGGCGCGACGGCTCCCGCAGAAACGGTGCTGAGCGTCGACGCCAGCGCCAGGTAGTGGTGGCACTCCTGGCCGACGCTCAACCCGAGGCGATTGTGCAGCATGTGGATATGGGCGTGGAGGAGCCGCGCCGCGGCCTCCTCGGGCATCGCGCCTCGCCAGCGTGTCATTGCCCGGCTCACTTGGTCGGACCACCGCCGGACTGGCCCCGGGGCCGGTCCCTCCAGCCCGGCCAGCGGCGGCGGGGCGGGGATTTCCCCCGCTCCGGCCTGCTCGGCCCACGACTGCCAGCCGCTCGCGGCGCGCCGGCAGAACCGGAGGCGCTCGTCGTCGTCGGCCAAGACGTCGAGTGCGGAACGCGTGGCCCGCAGGCCGAGGCCCGACCGGGCTCCTTCGGGCGGACGCAGCCGGATGAAGGCGAGTGCCAGCTGGCTGGCCTGGAAGAAGAGCGACTCCGACAGGGCCAGCAGGTTCGGGCCGCCGTAGCGGTCGATCTCGGGTCGATAGGGCTGGCGGTAGACGCCGGCCGGCCACAGCTCGCCGGGGTCCAGTGGCCGGCCCCCCTCACCCGCCGCCGCCAGGGGCGCGGCGTGGCGGCGGTAGTCCTCGGCGGTCAGCGTGTGACTCCCGGCCGAGAGGATGTCGGCCATGCTCGCTCGGATCACGGCGTCCAGATCCTGTTGCCGCTCGGTGTCGAGGTCGGCGACACGGAACCGCACGTGGGGACCGAACTGCCAGTAGCGGACGAAGAACCATTCGGTCTCCGTATCCCACTCCCGCACAGCGTCGACCGCCGCCCCGACCACGTGTCGCACCACCTGATCGGTCGCAGGTGCCCCGAGCGCGCTCAGATGGAGGTGCCACGCCGCCCACCGCGAGTCCTCAGTGTCCACGTCTGACTTCCTCCGGTTCAGGTGCGGAGATCGAGCATTGGTTCGGTGAACCGGCCCGCCCCGCTCACCACGCTGAGTAGGACCATCTCGGCTGTTTCCATGGCGACGACCGGGTGGAGCAGGAACTCGTCGAAGGCTCGACTCGGTCGGGCGTACAGGCCGTGGGCGGCCGCCGCCAGGCACAGGCCGTGGGCCATCCATCCGCACGCGTATTGGGCCAGGGTCCAACCACCCGGTCCGAACACCTCGACCAGCGCCGCCACGTCCGCTGACAGCAGCCACACCATGTTGGCGTGGCGAACGGCACAGCCCGCGTCGACACTCAGGCCCTGGCCGTAGCACGCTTCGAGGCGGGCCGGCAGCGCCGGGTCGGCGCGGACCAGGTCCAGATCCCGGCGCTCCAGGTCGAGGCGGTACCAACCGGTGGCATATCCCTGGGCGTCTTGGAGGCACGCCGCGATGGAGATGAGCCGCCAGATCGCTTCCAGCCGCGGGGTCGGGGGGGGAACCGCCAACCAGGCCACCGAGTCGGTCACCGCGGCCGCGGTCACCGGCCGGCGCCGGCCCGACACACCGGCCACCTGCCGGGGCATGCGTCCCGCACTGCGGTTCCACAGGACCTCGCTCCACGCCCGGCCGCCTGAATCCAGCCCGTCAGGGATGGCCCCGGTGTTGCGATCCGAGTCGGGGGGGCCGAGCGCCGGCAAGTCCAGCGATGTCCGGTTGACGGCCACGGCCTCGGCGAGGGTGGGGTCGTCGTCGTCACCTGGGCCCGCGTGGTTCGTGGTGGCGGGATCAGTCGTCGTTGATCGCCAGCAGCGGGCCGCCACCTGGCCGGGCTCGCGGACGGCCACGCTGAGCGGCACCGTCCATTCGGCTGCGGGCTCGAGCCCCAGCTGGGCCATCAACGCGCCGGCCCCGGCTCCGGGAAGCTGCAGGTCGCCCGCCATTCCGAAAACCTCCAGGGCCACGAGCAGGCTGCGCAGGCTGATCCCCAACTCGAGCTCCACCAGCGGCCCGCGGAGGCGGCCGTACAAGCTGGGCAGGTGGGTGTACCGCCCGGCCAGGGCGACGTGGACCGCGTGCTGTTCGGGCCATCCGGGGCAGCCGTCGGCGACGGGCAGGAGGCCGTGGCGATAGACGTCGAGCAACCAGGCCTGCTCGCCGGCGTGGAGGAAGGTGTGCACCGGGAACCGGCTGCGCACCGAGGCGCAGGCGCGGTGATCGTTGAACAGGTTGGATGGCTCCCGGCGTTGCAGGCCGAACGCCATCACCAGCGCGTGCTGGACGCGGTCCGGCATCGACAGAAGGGGCGGCGAGCAGGCTCCGGGATAGGCGGTGTCCTCCAGGAGGTCGGCCGTTCCCCAGACCAGGCGGCACATCCGGTCGGTGGCAACAGCATCCGGAAGCGACCCGAACGACGTCGTGAGGGGCCGTTCGGGTGGCCCGAGGGGCGCGACCAGGTCGCGACCGGGGCCCTGGCGGAAGGCGTAGCGCAGCACGTCGTCAGCGGTGGCGGTCGCTGCGCCGGCTCCGGCTCCGGCTCCGGCTCCGGCTCCGGCTCCGGCGGGGGCCCGGGCGTCGGTCACGGGAATGGGTGGGGGTCGAACATCGGATCGGGGTCGGCGCCGTTGGCGCCGCGTCGGAGCGCCGCGAGGGCCCGCTCGAGCCTGGGCAGGCCGCCCAGACGCTGCTGGGGGGCACCGAAACACATGGGGAGAATCCCCGGCACGATGACCCGGGCGACTCGCAAGCCCAAGTCCCGATGGTCCATGGTGGACTGGTCGACGACCAGCACCTCGTCGAGACCGGCCGCGGCACAGAGGGCTGCCAGATGGTCGAGCGATCCCCGGACGTCGCCCTGGGCCGACCGGGACAGCTGTCGGGGCCAGCCCGGAAAGGCATCGCCCATGGTCGTGCCCGGGCCGCCCAACACTTCGGTCACCCGGTCCCGCCGCTCGGGCATGGCGGAGAGGTGCACGTGATCCTCGATGGTGTCGACGAGGGACGGGTCGTCGACCAGGCGGCCGACCGCGTCCACGTCCCAGTCGACCGGGCGGGCCACGAGCTGGGCCAGCTCCCACAGCGCGGCCCGCACCGCCTCGCCGGGCACCGGGCTCGCTCCGGCGGCGGAATAGGTGGCGGGCACGGCGTGGGGGTCCCGGTTCACGGCCAGCGCCCAGATCGCGGGCAGACCCAGGTCGTAGGTGCTGGCCAGGACGTGGACGTCGAAGCCCCGGGCCTCGATGCCGTCCAGCAGCATCCGGCTGGTGGCGTCGACGATGGACGGGTGCGTGATTTCGGGCAGGGGCATCCGCCGGCACCAGGCCATGAGGAACGAATCCCGTTCGATCAGCTCGATGAGGCCGTGCAGCGCCGCCTCCTCGACCGTGCTGCCGAGGGCGCAGCCGCTGGAGGACTCGGCGAAGAAGTGTGCCCGGCGGTCGGGGCGACGCTCGTGGCGGGCGCCGTGGTAGTCGAGGCGGTGCTGGTATTCGTAGCCGTAGAACGCCACGTCGGCGGGTACCAGCCGAGGCTCGCCGTCACGGAGGCGGTGGGCGTACGACCAGTCCATCACCACGTCGGGCCGGTACGGCCGCACTCGGGAATTCGGGTGATCCAGCTGGGCCTGGCTGTACCGGCCGAGGGTGGCGGGGTCCACCGCCCGGTCACACACCTGGTCGTACGAGAGGTCCTGGACCACCTGGCCGTGATGCGGGAAGGCGCCCAGCCGTTCGTACGCCTCGAGGATCGCGACCTCACCCGCTCGAGCGAAGTCCCCGCCCCGGCCGAAGCCCATGTCGCGGGCATCGGGGATGAGGGCGCCGCTCATGGCGAACGGCGCCCGGTTGTCCCGCATGACCTGCAGGACGGGGCCGACGTGATGGTCGACCAGGCGCGAGAGGCGGCGGTCGCCGATGATCGGGCTGGGCCGGCCACGAAGCGGGACGGCGTCGCCGCTGCGGCGTGACTGCCAGGCCCGCGGCTCGGGCGGCCGAGCGGGCAGGCACCCGCGGCTCAACGGGCGGGAGTGGGTTCGGGGACCGCACAGGGGGCAGGCCATGCTGCGCACCACCCGGTGGCGACGGGTCTGGGTGAGCCCCACGCGCAGCATCTCACCGGGTTCGAGCGCATGGTCACCGAGGTGCTCCAGCCCGACCTCCAACAACACTTCGAGCGCCGCCGGCCATCCCGACCGTGGGCTGGCGTTGACGTCGACCCGGGCGATCAGCGGGTGGTCAACTGCCTGGCGGATCCGGTGTTCGGCGCATCCCGCGCACGGGCCGCGCCGCCCCGGGACCCAGCGCGGTCCGATGAGTGCCTCGTGGGTGCTGAGCCGGATGGACAGCAGTTGACGGGCGTCGCGGTCTGCGGCCGCCAGTTGCCCTCCCTCGAAGAGGAGATCGAAGCCGACGCTGGCGGTCACAATGCCGCCCTCGAGCCACGCCTGGATCGAGGGGGGGACCGCGATCGCGAACGACCCACCAGGCGACGACGCGATCAGCCCGGCGTCGTGCTCGCGCCCCCACGCCCTGGACGCGGCCCCAGTCCCGGCGTCGTGCTCGCGCCCCCACGCCCTGGACGCGGCCCCAGTCCCGGCGTCGTGCTCGCGCCCCCTCGCCTTGGTCGCGGCCCCAGTCCCGGCGAGCGTGGTCTCAGCCATCGAGCCACACCGTGCCGCACCAGGCCCCGAGCAGTCCCGCGACCGGATCCCGGCGCAGGCGCTGCCCTCGCAGGCGGTGGCCCGAGGCGCGGAGCCAGGCGCCGACCGCGGCCGTCAACTCGCAAACCTGGGCCCCGTGCAGGTGTTGGACAAACCCGGGTTGGGTTACCGGGGGCTGGTACCCCGGGTCGACGGCGCGCCGAACCTGGTGCGTCGCCAGCGCGGCCGACAGGGCGGCAACCGCGGCCACAGCGGCGGTGGGCCCCCAGCCACCCGCCAGCCGTGCCCCGCTGCGCCGGTCATGGACCGAGACGACAACCCACTCGAAACCCGGTGCCCGGCGGCTGATCAGCCGGACGGGCGTGAGCTCGTGTTCCTCCAGCGTGCGCCACAACCGGCGGGCTTCGATGTCGTCGTTCGCCAGTCGATCGATGGTGCACTCATCGCCGGGGAAGTTCGCGATGAGCCGCAGCGCACCGTCGAGCAGCCACCGCACTTCGTCGAGGCCCGCCGCGGTGGCGCTGGCGACGGCTCGCTCGCTGGACGACTCCGGGCGGCGCGATCGGCGCAACGCCGAGCTGTGCTGGCGCAGCGCTTCCAAGGCCGCCTCGGTGGTCGACGCCTCCTGGTCGGGACCGAAGCCGACGGCCCGTCCGTCGAAGCATGAGCTCCGCCCGTCGGCCAGCGTGAGCGCCAGCGGCATCTGGGGCAAGTTGCCGGGGACGTTCACCCGGAACAGGCCGGCCCATCGCCCCGAGATGTCATTCACCCACCCGGTGTCGGTGGCGGCGTTGGTGGTGGTGGTTGTGGTGGAGTCGGTCGCGGCGCCGGCATCGGCGGCCTTGGCTCCGGGCGGGACTGCGCCGGTTGGATTTCGGGTCGTGAACTCGGTCGGAGCGTTGTATTCGGCGGCCCCGCCGAGCGGCGGCGTGATCGAATCGCTGCTGAGGTCGGGTCCATGCACCAGATGGACCCGACCCGGGTTGAGGCCGATCAGGGCGTCCAGGGCCATCTGGCCCGCCAGGGCGCCCGCCAACAGGTCACCACTCGGGCGGACGAGCAATTCGTCGCCGTCTCGCCGGCTCCAGTTGGCGGCCCGGCTCCAGAGCTTCTCGACCGCTCCCGTGCTGTCGGCTCGGCGCAGCGCCGGACCGACGATGGCCA
>JAUTXN010000057.1 GCA_030838045.1 Acidimicrobiaceae bacterium
CCACAGGGACAGCGATGTCACAGGCCCCGCTGCGCCGGTGTCCTTGTTGGTGCACCGCTTCGGACAGCTGTCCGGGCGCACAGCGAAGGGAAACAGGACAGATGAAGGTCGCAGTGTTTCGGGGCCAATGGGCTCACTGCACGACTCCTAACCCAACTGGCGCTCGGCGAGGACCACGACGTGGTTGCGTTCACCCGCCACCCGAACGCCTTCCCGATCAAGCACGCGCGCCTCGACGTTGCGGCTGGCGAGGTCCAGGATTCAGTCGCCGTCGCTTCGGCGATCGACGGGACCGACGCGGTGCTCTCCACCCTCGGCGTACTCTTCGCCAGGACACCGATCACCGTCTAGCCAACATCATCGCGGGCATGCACGGCGCCGGTATCAAGCGCCTTGTCTGTGTCAGCTCCAGCGCGGTGGGCCCACACCGAGAGCCGCTCGGCGGGTTCATCTTCGAGAAGATCATGCAGCCCTATGTCGTCAACAAGTTGGGCTAGACCGTCCATGACGACATGCGACGAATGGAAGAGATGGTTTCCGCCAGTGATCTCGGCTGGACGATCATCCGCCCGTCGGGCTTGTTCGAGACGCCGGATGTTTCGGCGTACAGCGTCGCGATCGACCACATCGGACATCGGTTCACTGCGCGGATCGACTTGGCCGATTGCCTTTTACGCCAACCGCTCTCGGACACGTACATGCGTTCCACGATCGCCGTCGCAACACCGACGGCCAACTCTTCTTTGCTGAACTTGATCTGCAGGAAGGCGTTCGTAGGCCCCGCGGGCCGCAGTCGGCGCAGTGCTGGACTGCGCTGAAGACGGCACAGCCTCGGTTGTCGACCTCGATCTATCGAAACCACTGACGAAGTTCGAATCCCTTGACCCGAGTCAGCGTAAATCGTTGCTTCCTTCAATGACAATAGAGTCCGAGATACAGGCCTTACCGAATCGAAGAGATCGGTAAGGAGTTCATCGGACGCGACGAGTAGACGATCGTCTTCGCCTTTCCGATTGTCGACTCGGGTTGCTGCGGCTGCGAAAAGCAGCAATCGAGGCGGGCCGTATTCCACCGGGGCTGGATTCCGAGCCTTGCTTCATGGCTGGGTCACCCATTTCAACCTGGGCCAGGCGGGGGCTCGACGGTCCACTCGACACCGTTCCAATATCTGACTCGATCTTCGGTTGGAAGGTCGTCGGTCACCGCCGCCGCCCGTGACAGCGTTTCGGAGACGGCATCGACAAGCGTCTTGAAGATCGCCGCCCTCCGACCGCGGTCGCCGAAGCTGACCCTCACGTGGCTCTGACTTGACAGCCTGAGAAGCGACGAGCCGTCTTGGGCACCCTCGACCGACGAGTCGAAAAGCTGGCCCCACGAGAAAGCCGTAGCGTCGGACGACCACTGGATCCGGCGGGCGTGTTCCCAGAACGTCGCTTGGCTGGTGACTCGAGGCAACGACGTACGCAGCGCTCGCCACAGGGCGTCTTCGCCGACCGGGAACGCGTGCGTGAGCCGCTGCGTCACACTCCGATGATAGGGATGTCGACCGTTTCGCGCACCGGATCGGCGTTCCACCGCTCAGCGGTTGCGGGTTCGGCGGTACAGCCCGTGACGGGCGAAACATGAGAGTGCGGGATGGTGGTCGTGACGGAATGGATGGACGCTGTTGGTAGGAGTCCGCCAGCGCCGTGAGATGGCGCGAGACACTCGCTGGCCAGTGCGTGCTGAGGTCGAAGTAGATCCGCTCGCTCGCGAGTGCGCCTCCCTCGAAATGGAATTTCACCGGCGGCGGCAGGCATGCCCGGCGGTTTAGGCTGAGGCAGCGTTTGAGTACGGAGAAGCGGCTGTGACTACCTCTTTGGATGTGGCTTCGCTCGTCCGCCAGCTCACCTTGGAGGAGAAGGCGTCGCTGTGCCTGGGGGCCGACTTCTGGCACACCCGGGCGATCGATCGGCTGGGGATCCCGGCGATCATGATGTCCGACGGCCCCCACGGTTTGCGCAAGCAACCAGAAGAGGGCGACCACATCGCTCTGTCGGGCAGCGTCGCGGCCACGTGCTTCCCCACGGCCTCGGCCTTGGGCTCCTCGTGGGACACCGCACTGCTGCAGGAGGTGGGTGAGGCCCTGGGCCGCGAGGCCCGGGCGATGAACGTCTCTGTCGTACTTGGCCCCGGGCTCAACATCAAGCGCTCCCCCGTCTGCGGCCGCAACTTCGAATACTTCTCCGAGGACCCGGTGCTCTCCGGCGATCTGGCGGCGGCCATCGTCCAGGGCATCCAGAGCCAGGGCGTCGGAGCGTGTGTCAAGCACTACGCCGCCAACAACCAGGAGACCGATCGCCTACGCGTCAGCGCCGATGTCGATGAGCGGCCCCTGCGGGAGATCTACCTGACCGGATTCGAGCGGGCCGTCACCCAGGCCCAGCCCTGGACCGTGATGTGCGCCTATAACAAGGTCAACGGCACGTATGCGTCAGAGCATCGTCACCTTCTGACCGAGGTACTCCGCCACGACTGGGGATTTGCCGGCCTTGTCGTATCGGACTGGGGCGCGGTCCACGACCGCGTGGCCGCGCTGGCGGCGGGCCTCGACCTCGAGATGCCGCCCAATCTCGGCGTGAGCGACGCCCAGATCGTGGCGGCTGTGAATGCCGGCGACCTGGATGAGTCCCTGCTCGACGCCGCCGTGGCTCGGGTGCTGACGTTGGTGGACCAGGCAATGCCGAACCTGGGGACCGGGACCGGGACCGGGAGCGGGACCGGGAGCATGGCGTCGTTCGATGTCGATGCACACCACGCTCTGGCTCGGGCGGTCGCCCGGGACTGCGCCGTGCTGCTGAAGAACGACGACGAGATCCTCCCATTGCAGCCCCGGGCGGGAGCCAGAATCGCAGTCATCGGAGAGTTCGCCCGGACACCCCGCTACCAAGGAGCGGGCAGTTCGCAGGTCAACCCGACCCGGGTTGACAACGCGCTGGACGAGATCCGCGCCCTCGCGCCGGTCGGCGTGGAGGTGTCCTTTGCCCCGGGTTTCGGTGTCGAAACCGACCAGGCCGACGGAGACGCGGCGCGGCGCAGTGACGCCGTGGCGTTGGCGACCGGCGCGAACACCGTTGTCGTGTTCCTGGGTCTGCCCGCGAGCGCCGAATCGGAGGGGTTCGACCGCAAACACATGGACTTGCCGCCAAGCCAGATCACGCTCCTCGCGGAACTGGCGGAGGCGAATCCCCAGATCGTCGTCGTCCTGGCCAATGGCTCGGCCGTCCGCCTGGCGGGTTGGGAACACCACGCCAAGGCGCTGTTGGAATGCTGGCTCTCCGGTCAGGCCGGCGGGGGCGCGACGGCCGACTTGCTCTTCGGTCGGGCCAACCCGTCGGGGCGGCTGGCCGAGTCCCTCCCGCTGCGGCTCGAGGACACCCCCTCGTACCTGAACTTCCCCGGCGATTCGGGCCAGGTGCGATACGGCGAAGGCATCTTCGTCGGGTACCGGGCGTACGACGCTCTGAAGCAGGCGGTGAGCTACCCCTTCGGTCACGGCCTGTCGTACACCACCTTCGAATATGGCGACGTGTCTGTCCGCGTTTCCGGCAGCCACGACGAAGGTGACCTTGAGATCACAGTCAGCTGCGTCGTCCTCAACACGGGCGACCGGGCCGGCAAGGAAGTCGTGCAGCTCTACGTACGAGACGTCGAAGCGTCGGTGTCCCGACCGGTGCGGGAGCTGAAACGGTTCACCAAGGTACGCCTGGGAGCGGGTCAGGGCACGATTGTGACCTTCGGGCTCACCAGCCGCGACCTGTCCTACTGGTCGGTCACACGACATGACTGGGTACTCGAAGCGGGCCAGTACGAGATCGCAGTGGGCGCCTCGTCGCGAAACCTGGGGAGCACCGCAACCATCGATATTGCCGCCCGGCCCGTCCGCGAGCCCCTCGGCCCGATGTCGACCCTGGACGAATGGCTTGCCGATCCCGCCGGGTCCGTTGCCCTCCGGGCTGCGATCGGTGCCGACGCGCCCGGCACCGCCGCGCCGGGCACCGCCGCGCCGGGCACCGCCGCGCCGGGCACCGCCGCGCCGGGCACCGACGCGCCGGGCACCGACGCGCCGGGCACCGACGCGCCCGGCACCGACGCGCCCGGCACGGTCGACGCCGGAAGGCCAGGGGGGGTCCTGGG
>JAUTXN010000362.1 GCA_030838045.1 Acidimicrobiaceae bacterium
AGCGGGGCCCGAAACGCTGCCAGCGCTTGCGGAGGTGCATCAGGTCCGGCTCGTCGACCGCCAGGGGAATCAGGTCGAGGAGCGTCTGGACCGAAGGGCTCCGGATCCCCCAGGGGGCATGGAAGCCCGGCGTGTGGAACACCTCGCCCGTGCGCCGCCAACGCCGGGCGTCCATGGGCACTTTGACCGCGGGCTCGATCACCTCGGCCCGCGCCCGGGTCTTGATCCAACGGTGGATGGTCCGCCGGCCGATACGAGCGTCGAGGACTACTTCCGGGGTGACCAGGGCGTTGATCGTCAGACCGTGACCGGGGTCAGTCGCAAGGGATGCCAGCAGGTTGCGCACGTAGGTTCCGATACCGCTCGTGGCGGCCACCGAGGAGAGGGCGCTGGCGTCGATCAGGACTGAGGCAGGGGTGGGGGGGTTGGTCATGGGACGGGGGAAGCGATGGTAGGTGAGCGCACCCGACGGGTCGACGTCCACTGTGGCGACGATGATCCGAGCGCGTAGGTTGCGCCCTGTGTCCTACGCCGCATCGGTGGTCGTCGCCACCTACGAACGACGCGACCGCGTCCTGCGACTGTTGCGGGCACTGGCGGCCCAACTCGGCGTCGATGGCTTCGAGGTCGTAGTCGTCGATGACGGGTCCTCCGATGGCACAGTCGACGCCATCGGCCAAGAGTCACCGTCGCTGCCGTTTCCGGTTCGTGTGCTGCGCCTGGATCGCAACGGGGGACCGGCACTGGCCCGCAATCGGGGGTGGCGGGCAGCGAGCGGCCCGATCGTGGCGTTCACCGACGACGACTGCATCCCGGCGCCGGGATGGCTGGCGGCGCTGGTCGCAGGGCTCGCCGGCGCCGACGTGGTCTCCGGTCGCACCACGTCGCCGCCTGGGGCGTACGAACAACGGGGCCCCTGGTCGTACTGGATGGAGGACGACGGCCGCAGCGGCTACTTCTCCACCTGCAACGTGGCCTACCGACGGGAGGTCCTCGACGCGGTCGGCGGCTTCGACGAGGCGGGCTTCAGCTACCGGCGTCCCGGCGCCCGAGCGAGGCGCTGCATCAACGGCGAGGACACCGACTTGGCTTGGCGGGCGATCGAAGCCGGTTTCCAATCCGCGGTCGCCGATGACGCCTTGGTCGAGCATGAGGTCTTCCCGTCGGACTACCGGGCCCATCTGCGCAGCGTTCCGCGCCTGGCGGGACTGGTACTGCTGATCAAGAAGCACCCCCAGTTGCGCCAGCACTTCGGTAAGAAGCTGGTGTACCGCACCGAAGACGTCGCCGCCGGTGCCTTCTTCGCCGGTGGGGCGGCGCTCGGCGTGCGCCGCCTCCGCCCGGTCGGCGCGGTGTTGTCGCTGCTCGGTCTCGGTTGGTACCTACGGATCATCCGCGAGCGCCCGAAACCCGCTGGCGTCGGGCCGAGGGTCCAGTCGATTGCCCTCGGGCTTGTGGCAGACGGCTACGCCGGGCTCGTGATGCTCCGGGCGTCGGCTCGTTACCGCACCCTATTGCTCTGAAGCCTCGGTCTTGATGGGCCGCCGGCTCGCCCCGTCCGCCACCTTTCCGTTTTTCGACACCGGAGCGGCAACGTGCAACGACGCGTCGTCCGCCGGGTAGGGAGTCCCGTAGCCATAGGCGTCGCCGTAGCTGCCATCTCGCTGTCGCATCTTGTTGAGCACCACCCCGAGGATGCGGGTCTGGTTGCGGGTCAGCAGATCCTTGGTCTTACTGATGTCTGTGACCGTCGTCCGCCGCGCTTCGACGACCAGGATCACGCCGGTGACGATGCGGCCGATGACCAGCATGTCGGCGACGGGTAGAACCGGAGGCGCATCGATGAGGATGAGATCGGCTTGCTTGCCCAACTCGTCGAGCATCATCGCCGTCCGGTTGGTGCCCAGCAACTCGGTGGGATTGCGTACGCGGGGGCCGGTACCGATGAAGTACACCCCCTGAGCCGACTGGGCGTCGAGGCCCGGCAGCTGCAGATACTGGAGGCAGTCTTCAAGGCTTCGCCGGCCGCTCAGCAGGTCGCACACCCCGTAGCGGTTGTGCGCGCCGACCAAACGGTGGGCGTCGGGATGGCGTAGGTCGAGATCGACGAGCACCACTCGCTGGCCGGCCCGGGCGAAGGACACGGCCAGGTTGGCACAGGTCACGGTTTTGCCTTCGCCAGCGTTCGCGCTGGTGATGATGACCCGCGGCCGCTTGAAGTCGGCCAGGCTGACGAGGAGGTTGGACCGTACGACCCGGTACGCTTCTTCGAAGCGCGCCGCGTCGTCGTGGCCCGAATCGCCCCCTCGGCGACGGAGGCCGGAGCGGCGCCCGCCTCCACCCGATGATCCCCGGGAGGCGTTCACGTCGTCATCGGCAGCGGTCCCGTCGACCCCGGCCGGCCCAGCGGGATCGTTCCGAGAACCGGGAGGTCGCTGTGGTGTTCGAGGTCCTCGGCGCTCTTGATGCTTATGTCGAGGTAGTCGACGACAAAGACGACCCCGACCGAGACGATAAGGCCGAACAGTGCGCCGAGGGCCAGGTCACGTTTCAACGGGGTGGGCAGCGCCGTCCCCGGCAGGCCGGCCTGCTGAAACACCGAGACCGACGGCGTGCTCGAGGCCCCAGCCCCGGTCGAAGCGCTCAGGTTCTGGACCTGGGCGATGAAGCTCGCTGCCACCCCGTTTGCCAGGGATTGGGCGACGGCCGGATCACGGTCGGCCACCGACACCGCGATCAGATTGGTGTTGGGTAGGACGAGCGACGTGGTCTCGCCGATGACCTGTCCGGGCGTGCGCGGCGCATGTGAGGCGGCGAGGGCGCCTTGGGCGACCGGTGAGCTCTTCACCATGGCGGCGTAGGTGGCGATGATCCGGTCCAGTTGGATGATGTCCGTGCCCGACTGATTGGCGGGCTGACGAGAGCCCACGTAAATCGAGGTCTGGGCCCGGTAGATCGGAGTGTTGTTGGTGACCAAGTAGCCGCCCGCGATCCCGGCGAGCACGGTCAGGATGACGAGCACGAGCCGTTGCCGGAGCAGCAGTAGGTAGCGTCGAAGTTCCATGTCCCCGTCAGTTCGGATCGGCCGCCGCGGTGGCGTTTATGTCATCGATGTTACCTGGGGAGGTATCCGATTCCGGTACACCTGGGCCGCTCTCGACGTGCAACGCCAGCCCCACGGCTGACCACAGGATCCACGCCACGGCGAAGCTCAAGAAGACGTGGTGGTACATCCCCGCAACGAATACGGCGAGGAACGCGAGCCGGACCCCACCAGCGAAGGGGTCGGTTCGCTTGGCGGCGCGCCCAAGTGCCTTCCAAATCAGGAACATCATCACCAACCAGGGCACCATCGCCTGAAGTCCGAGTTCGTTGCCGACCTGGAGGACCGCGTTGTCGACGGTGAACCCGCCTTGGCGGTTGGCCGCGAGGACGAATCGATCGCCGACCCCGGCCACGTTGCCGATACCCAGCCCCAGGGGATTCCGAGCCAGCTGCTTCACACCACCGGTGATCTCGCTGATGTGGCCCTGGTTTGACTTTGCGCCCCCTTCGGCGTTGACGAATCGGGTTCCCCCTAGCGAGGGCGCGATGACGGCGCTCGCCACGAGGATTGCGGCCAGGAGCCGCAACCGGGCGGTGATCGGGCGGTTCGGTGTCGGCCACATGGCGACCACGGCGATGATGACTGCGGCCAAGGCGTCGGCCCGCACTCGAGAGGCGAACAGGATCGCCAGGATGGCGGCACACAAGACATAGCTCCCCCGCGACCGATAGTTGCGGGCGATGCGCTCGACGGCGATCGCCAGCGGGATCAGAAGGAAGTCGGCCATGTCGAAGGGGCTGATGAACACCGAGGCCACTCGCAGCAGGCTGAGGTTGGTCAGGTAGCCCAGGTTTCGGCCCACGGTCACCGAGTCGATGCCGAGCACCGAGAGCTGGTACTGCACCTGGCGTCCGCTGGACAGGATTAGATGCGACCATGATTCCGGCCGTAACCATTGGTAGAAGCCGAGTACCACGGTCAGGGCGGTGAGGCCGATCAGGACCTGGATGAACCGCCGCCTGGCAGCGGCGGGAATCGGGGCATGGCGAACAGCGAAGAACAGCAGCACGTAGCCGCAATCGGTCCGCCATGCGAGCAGCCGCACGCTCCATCGATTGGCGACCGGGAACAGCGTGAACAAGTGCGGGAAGATCAGGTAGAAGGTGACAACGGCGACGTAGACCAGCAACACCTTGTCGATGCCATCGAGTTGGCCCTGCTTTCCCAGCCGGGTGCGCCCGACATGGAAGGTATGCAAGGCCGAGAGGAGGATGCCCACCGCCAGCACGTCCTTGATCCCGCCTGCCGGGCGCAGGATCTGGGTGGGCACGTGGAGCCGGAGCAAGAAACCGAATCCGATCGCCTGAAGGGGCAGGAAGCACACGAGGGCGATGAGCGCGTTCCCGGGCCGCTTGATGGCCCAGGCCAGTACGCCGAGGGCGAACACCCCGGCGATGATGTGCACGATCCGCCCGTACGGCCAGCGCACCATGGCGTAGAGGACCGCGAGCGGGAGCAGCCAGATCCACCACTGCGATCGCAGGCGCGACGCCACCCAATGGATGATTTCGTCGACCGCATCGGCGGCCAGGAAAGGCAGCACCCTCACGGCCGTACTGTAGCTAGCAGCACATTCCGGTCGTCCCCGAGGTCTGAGCGGCGCGCCCCGAGCCACGACCGTCGGGCTGGCGACAGGAGACTCTGCTACAAGAGGGCCATGGCCGCCGAGGTGAGAGTCGGGATCGTGTCCTGGAACACTGCGGCCCTGCTCGACCGGTGCCTCGACGCCCTGCCCGCGGCGCTGGGGGACATGAGCGCCGAAGTGGTGGTCGTCGACAACGCGTCCAGCGACGGCAGCGCTGAGCGGGCGGCAGCGCACGACAGCGTGACGGTCGTTCGCAACGAAACCAACGCCGGCTACGG